>NZ_JCAQOZ010000005.1:0-181871 GCF_059567945.1 Paraburkholderia sp. BGA-UO-ETr-F12 | reverse complement strand
GCGCGGCAGTGGACGCGGGCTTCGTGCCGAACGACTATCAGGTCGGCCAGACCGGCAAGATCGTCGCGCCGCAACTGTACGTGGCCGTCGGCATCTCGGGTGCGATCCAGCATCTGGCCGGGATGAAGGACTCGAAGGTGATCGTGGCGATCAACAAGGATCCGGAAGCGCCGATTTTCAGCGTCGCCGATTACGGTCTGGTGGGCGATCTGTTCACGGTCGTGCCGGAACTCGTGAGCGAGCTTGGCTAAGCGCCGCAGCGCCGGTTAAAAGGCGTCTGGCAGCACACGAAAGGGCGCGGGACCTATCAAGTCCAGCGCCCTTTTTTTATCGACAGACAGGCAGGAGGAGAACTGAAATGAGCTACACGGCGCCGATCAAGGACATGCTGTTCGTGATGAAAGAACTGGCCGGTCTCGAAGACATCGCGACGCTGCCGGGTTTTGAGGACGCAAACCTCGACACGGCTCAGGCCGTGCTCGACGAGTCGGCGAAACTGTGCGGCGAAGTGCTGGCGCCGCTGAACGTCGAAGGCGATCGCAATCCGAGCAGTTGGAAGGATGGCGTGGTTACCGCGACGCCCGGTTTCAAGGATGCGTTCCGCCAGTTTGGCGAGGGCGGCTGGCAAGGCGTGCAGCATCCGGTCGACTATGAAGGCCAGGGTTTGCCCAAGCTGATCGCCACCGCCTGTATCGAGATGCTGAACGCGTCGAACCTGTCGTTCGCGTTGTGCCCGCTACTCACGGATGGCGCCATCGAAGCGCTACTCACGGCCGGCAGCGAAGAGCAGAAGCAAACCTACGTGCCCAAGCTGATTTCCGGCGAGTGGACCGGCACAATGAACTTGACCGAGCCGCAGGCCGGTTCGGATCTCGCGCTGGTGCGCACGCGCGCCGAGCCGCAAGGTGACGGATCGTTCAAGCTGTTCGGCACCAAGATTTTCATTACGTGGGGCGAGCACGATATGGCGAAGAACATCGCCCATCTCGTGCTGGCGCGCACGCCGAATGCACCGGAAGGCGTGAAGGGCATTTCGCTCTTCATCGTGCCGAAGTTTCTGGTCAATGAAGATGGTTCGCTCGGCGAGCGCAACGACGTGCATTGCGTGTCGATCGAACACAAGCTCGGCATCAAGGCGAGCCCAACGGCTGTGCTGCAATTCGGCGATCACGGCGGCGCGATCGGGCACCTGATCGGCGAAGAAAATCGCGGCCTCGAGTACATGTTCATCATGATGAACGCGGCGCGCTTCGCGGTGGGCATGCAGGGCGTCGCCGTGTCGGACCGTGCGTATCAGAAGGCTGTGGCGTATGCGAAGGATCGCGTACAAAGCCGGCCGGTCGATGGCTCCGCGAAGCAGCCGGTGGCGATCATCCAGCACCCGGACGTGCGCCGCATGCTCGCGACGATGCGTGGTCTCACCGAAGCGTCGCGCGCGTTGGCTTATGTCGCCGCGGCTCATTGCGATATCGCGCATCGTCATCCCGACGAGGCAAAGCGCGCTGAACATCAGGCGATCTACGAATACCTCGTGCCGATCGTGAAGGGCTGGAGCACGGAGCTATCGATCGATGTGACGAGCCTCGGCGTGCAGGTGCATGGCGGCATGGGCTTCATCGAAGAAACCGGCGCCGCTCAGTATTACCGCGATGCGCGCATTCTGCCGATCTATGAAGGCACGACCGCGATCCAGGCCAATGACCTGATCGGCCGTAAGACCGTGCGCGACGGCGGCAAGGTGGCGAAGTCGCTGCTGGCCGGCGTGGCTGAAACCATCGAAGCACTCGGCGCACAACAGGGCGCTGCGTTCGAATCGATGAAGACGTACCTGGCGCAGGGGCATCGTTCGCTGAGCGCGGTGGTCGATTTTGTTGTCGCTAACACGAAGAGCGATCCCAATGCCGTGTTCGCCGGCAGCGTGCCGTATCTGAAGCTGGCGGGTGTCCTCCTGGGCGGCTGGCAGATGGCGCGCGCATTGCTCGTGGCGGCTGAAAAGCGCGCCGAGGATCCGTCGTTCTACGGCGCGAAGATCGCGACCGCACAGTTCTATGCCGAGCACGTGTTGCCGCTGGCTTCGGCGCTGGAGGCGTCGATTGTGAGCGCGAAGGGTGGGGAGAGTGTGCTGGCGTTGTCGGACGATCAGTTCTGATACTGCCTGTTTCACGAGCCAGCTAGCAGATGGAGAAGGCTCGCGCGTAAAAAAACAAACGGCGCCCACAAGGCGCCGTTTGTCTTTGTCAGGCCGGTCTGTCTGCGATGACGAATCGGCTCAACCGCTCGCGAAGCGTTAAAGCATTAAACCTTATGCATAAGCCGGGCGATGCGCGCCGCCGGTTTCGCCAAGATAGCGATGCACCGACAGATCGTCCGCCTTGATCGCCGGCTGCTTGCCCGACATCACGTCGGCCAGCAGTTGGCCCGAGCCGCACGACATCGTCCAGCCCAGCGTGCCGTGACCCGTGTTCAGGAACAGGTTCGGCAGGGGGGTGCGGCCGACGATCGGCGTACCGTCCGGCGTCATCGGACGCAGGCCGGTCCAGAAGGTGGCTTTCGACGTGTCGCCACCGCCCGGGAACAGATCGTTCACGCACAGTTCCAGCGTTTCGCGACGCGCCTCACGCAACGATTTGTCGAAGCCGACGATCTCTGCCATGCCGCCGACACGAATCCGGTCGTCAAAGCGCGTGATCGCGATCTTGTAGGTTTCGTCGAGCACGGTCGAAACCGGCGCCGCCGCTTCGTTGACGATCGGTGCGGTGATCGAATAACCCTTGAGCGGGTAGACGGGAATCTTGACGAGGCCGGACAGGAACTTCGTGGAGTATGAACCAAGCGCGACAACGAACGAATCCGCGCGCACCAGTTCCGCGCCGCATTGCACGCCGGCGATACGGCCACCCGCCACGGCGAGTGCGTCGATCGGCGTGTTGTAGCGGAACTTGACGCCCAGTTCTTCGGCCAGCGCGGCAAGACGCGTGGTGAACATCTGGCAGTCGCCGGTTTCGTCGCCAGGCAGGCGCAGACCGCCCGTCAGTTTGTGCGAGACAGCGGCGAGTGCCGGTTCGGCTTGCGCGAGTTCGGCCGGCGACAGCAGTTCGTACGGCACATTGGCTTCCTGCAGCACGGCGATGTCTTTCGCGGCGCCGTCGAACTGTTGCTGCGTGCGGAACACCTGCAGCGTGCCACCCGTACGGCCTTCGTACTGGATGCCGGTTTCGGCGCGCAGTGCCTGCAAGCAATCGCGGCTGTATTCGGCGAGACGGACCATGCGGCCCTTGTTCACCGCATAACGGGACGACGTGCAGTTCTGCAGCATCTGCCACATCCATTGCAACTGGAATTGCGTGCCGTCGAGGCGGATTGCCAGCGGCGCGTGTTTCTGGAACATCCACTTGACAGCCTTCAGCGGCACGCCCGGCGCGGCCCACGGCGACGCGTAGCCCGGCGAGATCTGACCCGCATTGGCAAAGCTCGTTTCGAGTGCGGGACCGGCCTCGCGATCGATCACCGTCACTTCATGACCGGCACGCGCCAGATAATAAGCACTCGTTACCCCGACGACGCCACTGCCCAAAACGACGACTCGCATAACTGCTCCAGAGAAAGGTCTGAGGGCGGCGCGCTCGTCGATTCGTTGAATTCGTTCGATTAACGAGGTGTAACGCGGATCGCCCAGTGTTAACCGCTATACTATTAACAGTCAGGCAGGTTTTGTTATTGTATTTTCAGGATTTTCAGCAAAAACACTATGCGTACACAGCGCCAACCGGTCCGGGCCCTCGACAAACTCGATCACAAGATCCTGCGGCTCCTGCAACAGGACGGCCGGATGGCAATGAAAGACCTTGCGGAACAGGTCGGGTTGTCGGTTACGCCGTGCATCGAGCGCGTCAAGCGGATGGAGCGCGACGGCGTGATCACCGGCTATCACGCGCGGGTGAACCCGGCTGAGCTGGGCGCTGCGCTGCTGGTGTTCGTCGAGATCACGCTCGATCACAAAAGCGGCAACATGTTCGATCAGTTCCGCCGCGAGGTGCAGAAGATCCCCGAGGTGCTGGAGTGCCACCTCGTGTCAGGCGATTTCGACTATCTGATCAAGGCGCGTATCGGTGAAATGGCCGATTATCGCAAGCTGCTGGGGGACATCCTGCTGCAACTGCCCGGCGCGGTGCAGTCGAAGAGCTATGTGGTGATGGAAGAGATCAAGGAAACGCTGACGATTGCGGTTGGCGAGTAGCTGCCCACGAAGGTCCGTAGCTGGGCTCGACAAACGGCGCAAACACTGTATATTTATACAGGTGTTTTCGCCGTTTCTCGTTTTTTACGTGCTCCAGCCGTGACCGATTCCGACCCCCACTTCGCGAATGAATTTCCGATCGCTCCGCCCGTGCCTCGCAAGGGGCGTGGCGCGGTGACGAACATGCAGGGCCGTTACGAAGTCGACCAGCGCGAAGGGGTGGACGACGGCTGGGTTTCGTCGTCCGAGGAAGACCTCGAGCCCAAGGTGTTGCGCACGCAGGTGTTCGAAGAGCGGGCCAAGACCATTCTCACGCGCAACGCGTCGCCGGATATTCCGTTCAGCGTGTCGTTGAACCCGTATCGGGGCTGCGAACATGGCTGTATCTACTGCTTCGCGCGGCCGACACATAGTTATCTGGGGCTCTCACCCGGTCTCGACTTCGAAAGCCGCATTTACGCGAAGATCAACGCGCCGGAATTGCTCAAGCACGAGTTGTCGAAGAAGTCCTATGTACCCGAGCCGATCGCGCTTGGCGTGATTACCGACGCCTGGCAGCCGGCCGAACGCGACTTGCGGCTGACGCGGCGCGTGATCGAAGTGCTCAGCGAGCGGGAGCACCCGTTTGCGGCGATCACCAAATCATCGCTGATCGAGCGCGATATCGATCTGCTCGCCCCTATGGCGGCGCGCGGGCAGTTCATGGCGGCCATCACCATCACCACGCTGGACGCGGATATTGCACGCACGCTCGAGCCGCGTGCGGCTACGCCTTCGCGTCGATTGCGCACCATCCGTACGCTAAGTGAGGCGGGTATTCCCGTTGGTGTGAGCATCGCGCCGGTGATTCCATTCGTCACCGAGCCGGACATGGAGCGGGTGCTGGAAGCCTGTGCCGAGGCCGGCGCATCTAATGCAAGCTACATCGTGTTGCGCTTGCCGTGGGAAGTGGCGCCGCTATTCAAGGATTGGCTCGCGGCACATTTTCCCGATCGTGCTGACCGGGTAATGAGCCGCGTGCGCGATATGCGGGGTGGGAAAGACTACGACTCGAACTTCTCCACTCGCATGAAGGGAGAAGGGTTGTGGGCAGATTTGCTGAAGCAACGTTTCCATCAGGCGGCGCGGCGGCTCGGCTTAAACCGGCGCGATCGCGGCATTCTGGATATGTCGCACTTCCGCCGGGTCGAGTTGGCGCGTGCTGAACCGCCGCCGCGCGACAATCCGCAATTGAGGCTTTTTTAGCGCGATGCGCGGTGGCAGCTTACTGCGACAGCGCTTTGGCGGCCTGAACCTGACTTTCGAAGTAAGTCTGAAACGAGATTGCGAGGCCCGTCATCAGCAGGAACGCGCCGATCAGCAGCGAAAAAATCACGATGAAAATGACCGTCCAGCCCGAGCGGCTTTTGCGTTGGGCTTGCGGGTTGAACTGTGCGTCCCATTTGTCATCCGGACGCAGGCCATAGACGATCGCAGCCAGAAAAGCGGAAAGCAGCGACACGGCGCCGAAAAAAGCGAGTACCCAGCCGAGCATCGAGGCCCGCTCGCTCGCCACCACCAGCATGGCGCCCGGAATCCCGATCAGGGTGCCGAGCAGATGAGCCCAGCCATAAATGTCGCGCATGCCGTACAGATAGAAGCGGTGAGCGCCGAGGCTGCCGAAGAAGAATGCCAGCGCAGCGGTAATCGTCTTGGATCTGAAATGCGAGGAAGTCGAAGCAAGGGTGGACATGTAGGCGAGAGCAGAGTGACAGGCGGGCGAAAGGAGCGGCGCGCCGGTGGGCGCGGACCGTCGGGCATTCTACGCCACGCGGTCTGGTGATGCTCACGTGACGGGTGAGTGCGTCGGTGATTAAGGCGTGGAGTAGGTCACTCGGTAAACCGCGCCGGCGTAATCGTCGCTGATCAGGAGTGAGCCGTCCGGCATCGGTTGCACGTCGGCCGGACGCCCCCATACCGTTTCGCCTGGCTGGAGCCAGCCTTCGGCAAAGACCTCCTGGTGCGCGTTGCTGCCGTCCGGGTTGGTGATCACCCGCACGACACGGTAACCGACCTTTTTGCTGCGATTCCACGAACCGTGTTCGGCGATAAAAATATTGTCCCGATAGGCGCCCGGAAACATCGAGCCGGTGTAAAAGCGCATGCCGAGCGAGGCCACATGCGCCCCGAGTTTGACAACCGGTGGCGTGAAGGCGCTGCACGGATGATCTTTGCCGAATTCAGGGTCGGGCGTGTCGCCGCCATGGCAGTAGGGAAATCCGAAGTCCATGCCGGCGCGTGGCGCGCGGTTGAGTTTGTCGTCCGGTACGTCGTCGCCCATCAGATCGCGGCCGTTGTCGGTGAACCACAGTTCGTGCGTTACCGGGTGCCACGCGAAGCCGACCGTGTTGCGAATGCCGCGGGCCACGACTTCATAGTGGCTGCCGTCCGGGTTCATGCGGCCAATCAGTCCAAAGCGGTCGCGGTCTTTCAGGCAGACGTTGCAGGGCGCGCCTTGTGGCACGTAAAGCTTGCCATCCGGCCCGAAAGCAATGAATTTCCAGCCGTGATGCGTTTCGGTCGGCAGTGTGTCGGTGACAATAACCGGTTTGGGCGGGTCGCTCAGGTGAGTGTCGATCGCGTCGAAGCGTAGAATTTTCGACACCGCGGACACATACAATGCGCCGTCCCGCCACGCGACGCCGGCCGGCGTTTCCAATCCGAACGTAATCACGTGACGTGCTGTCACGTGCCCATCGCGCAGCTCGAGCGCGTAGACATGGCCGTCGAGGCTGCCTATATAGAGGATGCCTTTCGGCGAGAGCGCCATACCCCGCGCGCTGGGTACCGCGTCCGACAGGACTTCGATATGGAAGCCCGGCGGCAGTTTGATGCGTTCGATCGGCAGTGCGGCCAACGCTGGTAGGGTGGCGGCCGCCAGCAACAACGTTGCGCCGATGCGAAGGGTCCGAGCGCGGGCGGCACCCGAAACGCCGGCAACTGGCGAAAATCCGGTGATTCGCCGAAAGACGGCGCGTAAAACGGAAAAAAACGCAGGCGGCGGCAGGAGTTTCATGGGCGCTCCGTCAGGTAATTCGGGCGTTTCGGCGCATTCCAAGCCCCCCGCCTGTATGGCCGGCGCAACCCGGTCACTCAGTTTATCCCCGTAAGTGTTTGTTATGGCGTCGGTTTCCCGCTATAATCGCGTGTTTCAGTCGTTCCGCACCCCGGTTTTCAAGGATTCTAATATGGTCATCATCCGCTTGGCTCGTGGCGGCTCTAAGAAGCGCCCGTTCTACAACATCGTCGCAACCGATTCGCGCAACCGTCGTGACGGCCGCTTCATCGAACGCGTTGGCTTCTACAACCCGGTCGCTACGAAGGGTGAGTCGCTGCGTATCGCTCAAGACCGCCTGACGTACTGGCAAGGCGTTGGCGCACAACTGTCGCCGACCGTCGCGCGTCTCGTGAAAGAAGCGCAAAAGGCGCAGCCGGCTGCTTAATGGTAGCTAGCATGCGTATCGTCGTCGGTTCGGCCGGCGGCTCGCGCAGCTTGCGTGAGCAGTCCGATGCGCGAGTTTTGCTGAAGCAGACGTCGAAGTCGGCAGTGAGGTGTTCTTATGTCTGAGCGTGATTCCGGCGGTTCAGGTAGCGCAAAGGCAAAAGCGGCAGCCCCGCGCGCAAAGACGTCTGGTCAGGCGCCGTTCGGCGCATTCGTCCGCAAGCCGGTCGAAAAAGCCGAAGGCAAGGCGAAAGCCAAAGTTGCAAACACCGCTTCCAGCGCGGCAGAAATGCGGATGGAAACGGTGGAAAGCTGGCCGGCCGACGCGGTCGAGGTCGGTGCAATCGTCGACGCTTACGGCCTCAAAGGCTGGGTCAAGGTAGCCGCGCATGCGGATGCCGGACATGGCGGAGACGCGTTGCTAAGCGCAAAGCGCTGGTGGTTGCTGAAAGGCCACGAGCGCAAGTCGGCGCCGTCATTACAGGCAAAAACGCATAGCGACAGTATCGTTGCCCATCTGGGCGGCGTCACTGACCGCGATGTGGCACTGGCACTGCGCGGCACGCGCGTTTACATCAGCCGCAGCGAATTTCCGGCCCTCGGGGCCGATGAATTCTACTGGGTCGACCTGCTCGGCCTGGATGTGGTGAACGTTGCCGGGGTCCACCTCGGTAAGGTTGCAGACATGATCGACAACGGTGCGCACTCGGTGTTGCGTATCGAATATCCGGATACCGACAAAAGCGGTAAACCGGTCACCGGCGAGCGTTTGATCCCGTTCGTCGGCGTCTTTGTCAAAACGGTGGATCAGGCGGCGAAGCAGATCATCGTCGACTGGGAAACCGATTACTAAATAATTTCGCTGACTGGAGAGAGCGATGCAGTTCGATGTCGTGACGCTCTTTCCTGACATGTTTCGTGCGCTGACCGACTGGGGTATCACCAGCCGTGCGGCGAAGCAGGAGCGCTACGGGTTGCGTACGTGGAATCCGCGCGATTTCACCACCGACAACTACCGCACAATCGACGATCGCCCCTACGGCGGCGGCCCCGGCATGGTCATGCTGGCCAAGCCTCTGGAAGACGCGATCGGTGCGGCGAAGGCCGCGCAGGCGGAGCAGGGCATCGGCGCGCCGCGCGTCGTGATGATGTCGCCGCAAGGCGCCACACTGAATCACGATCGCGTCATGCAGTTCGCGGCCGAACCGGGCCTGATTCTGTTGTGCGGGCGCTATGAAGCGATCGATCAGCGTTTGCTCGACCGTGTTGTCGACGAAGAAGTCAGTCTCGGCGACTTCGTGCTGTCCGGCGGCGAATTACCTGCAATGGCGTTGATGGACGCGGTGGTGCGTCAATTGCCCGGCGTGCTGAACGACTCGCAATCGGCGGTGCAGGACAGTTTTGTCGACGTGCTGCTGGATTGTCCGCATTACACGCGCCCGGAGGAATACAACGGTGTGCGTGTGCCTGATGTGCTGCTCGGCGGCCATCATGCGGAAATCGAAGCGTGGCGTCGGCGTGAGGCTTTGCGTAACACGTTGAACAAGCGGCCCGATCTGATCGTGAAGGCCAGAAAGAACAAGATGTTGAGCCGTGCCGACGAGGCATGGCTTGCGAGTCTCGCAAAGGAAGCGTCCAAGGCATAAAGCCGTGGAGCTTTCGAGCGGACATAGGCGGCGCCGCACATGCGTGTACGGTGCCAGATGTGAACCCATCCTCTATCGGGGCCGTAGCCAAGTGTTTTCACGAGGCAGGTACGAACGCCGACAAGATGGACTTAGGAGTCAGTGATGAATCTGATTGCAAAACTCGAGCAGGAAGAAATCGCGCGCGCCCTCGGCGAGAAGACCATCCCCGAATTCGCCCCCGGCGATACGGTGATCGTCAGCGTGAACGTGGTTGAAGGTACGCGTAAGCGTGTTCAGGCTTACGAAGGCGTCGTGATCGCCAAGCGTAACCGTGGTCTGAATTCGTCGTTCATCGTCCGCAAGATTTCGTCGGGCGAAGGCGTCGAGCGTACGTTCCAGACGTACTCGCCGTTGCTGGCAAGCATCGTCGTGAAGCGTCGCGGCGATGTGCGTCGTGCGAAGCTGTACTACCTGCGCGACCGTTCGGGCAAGTCGGCTCGGATCAAGGAAAAGCTGGTCGCCAAGAAAGACCGCGCTGCTCCGGAAGCGTAAAAGCTGTAAGAAAAAGCACCCCTCGCGGGTGCTTTTTTGTTTGCCAGGTCAAAATAGCGGCATGTCCCCTATCCGCTCATTCCGAGAGACCCGTTGATCCGCCCCGCCTTTGAGCCTGAAACTCTGCCTGTCGAAGCGACGGGTGCCGATCTGCCGCCGGTGGTTGCCGGGCGCCTGACGCCCGATGGTCTGCGCGGGCGGTTCGAGCAGCGTCTCAGTTGGACGCCTGAACCGATTATCGAAGCGCCCTGGCGCGATAAGCACGTCGATCCGCGCGTGGCCGCCGTGCTGGTGCCGTTGGTCGTGCGCGACAACGGTCTCACTGTGCTCCTGACGCAACGTGCCGACCATCTGAACGACCACGCCGGCCAGGTGAGCTTCCCCGGCGGTCGCCATGAGCCGTTCGACGCCGACGCGACTGCCACGGCCTTGCGCGAGGCGCAGGAAGAAGTCGGTCTCGATCCGTCGCGCGTTGAAATTCTCGGTGCGTTGCCCGACTATCTGACGGGCACCGGGTTTCGCGTGACGCCGGTGATCGGTCTTGTGCATCCGCCTTTCACGTTGAAAATGGATGCACTTGAAGTAGCCGACGTCTTCGAAGTCCCGCTCGCATTTCTGATGGACCCCGCGCATCACGAGGAACGCGTGTTTCGTTACGAAGGCGGCGAGCGGCGCTTTTTCGCGATGCCCTATCCGCGGGCTGCGTCGGCGCAGACGGAAGATCGTGAGGGTCAACCGGGCGGCCATTATTTCATTTGGGGCGCAACGGCGGCGATGCTGCGCAACTTCTATCGCTTTCTCGCGGCGTAAGCCACGGCGGTCTGTGCAGTTGTTGGGTGTTTGTCAACGTCTGCGCTCAGTCGCATCCGACCCTGTGCTATCGTTATAAAACAATCGTAAAACTCGAAAAGCACGGCGCATCGCATGACTTTTTTCTCCGTATTGCTGGCTCTGATCATTGAACAGGTGCGCGCGCTGTCGCCGAACAATCCGGTGTCCGCGCTGCTTCAATACCATGCGGAGTCGGCGGCGCACGGATTCGATGCCGGCAAGCCCAGGCATGGCCTGCTCGCGTGGCT
The DNA here is from genome assembly GCF_059567945.1 of Paraburkholderia sp. BGA-UO-ETr-F12. NCBI lineage: Bacteria > Pseudomonadati > Pseudomonadota > Betaproteobacteria > Burkholderiales > Burkholderiaceae > Paraburkholderia > Paraburkholderia sp. BGA-UO-ETr-F12. The sequence continues at coordinate 170,894 of NZ_JCAQOZ010000005.1, read as the reverse complement.
CGTGGTAGTGGTGCCGTGGACGCTGGCTGTCGCGCTTGTCTATTACGTGCTCTACCACATTCACTTTGCACTGGCCTTCCTGTGGAATGTCGCCGTGCTGTACTTCACGCTTGGCTTCCGGCAGTTCAGCCATTACTTCACCGACATTCACCTCGCGTTGAACAACGACGATGTGCCGCGCGCGCGTGAAATCCTGAATGAATGGACCGGGCTCGACACTGTCGACATGCCCGTCAGCGAGATCGTGCGCCATACGCTGATTCACGCGGTGGTGGCCTCGCATCGGCACGTGTTTGGGGTTTTCTTCTGGTTCCTGATTCCGGTCGGGCCGGCGGGCGCGGTGCTGTATCGGATCGCCGAGTATCTGGCGCGCGCATGGGCACGGCCAGTCGATGATCGCACGGTCGCCTTCTCGAGTTTTGCGCAGCGGGCCTTTTTTGTGATCGACTGGGTGCCGGCGCGGCTAACGTCGCTGGGTTTCGCGATTGTCGGCAATTTCGAGGACGCGATTTATGCCTGGCGCAATCACGCGCGCCAGTGGCCGGATGCGAATGACGGTGTGCTGCTGGCTGCGGGCAGTGGGGCGCTTGGCGCGCGTTTGAGTGGGCCGCTCGCTGAGCAGTCGAGCCTCGACGCGCTCGCCACGGGCGACGGTGGCCCGATGCAGGTCGGTGACGACTGCACGCCGCGCACGCTGCAATCGGCAGTGGGCCTCGTGTGGCGCGCGGTGGTGCTATGGATGATTTTGTTGTTGATGCTCACGATCGCGGTATGGCTCGCGTGAATCGGCGCGTCGCTAACGCGATGCAATAGAAAAAGCCGGGTTCTTACCCGGCTTTTTTGCGCTCACCACAGTGGCCTCACTACCTGCCCCCCGAACCCGACTGCGTCACCCATCCAGCGGATCCCGCGCCGTTCCGCACTGCCAGCACACCGTGAACTGCGCTTCGAGCGTCTCCCCACACTGATGGCATTGCCATGAAGGCGAACCTGGCGCTGGTCCATGCGCCGCTGCATCGATCAGCCGTCGCGCCATTGCCTCGTCGCGTTCGTCGACAAGCCACAACTCCGGCGCGCACTGATCCGCCGGAATATCGCCGAGCGCGCCGTTCAGGTAACGGTTGTGCAACTCGCAAGCGATGCCCGCCGTCTCCAGCACATTGACCCAATGCTGTCCGATGATCAGATTCGGCGCGCGCATCAGTTTCATCGTGAATCCGAGGGTTGAAAGCGACGCGCGCGTTAGCGCACGATCTGACTGGCTTCATGCACCAGTTGCGCATACAGAGCATGCCGTTCGCGCCGGATCCGGCCATCGGCAACCGCTTCGAGAATTGCGCAACCCGGCTCCTGCAAATGATGGCAGTTGTAGAAGCGGCAGTTCGGCAGCAACGGCCGGAATTCGGGAAACGCGCGTTCGAGCCGGCCTTCGGTGAGGTGATGCAGACCGAATTCCTGGAAACCCGGCGAATCGATCAACGCGCCGCCGTCGGCACCGGGCAAAGGGTAGAGCCGCGTGAAGGTGGTGGTATGCCGGCCGCTGTTCAGCGCGGTCGAGATCTCACGGGTGGCGACTTCCGCATCTGGAATCAGCAGATTCACCAACGTGGATTTACCCATGCCCGACTGGCCGAGCAGCAGCGTCGAATGACCTTGCAGATGTTCCAGCAAAGCAGGTCGCGCGTTATCAGGCTGCGTCTTGATCGACACTTCGACCACCGTGTAGCCGAGCGCGCGGTACGGTTCAAGCCGTTTGCGCGCGCCCTCCAGCGCACCGGTCACGTCGATCTTGTTCAGCACGATCAACGGCTTCAGTTCGTTCGCTTCGGCAGCGACCAGCGCGCGGCCGAGCAGGTCTTCGCTGAAATGCGGCTCGGTCGCGAGCACGATCAGCAACTGATCGAGATTCGCGGCAAACAGCTTCGACTTGTACTGATCCGAGCGATACAGCAGATTGCGACGTTCGCCGATCTCGACGATCACGCCCTGGTCCGCCGAAGTCGGCTCGTAAATCACGCGATCGCCGACCGCCACCTCGCTGCGCTTGCCGCGCGGGAAGCACTGGAGCATCGGGCCGCCGTCTTCCGGCGCGACCAGGTAGTGGCGCCCATGCGCGGCAATCACGAGCCCACCTACGCGTGTGCTGGACGGCGCGCGCGGCGCTTTCGGGGAGCGGCCGCTCATGCGTGCCGCAGCAGGCGGTCGATCCGCTGCGACGCCGGCGGATGCGAGTAATAGAACGCGGTATAGATCGGATCGGGCGTCAGGGTCGACGCGTTGTCCTCGTATAACTTGACGAGCGCGTTGACGAGGTCTTGCGCATCGGTTTGCGTGGCGGCGAACGCGTCGGCTTCGAACTCGTGCTTGCGTGAGCTAAGGCTGCCGAGCGGCGTGACAAAGAACAGGAATACCGGCAACGCGAGGAAGAACAGCACCAGCGCGAGTCCGCTATTGCCGCCGATCAGCGACGGCCGCACGCCCAGCCCTTCGTAGAACCACACGCATTGCGTCAGCCAGCCGAGCAGGGCGAGCATCACCAGACTGATCGCGAACGTGACGACCATCCGCTTGATCACGTGACGGCGCTTGAAGTGGCCAAGTTCGTGCGCGAGCACCGCTTCGATCTCGCTGCCCGACAGGCGCGCGATCAGCGTATCGAAGAACACGATCCGCTTGGCCGCGCCGAAGCCGGTGAAGTAGGCGTTGCCATGTGCCGAACGGCGGCTGCCGTCCATCACGAACAGGCCCTTCGCGGCGAAACCGCAGCGCTGCATCAGCGCTTCGATGCGGCTTTTCAGCGCCTCGTCCTTGAGCGGTTCGAACTTGTTGAATAGCGGTGCGATAAACGACGGATACAGCACCAGCACGAGCATCTGGAATGCGACCCAGACGATCCACGTCCACAGCCACCAGAGGCTGCCGGCCTGGTTCATCAGCCACAGTACGACGAACAGCAGCGGCAGGCCGAATGCGGCGCCGAGCAGCAGGCCCTTGAGCCGGTCGAGGAAGAAAATGCCCTTGCTCATCCGGTTGAAGCCGAAGCGCTGTTCGACCACGAATTGCCGGTAGTACTCGAACGGCAGATCGATCACGCCGGTGATCGCGATCACCGCCGCGACCAGTACGATCTGGCCGACGTAGCCGCGGCCCAGCCAGGCGGAGATCGCCAGATCGAGTGCCTGAACGCCGCCCAGCAGCGTCAGCCCGATCAGGACGGCAGCGCCGACGACGACCTCGATCATCGCCAGCCGTGTGCGTTCGATGGTGTAGTCGGCGGCGCGCTGGTGCGCGGTGAGCGCGATGGTGCCGGCGAACTGGCTCGGCACCTGCTCGCGATGGCCGGCGACGAAGCGGATCTGCCGCGACGCGAGCCACAGTTTGGTGCCGACCATCGCCACGACGGCGACGACGAACAGGACAGTGAAGTACAGGGTGGGCATCCGGGGATTCCGTGGTAACTATGCGAGAATTATATGTTTCTTCCCGCTTCGTGGCGGGGGGCTAAGTCCAAAACTGGACAAAACCGGCCGAGGCCGGCACAAACCAATCTCATACGAACAATCGGCGCGGCCATTCTGCTTCCTGCGAAGCGATTTGCCGGGCCCTCAGGGTTGCCCTCATGACTGACATCCTCGCATCCACCGAACCGCCGTCGCTCGTGCGCAGCGACATGAATCTCGTCTGGCTGGACATGGAAATGACCGGGCTCGAACCGGACACCGACCGCATCATCGAAATCGCGGTGGTGGTGACGAATTCGACGCTCGACCGGTTGGTCGAAGGGCCGGTGCTGGCGATTCATCAGAGCGACGAGACGCTCGCCAAAATGGATCAGTGGAACCAGAACACACACGGCCGTTCGGGCCTGATCGACCGGGTGAAGGCGTCGACGGTGAGCGAAGCCGACGCCACCGAGCAGATTCGCGAGTTTCTTGGCGCTTATGTGCCGCCGGGCAAGTCGCCGATGTGCGGCAATTCGATCTGCCAGGACCGCCGTTTCATGGCGCGCTGGATGCCGGATCTGGAGCGCTTCTTCCATTACCGCAATCTCGACGTCAGCACCCTGAAGGAACTGTGCCGCCGCTGGCAGCCCGCGATCTATAAGGGTTTCCAAAAACGCGCGATGCATACGGCGCTGGCCGACATCCACGAATCGATCGACGAGCTGAAGTACTACCGCGAGCACTTCCTGATCCCGGCGGCACCGGACGCAGCGGCTGCGGAGTAATACCGCTGCGGCTCGGGGGGCGTGGCGGCGCAAGTCACGCCGGCGCGGCTCCGGCAGTGCGCACAGCAATACGCGGCCGCCGCCGCAACTTCGGCCTCAATGCTGCCGGGGCGCGCGCGCTGCGTTTTTCGGCCGGAACGCCTTCACCACGTCGGCATTCGTTTCCACATACGGGCCGCCGATCAGGTCGATGCAATAGGGCACCGCGGCGAAAATGCCCGGCACCTTCACCGCGCCGCCTGCTTCGGCGTCGCGTAGACCTTCCAGCGTTTCCTTGATCGACTTCGGCTGGCCAGGCAGATTGATGATCAGCGCCGCGTGTTCCGCAGTTTCGCGAATTACCGCCACCTGACGCGACAGAATGGCGGTCGGCACGAAATTCAGGCTGATTTGCCGCATCTGCTCGCCGAAACCCGGCATTTCCTTCGTCGCGACCGCGAGAGTCGCTTCCGGCGTCACGTCCCGGCGCGACGGGCCGGTGCCACCGGTAGTCAGCACCAGATCGCAACCGGTTTCGTCTACCAGTTCGACCAGCGTGGCGGAGATCGTGGCCGCGTCGTCCTGAATCAGGCGCGTGACCACCTGAAACGGCGAGCTCAACGCGGCGCCGAGCCATTCCTGCAGCGCCGGAATGCCTTTGTCCTCGTACACGCCGGTGGATGCACGGTCGCTGATCGACACGAGGCCGATCACGACTTCATCCGGATGTTGGCGTACTGCCTTACGCGTCATCGTCGTCTTCCAGAGCGTCTTCAGCATCGGAATCGGTGTCGGCAGCCGGCCCGTCGGCATTCTTGATCCACTGGAACAGCTCGCGGAAGTAGCGCGGCGGCTTGCTTTGCTGCGCCTCCTTGCGGGCGTTGCGAATCAGCGTGCGACCCTGCTGCGGATCGGCGTTCGGGTGCTGGCGGATGAATTCGGTCAGCGCGGCGTCGTCGGCGAGCAGTTTCTCGCGGGTGCGCTCGATCCAGTGCAGTTTGGCCGTTTCCGCCTTGTTGACGCCGTTATAGGTGTCGAGCGCGGTGCGCAGCGCGGCGGTTTCCTCTTCCAGCAGCGAGCGCATCACGCGCCCGACGTACTGCACCTGGCGGCGCTTGCCTTCGTGGTCGGTGATGCGGCGCGCCTCGCGCACGGCGTCGTCGAGCTTTTCGGGCATCGGCATGCGCTTGAGCGCGTCCTTGGGCAGGGCGATCAGCGCCGAGCCCAGTTCCTGCAGCTCGTGCATTTCGCGCTTGAGCTGGGACTTGCTGGGACGGTCGTAGCCGTTCTCGTCGACTTCCGGCTCGGCGGATTCGATGGGTTGAATGCGGGTTTTGCGTGTCATACCGATATTGTAGCGTGCCGCGCCCTTCGAACCCGCCGTGCTGCCGTGCACAAGGCGTCTGGCGGGGTTTTTCGCAAGCACGGCGAGGCCGGCAATGCCGGTGATGCGGGACGAAACCGGAACTGGGCCGCGTCGGGTGTCACAACTGCGTCACGACGCCGCCGCGATCGCGCCAAGGCGACGCAAGGCTCAGCGAATGCCAGGTGCAGCTTCGCGTACCTTGCTATGATCGCGGGATGCGTGATTACGCAAACGAGCAGGCAGATGAGCACGTGAACAGCGCCCGTAAAAATGCGAGCGCATGCGTGCGGCATGGGCGAACACACAGGGCCGCTCGGCCCCGAACAGGACGGCAACGACAATGGCAGCAGACATGGACGTCAAGCAGCGCTTTTTTCCGCATACCCAGGATGAACTGAAGGAAATCGCCTCGGACATCCTTCGTCACGCGAAGTCGCTCGGCGGAACCGACGCGGCAACCGAGATTTCCGAAGGCGACGGCCTGTCCGTCTCCGTGCGGCGCGGCGAAGTCGAGACGATCGAACACAATCGCGACAAGATGGTCGGTGTGACGGTGTTCATCGGCAACAAGCGCGGCAATGCGAGCACTTCGGACTTTTCGTCGCAGGCTCTGAAGGACACGGTCGCGGCGGCGTACAACATCGCCCGCTTCACGGCTGAAGACGATTGCGCGGGTCTCGCCGAAGCCGACCTGCTCGAAACCGCACCACGCGATCTCGATCTGTATCACCCGTGGAATCTGACGGCCGACGAAGCGGTGGAAATCGCCCGCCGCTCGGAAGACGCCGCGTTCGCCACCGATCCGCAGATCAAGAATTCGGAGGGCGCGAGCGTCTCGGCGCAGCACTCGCAATTCGTGCTGGCCACCTCGCGCGGCTTTCTCGCGGGCTATCCGTACTCGCGTCACTACATCGCCTGCGCGCCGATCGCCGGCAGTGGCCGCAATATGCAGCGCGACGACTGGTACACGTCGACCCGCAGCGCGTCCGACCTCGCCGACCCGGAAGCAGTAGGCCGTTACGCGGCGCAGCGGGCCTTGTCGCGCATCGGTGCGCGCGGGCTCGATACGCGCAAGGTGCCGGTGCTGTTCGAAGCGCCGCTCGCCGCCGGCATTCTCGGCGCGTTCGTTCAGGCCACCAGCGGCGGCGCGTTGTACCGCAAGACCTCATTCCTCGTCGATAGCCTCGGCAAGCCGGTGTTCGCGCCGCACATTCAGGTGGTCGAAGATCCGCACGTTGCGCGGGCCATGGGCAGCGCGCCGTTCGACGAAGAAGGCGTGCGCACCAAACAGCGCTCCGTGGTGAAGGACGGAGTGGTGGAAGGCTATTTCCTGTCCACCTACTCGGCGCGCAAGCTCGGCATGCAGACCACCGGCAACGCCGGCGGCTCGCACAATCTGTCGCTGCGCAGCTCGAAGACACGTCCGGAAGACGACTTCGAGGCAATGCTGAAGAAGCTCGGCACGGGCCTGCTGCTGACCGAACTGATGGGGCAGGGCGTGAATTACGTGACGGGCGATTATTCGCGCGGCGCGTCGGGCTTCTGGGTCGAGAACGGCAAGATCCAGTATCCGGTCGAGGAAATCACCGTGGCGAGCACGCTGCAGGAGATGTTCCGCCATATCGTCGCGATCGGTGCGGATACGATCACGCGCGGCACCAAGGAAACGGGCTCGGTGCTGATCGAACGGATGACGATCGCGGGTCAGTAAGCGGTCGGCAACAGCGCTGAGAAAAGCGCTGAAAAAAGAAACGCCACGCAGTTGCATGCGTGGCGTTTTTTTATGCGTTTCGGGCGGCGCAAGGCGAAAGATGAATGCGCGAATCCCGGCGTCAGATGCAAGAACCGTCAGTTAGTCAGTCAGTCAATCAGGCGCGGCGCGTGGCCTTCACGCGCCCTTACGCTTATAGGTCACGAAGGCGTAATCGAAGTCGTTCGGTGCATCCGCGCGATGGGTTTCATGCGCGACCTCTTCCCATTCGTTTTCATCGAGCTCCGGGAAGGTGGCGTCGCCTTCGAAATCCGCGGAGATTTCGGTGACGATCAGCTTGTCCGCCTGACGCAAGCCTTCCGCATACAGTTGCGCGCCGCCGATCAGAAACGCTTCCGGCGCCTGGTCCTGGGCGGCGAGCTTGAGCGCGTCTGCGAGCGTGGTGGCTGCGTCGCAGCCCTGAAAGCGCCGCGTGGCGTCCCGTGTCACGACAATGTTGCGGCGTCCCGGCAACGGCCGGCCGATCGATTCATGCGTCTTGCGGCCCATGATGATGGGCGCGCCCATCGTGGTGCGCTTGAAGAACGCGAGGTCTTCGGGAAGTCGCCAGGGCAACTGGTTGTCGCGGCCGATCACGCCGTTATTGGCGCGAGCGACGATCAGGGTGAGCGTCGTCATCGAATGGAAAGGGGAACGTAACCAGGATGATTCTACCTGAGGTGAAAGGGCGCGCCCCGGTCGGGTGCCCCCGGCCAGGCGCTCCCTGCTACGCGTCCCGCTCATTCGTGCGCGGGCTCATCGGCGCCGAGCGCCTCAAGCGCCGCTTTCTCGTCGGCCGCGCTGGGATCCCGCAAGCCGTGCTGACCCATCAGCCGATATAGCGTGACGCGCGAAATGTTCAGATCGATCGCCGCCTCGTTCAGCCGGTGGCGATGCCGCAGCAGCGCTGCTTCGATCGCGCGCTTCTCGGCGGCTTCGCGTGCCTGCGAGAGGCTCATGGTCTGTTGTCCGGTGAATTGCGCGAGGTCGAGGTCGTCGGCGGAAATCAGCTTGTTTTCCGCCATCACGATCGCGCGGCGCACCCGGTTGATCAGTTCGCGCACGTTGCCAGGCCAACTGTAGTTGTACATCGCCTCGATCGCAGACGGCGTAAAGCCGCGGATCTTGCGCGCGCTGTCGGTCTTGAACTTGTGCATGATGTGATGCGCAAGAATCTCGATGTCCTTGCCGCGAGCGCGCAGCGGCGGCTCGTCGACCCGCAGCACGCACAGACGGTGAAACAGGTCGGCGCGGAACCGTCCTTCGCGCATCGCGATTTCGAGGTCCACATGGGTTGCCGAGATAATGCGCACGTCCACCTGGATCGATTCGCGGCCGCCGAGCCGCTCGATCTTACCTTCCTGCAGAAAGCGCAGCAGGCTGGCCTGACTTTCCATCGGCAGATCGCCGATTTCGTCGAGCAGCAAGGTGCCGCCGTCCGCGGCCTCGACCCGGCCGATCTTGCGCTGGTTCGCGCCGGTGAACGCACCACGTTCGTAGCCGAATAGTTCGGACTGCAGCAGATGATGCGGAATCGCCCCGCAGTTGATGGCGATGAACGGCGCCTTGCGGCGCGGCGAGCGTTCGTGGATCGCCAGCGCGGTGAGTTCCTTGCCGGTGCCGGATTCACCCGAGATAAACACGCTGGCGTCGGTATTGGCGACTTTGCGAATGGTGCGGAACAGTTGCTGCATCGCTTCGCAGGTGCCGACCATTTCGTCTTCGTCGTCGGCCGCAGTGGGCGCGGCAGGCGGGATCTCATCGGCATCGCACAAGGTCACCATGCCGAATGCGTGACTGACGAGATAGTCGATCGTGGCGTTGGCTACCGGCGTCTTGACGTAGTCGAAGCAGTAGTGGCGGATCAAGCGGCGCACGCCCGGGTCGGCGAGGCGCTCCGGCGTGACGAGCGCAATCCAGCCAATCTGCTGTTGACGCAGGCTCGCCTCGAGGCCGCCCAGGTCGCGCGGCGCAAAGCTTGCGAGGTCGGCGATGCCGGCGCACAGCACGTCGGGCTTGAGCAGGCGCGTAACCTCGTGAGCCGAGCGGGCCACCAGCACGTGCCAGCCGCGGCTCTGCAGATGGGCGCTCAGCGTCTCGTCCGGCGTGCGCGCGACATAGAGCAGGGTCCGCTCGATCTGCGCGTGCGGCAGACCGCCTCCTTTTGCGGCGGAAGAGGGCTCATGCAAGCGCTCCACGACAGCCTCCTGAGGACGCACCAAAGAGACTTCCGATGGGCGCCCCCCGAGGACGCCCGCTGTTCGTGTCACAGGACCTTCCGGCGCCCGGGCAATCGACAGATGAGCGCCGGAGGGCGGTGTAACGCTGCTCAGATGGGGTGATTCGCGCACGATCAGCCTCGTATCGTTGGCACGTCAAAAAGTGTAGGGAAAGCGCACACCGATCACGAAGTTCGGCGTGTCGGGCGTGAGGCCCACCGACACCGAACCGTTGATCGTCAAGTGCTTGTTCACTACGTGATTCAGGCCGAAGGTCAGGGCGGCCGCCGTGGTTTCGCTGCCCGGCACCTTCGAATAGGTTCCGCCTGGCGCCTTGGTTTGCGATTCGGGTTCCAGCGCCATCGTGTACGAGATGCTGGCCGAATCCTTGTCCGAGAACGCGAGCGCGACGCCGCCGCCGAACTGCACGACGTCGCCGATCTTGACCGTCGCCGGTTCGGTCTGACCGATCACCGACGAGATGTCCGAGAACGAGCGGGCAATGTTGTAGGTGTACGAAACGCTGCCGAACAGCACGACCGGATCGTAGGTCTTCAACACCGAGAGGCCCGCCGTGATGTTCCAGAAGCCGGTGCCGGTGGGCAGCTTGGTGGGCGCGACGAGGTTGGTGTTGTTGGCATCGACCTGTTGCAGCTTGATGCCAAACGGCGACGTACCGGTCGGCGCCTTGATGCGCAGGCTGCCGACCAGGTCCGGCAGGCTGTTGGTTTCCTTCAGGATCTGGTAGTAGATCCCGAGGTTGACGTCGCCGATGTTGCTCGAATTCGCCGAGGCGTCCGAGACCGTATTGGCGGCCCCGCCGGCCCCGCCGACGATGAAATTGCTGTGCCGGTAGACGTAGGGCACGTCGACGTCGACGCTGATGCGGTCGGTCAGACCGTAGCGCGTGTCGAGGTCGGCCATCACCTGGTGCGACTTGGTTTCGCCGAGGTTGATGTTGCCGAGGAAAATCGCATCGAGCGCGAGGAAGCCGGACAGTTGCAACTGGCGGCGGTCGTAGTAGGTATCGCTGATGCCCCAGTCCATGGTGAGCTTGTGCTCGAACAGCGGCGTGTGCTGCTGGTTCTGCACCACCGCGTCTTCGGCTTGCGTGCGCACCGGTTGCGCGGCTTTCTGGGTCTGGCCGACCGCGCCGCTGCCGTCGGTCGCGGCAGGCAGGCTGCCTCCGCCGCTGTTGTCCGGCACCGGCGGATTGACCGGCACGCCTGTCGCGGTGCCCGTCGCGCTGCCGGGTGCGGGTGTGCCGGGGTTTATCTGGGCCAGCGGCGGCAGCGGCACAGGCAGGCCGTCCGCGCCGGGTTGCTCGGCGACCGCGGCGTCGCCGGTCGGCGTGCCGTAGCCCGGTGCGCCGCGGCCGCGCTGCGCCATCTCGAGATTCGTGACCTGCCGTTCGAGTGAGATGATCTGCTTTTGCTGCTCGCTGACGACGCGCATGAGCGTGTTCAGCCGGTCTTCAACCGATTGATCGGCGAGCGCCTGCGCGCTGGCCCCCTGCGATAACGCGAACAGCATGACTGCGGCCGGTATGGCCGCTAACGCCATGCGTGGCGTGCCGGTCCTTGAGAATCTGATCATTTTTGTTCCCCCGGTATTCTGACCGTGCGTCGCATGTCTCCTATGCTTCGCGCGGCCGTTTTGGTGCTGCTGTGATACTTGGTCTTGGTCCTCGGCGGGTGGCGGCCCGCGTTATCTCCTTACGGTGTTTTGCAGGGCTTGTAGGACACCCAACTGGCGCAGCATCGAGGCCGACATCTGTTGTGTCTGCAAATGCAGTTGCAACTGGTTGGCGACTTGCTGGTTATTGCCTGCGATCTGCAAGAGTTGGGCGATCATCCCTGCTTGTTGCGCGTTGCTCGGCGAGATGCTTTGAGTGGCGATACCGGCCGGCGTTTGCAGCGCGATCGAAATTCCGCCGTTGGCGAGACTGACGGAGGCCTTTATCGAGCCGTTCGCATTGCTGGCGGTTGCCGAGCTTGCGTTGTTATAGGTACCGCCGCTCAGACTGGCCGGCGAGGCGTCGAAATCGATCAGCGCCTGGTTGGTGCCGAGGTTGCCGTTGCCGGCCACCTGAGCGATCTGCGAGACGCCGTTGACGCTGACGTTCTGCCCGCCGCTCGCGCTGGCGTTGTGGTTGGCTCCGCTACCCGATGGCCCGTTCGGGCTGGTCACGGAGGCCGATGAATTGAACTGCACGTTCGGCGTGTTGAGGGCGTTGGTGACGATGGAGAGCGCGCCTGAGGCGACAGCGGTGGCGCCGTTCGGCAGCTGCCATTGCGACAGCAGGTTGATGACGACGCCCGAGATGATGTCCCCGACAATGCCTTTGCCGGTCTGGCTGGCGAGGACGGTGTCGTCGACGGCTTGCAGCTTGAGGGCGCCGACGTCTTCAAACACCGTCGGCGCCTGCTCGGCGGCCTGCGCGACTGGTGTAAGGCCGCACGTCGTGAAACACAACGCGCAGCCAATAGCGATTAAGTTTCGGTCCATGATGGGTCAGAACAACTCTGCCTTGATCAAACCGTATTCAACAAAGGGAGTCGCAGCCGTGCCGTTTTCCAGCGCGCGTTCGCGCAGTTTGAGCGCGAGCGACTCGTTGCCTTGCAAGAGCGGAGAATCCTCCTTGAATGGCTTGCCGACGACCGCGAACACGAGGCCGTTCCACTTCTTGACGAAGTCGTCTTCCATGACGATGCGGTTGCCGAGGGCGGGGTCGGCAATGAAAACGCGACGGTCTTCGGCGTGCTTGACGATCACGAAGTGCTCGTAGCCGTCGCTGTTCATCAGGACGAGCACGGGAATCTGCAGGTGATAGAGCGCTTCGGCGGTGACACGGAAACCTCGGCCGCGCAGGCCGATCGTTTCGACGAACTTCTTCATGTCGAGCATCGAGAAGCCGTTCTTGACCACCACCTCCGGTGTCGAAAACACCATCATGCGGCGGATCATTTCGGTTTCGGGAATGTCGATGCCGTAGCCGTACTTCAGCAACGTGGCCAGAGCGGCCGAGCCGCAGCTGTAGTCGTAACGCTGCGAAACGATATGGTTGTAGCGCAGCTCGCGAATCGAGCGCACGTTCACGTCGAACGGCACACCGGCTGCGGCGTTCATGGAAAGGGCACTCTGCGCATGAGCCGCCTGTGACAGCACGAGTCCTGCGAAGAGCGCCGCAAAAAAGCCATGCGTTGCCCTGCTCACCCCGAACATGGTCTATCCCCCCCAGGGGAGACACCGGTCAGCCCGAAGGCTGACCGGTTGTCTTCCTGCTATACAGCTTTAACTACTGATTACGGACTGCTGATTACTGATGCGACACGCTGGCGACTGCAAGGCCGTTGTGTTGCAGGTTGCCTACACCCGACGCGATATTCACACCGATGTTGCCGGTCGCGTTGGCCAGTGCGCCTGCGCCGAGCATCGACGAGCCGGTGAACTGGCCATTAACGGCTGCGTCCGCGGTCTGGCAGTTCTGGTCGCTGGCGATGACTTCGCCACCTTGCATGCTGCCGCGATGATGATTCCAGCCGCCCATCCCGCTGCTGCTGCTGTCGGTCGTAGCCGAAGCTGCCAGGCTATTGTTTTGCACGTTGCCCACACCCGAGGCCACGTTCACGCCGATGTTGCCGGTTGCATTGGCCAGCGCGCCCGCGCCGACGGAAGCGACGAAGTTGAAGTCACCCACTTTGGCCGAGCCGCTCGACGATTGAGTCGAGTAGATCTGCGCGGTGCCGAACACGGGGCCGACATCCATGTTCGACAGCGCGGCGTCGTTGGACTGCGCGTTGTCGATGCCGGTGGCGATGTTGACGCCAATGTTGCCGCTTGCCGTATCCAGCGCATTGTTGCCGATGCCGGCGGACATCGTGGTCGGCGTTTCGGTGTTGATGTGCTGGGTGATGCTGCCCGTGACCGTGACGGAGCCCCGGTTGTCATCGTAGTTATGGGTCCATCCATAGGCGTGGCTGCCTTCGGAGAAGCTGGCATGTACTTCGTCGCCATAGCCGCTGCGGGTTTGCGTCGCCGTGCTCTGGCTGGCTGCCGCATAGCCGCCGTACGCGACGCCGTAGCCGGCTGCCTGTGCCTGGAGCCCCGCGCCGAAATTGCTCGACTCGTGGGTGTTCAGCGCGCCGGCAAAGCCTGCCGCGAGACCGCCGAAGATCACGCCGGGGCCGCCGCCGAGACCGGCGATGAAGCCCGCCGCGAGGAAACCATTGGCGGAAGCGTGCGTGTTCGCATAGTTGTACCCTCTGACCGATGTTTCGAAACCGGTTGCGAAGCCGCCGCCCGCAATGAACGCAGCGCTCGACGAGGCCGTGTTGGTTTGCGTGTTGCTCTTGTTGTAAGCCCAGGCGTTGTTGCTATACGACTGGCTCACGCCCCAGCCGCTGCCGCCGCCGCTTGCGTGGTCCCAGCTATCCGTCGTGTTGACGGTCGTGGTCACGTGGCCGGAGACATAGCTCTGCGGCGGCGTCTTCATGTCCACGCCGCCGACGTTCACGTTTTGCGTGTTGTTGACCGTGGCGCCGGAACTGCTGTTCACGTTGACCTTGCCACGCAGCGTGATGAAGCCGAATTCACCGATGTCGGTATAGACGTTGGTTGCCGTAAAGAGCTCAGCCGGGTCGCAGCCGGCCGTGCATTCGGCGTAAGCCGAGCTTGCTGCCATCGTCGACAGGACAGCCGCTGCAATGAGTGTGCGCTTCATGATGACGCTCCGATAAAGAGTGTGGCTCGTTAGAAAAAGGTGCCCGCCGGGGGACGGAGCACAAAACTGTTTGAACTGACGTTACCTGAGCCGGCAGTCTGGTTGATCTGGACGATTCCACTGACGTTCTTGAACGCGTCCGCACCGATGGACACCTCGCGCGCGTCGTGGTTATTGCCGGACTTTCCCAGCCCGCCTCCCTTGGCGGTCGTAGCGGATAGCACCCCATCCGCTACGATCTCCGCTTCAACCGGCCCAGTGCCGATCATGGCGCTGTTCCGCTGAAGATTCCCTACACCCGCCGACTGATTCACTTCGATAAGGCCAGAGGTGTTTGAAAAAGCGTTATTGCTGATCGTGCTTTTCGCGGCCGTTGTTTTGGCGTTGGTGGACGCGCTCTGCGAACTGCCGATCAGATTGAAAGGGGTTTGCCCGTTGGCGAGCACGCCCTGATTTGCCTGCACGTTGTCCAGACCCGCCGCCTCGTTGATGGCGACGACCCCAGTCGCACCGTTGAGCGCACCGTTGCCGATCACCGACTGCACGTCGACGAGCGCGGACGGCGTTTGAGCGTATGCCGCTACGCTCGCAAGGCCGAGGAGAGCGCAGACCATCAAGGGCCAGCGCGGCTGCTTGCGTGACGCAAAGGGCTTCGCTGCCGGTGCGTATGTGGTTTTCATTTCATGGCTCCCAACGCAGCGCCGAGGGGTGCGAGGGCACCGTTGACCGACTGGGCGATCGAGCTGCCGATTCCGCCGGCGCCGCCGAAGCTGGCGCCCGCGCCAACCGGGACGGTATTGCCGGCCCCCGCGAGCATGTGCTGGATGCCGTTGGCGCCGACAAGCGCCGGCATGAAGCCGTTGCTGGCGACGCCGCTGGTGCCGTGCGCGCCGTTCAGGTCGAGGTCGCTCGCCATCGCGCCGATCGCGCCGTCGAACGCCGCGCGCGGGAAGGTTTGAACCTGTACCGAAATCGGATCCTGGCTCTTCGGCACCGGCACGAACGCATCGCGCGGGGTGATGTCACGCTCGATGATCAGGTTGCCTGGCTCGGTCGCCTGCTGCGCGGCGGCACTCGTGACGGCACCCGCGGCGAGCACGCCGAGCAGCGCGGACAGCAGGGCCGCATGTGGGCGGCTGCTGCTCGGCATCTGGGTTGAGGCGTTCATGTCAGCTCCTTGCTGGCGGACGATCGGCCGGTGCGGTCTTGGGCAGCGAATGGATCGCCGCGCTAATTTCTCTGATAGCTTGTGACGTTGCCTTGCGCAGAACGGGCGACGTCGACGGGCACCGGCAACTGGGACGGCGGAGCAATTTCGTCCCACAGCGTCACGCGGTTGCCGCCGCTGTTGAAGCTGCGCATCATTTGCGGGGTCGCCGCGACCATCAACATGCCGCTGAAGCCGCCGCGCTGACTGGATAGCGCCTGGTCGTCCAGCACGAGATCGCTCACGGACGCGGTGTCGGCGGTAATGCTCAGCGCGTTGCCGGCCAGATCGCTGCGCGACGTGGCGCTGTCGATCATGTCGGCTGCCTTGTGGTCCGCCACCGCGTTGTCCATCGAAGCGGCGCTCGCCGTGTGGATGGCCGCCATATCCGGCGTTGCCACCGCTGCGAGCGTCGTGCTCGCGAGGGTGGCGGAACCGGTATCGGCGGTTTCGGCCACCGTGGCGGATTGAGGCAGGGTGAATTCCTGTGCGTCGACACCGGCGGGCAGCACGATCAGGACCATCGCGGCGGCGCACAGTGCGGCGCAAGGTGCCATGCTGTTCAGGTCGATGCGGAAAGCGAGTCGCATGATGTGTCTCCTTGGTGCACAGCATTTAGCGAAACGTGTGCCATGAGTCGCAATCCATTGATGCGTCTGGAGGCGGCCCGCATACCGCGGAGAAAGAACCGGGAAATCGGACAAAAACGTTTCAGTGCTGAAACGGCAGGCAGAAAATACCTGCAATTCGTTAAATCGGACGGTATGAACTACCTTGGGTGAACGCCAGGAAAAGCGCTTCCACAATGCTTTTATTCGTAAGTTGAATAAGATTGGATCGCCCGCCCGGCCTTGCTGAGAAAGGAGTCCCCGATTAAATTCGCATAATTGTTTTCCAAGCGGCGCGTGTATAGTAAGCTCTCGAAAACAGCTTCAGATTTAAAAAAGCCCGCTAACGGGCCGTCTCAAACACACACGCCGCTTTCTTGGGGATCAGCTGTCCGCACGGAATGGAATGACCGTTCGGGTTTTGCTATTTCGCGAATCCCGAATGAGTCAGCGTGTCTGAACCGCGGTTCAGGTGCGTACGTCATCCTTAACGTTCGTTGACGAGAGGATCTGAATAATGGAACCCGCAACGCGGCAACTGATTTACGTTTCACGCGATCCGAGCGCGGAACTGAATACACGCTTCAATCAGCGCGGCTGGCATGTCGAAGTCGTGGGATCGGCGCGCGACGTGCGCCGTGCGGTTCGCGCCGGCATGGCGGCGGGCGGCCTGCTCGACCTGTCCAGCGAATTTCAGCCCCACGAAATCGCCGCTTTCGAGTCCTGTCTGACCATTCCTAATGTTGGCTGGGTTGCGGCCACCACACCCGGGCAACTGCAGGATGCGGCCTTGCGCCGGCTTGTGCGGGACTACTGTTTCGACTATGTAACGGTGCCTTACTCGGGCGACAGGATCGTCGATTCGGTGGGGCATGCGTACGGCATGATCTCGCTCGGAGAGCCGGCATCGAACGACGGCTCGCAAGGCGCGGAAGGCGAAATGGTCGGTTCGTGCGACGCGATGCTCGCGCTGTTCCGTTCGATTCGCAAGGTGGCGATGACCGACGCGCCGGTATTTATCTCGGGCGAATCTGGCACGGGCAAGGAGCTGACCGCGGTCGCGATCCATGAACGCTCGGCGCGCCGCAATGCGCCTTTTGTGCCGATCAACTGCGGCGCGATTCCGCCACATCTGTTGCAATCCGAATTATTCGGTTATGAACGCGGCGCGTTCACGGGCGCCAGTCAGCGCAAGATCGGCCGGGTGGAAGCGGCCAACGGCGGCACGCTGTTCCTCGATGAAATCGGCGATCTCCCGCTCGAAAGCCAGGCGAGCCTGCTGCGTTTTCTGCAGGAACGCAAAGTGGAGCGGCTGGGCGGTCACGGTTCGATCGACGTCGACGTGCGCATCATCTCGGCCACGCACGTGGATATGACGGCGGCGATGATCGAGGGGCGGTTCCGCTCCGATCTGTATCACCGCCTGTGCGTGCTGCAAATCGACGAACCGCCGTTGCGCGCGCGTGGTAAGGATATCGAACTGCTTGCGCGGCACATGCTGGAACGTTTCAAGAAAGATGCAAGCCGCCGTCTGCGCGGTTTCGCGCCCGACGCCATCGCGGCGCTGCATAACTACGGCTGGCCCGGCAACGTACGCGAGTTGATCAATCGCGTGCGGCGCGCGATCGTGATGTCGGAAGGGCGCGCGATCACGGCACGCGATCTCGAGTTGGCCGAATACGTGGAGATCGTGCCGGTGTCGCTCGCCCAGGCGCGCGAGGCGGCCGAGCGTCAGGCAATCGAGCTTGCGCTCCTGCGCCATCGCGGCCGTCTCGGCGACGCCGCCCAGGAACTCGGCATTTCGCGCGTGACGCTGTATCGTCTGTTGTGCTCTCACGGCATGCGCCATATGGAAGGCGAACCGCTGGCTGCCCCGCATGGCGAGTTGCCGGCCTCGGTGCCGCATCTCTAGCAGGCTTTCCCGCCGATATTTTCTTCGCCGCGCGCCCCAATCGGGCGCCGTGCGGCTGCGCTTGTTAAAATCGGGTTTTCCGCTCACTCTCCGTGGCGCATGTTCCCGACCGAAGGGCGCGCTGCGTCGAAGGAACCCGCATGAAACAATATCTCGACCTCGTCCGCACGATTCTCGACACCGGTACGTGGCAGGAGAACCGCACCGGCATTCGCACGATCAGCATGCCGGGTGCCATGTTGCGCTTCGACCTCCAGCAGGGCTTTCCCGCCGTCACCACGAAGAAGCTGGCGTTCAAATCGGCAGTTGGCGAACTGGTCGGGTTCCTGCGCGCGTCGCGCAGCGCCGCGGATTTTCGCGATCTGGGCTGCAAGGTGTGGGACGCGAATGCCAACCAGAATCCGCAATGGCTCGCTAATCCGTATCGTCAGGGCCCGGACGACCTCGGCGATGTGTACGGCGTGCAGTGGCGCCAATGGCCGGCTTACAAGGTGCTGGACGCCGGCGCCGACGCGCAACTGGCCGATGCCACCGCGCGTGGCTTCCGGGTGGTGACGGAGTTCGACGAGGACGGCGGCCGCAAGGTGCTGCTGTACAAAGCAATCGATCAGTTGCGGCAGTGTCTCGACACGATCATGCAGAATCCCGCCGACCGGCGAATTCTGTTTCATGCCTGGAACCCCGCCGTGCTGGATCAGATCGCGCTGCCGGCTTGCCACCTGCTTTATCAGTTCGTGCCGAATGTCGCGCGCCGTGAAATTTCGCTGTGCCTGTACATTCGCAGCAACGATGTCGGGCTCGGCACGCCGTTCAATCTGACCGAAGGCGCGGCTTTGCTGCATCTGGTTGGCCGCCTGACGGGCTACACGCCGCGCTGGTTCACCTACTTCATCGGCGACGCGCATATCTACGAGAACCAGCTCGATATGCTGCAACAACAGCTCACGCGCGAGCCGTACGAAAGCCCGGCCTTCGCGATCTCGGACCGCGTTCCGGACTATGCGAAAACCGGCGTGTACGAGCCGGAGTGGCTCGAGAAAATCGAACCGTCGGATTTCTCGCTGGTCGGCTACCGCCATCACGAGCCGCTTACGGCGCCCATGGCGGTTTGAGTACGGCCCGAGCGCCGGCTTGCAGTCTGCTCAAAGAAAAACCCCTGCGAGGTAAGTCGCTGGGGTTTTTTATTACCGCCTTCTGACGGTCGCGTTGCGCGCGCATCTAGCCGCGCGCGTCATCTTTAGCCTTTGTGATGCTCGTCGCGATTAGCGCCGCTCGAATGCTGCTCCTCATGCTGGGGATGCGGCTCCGGGCGCGGCTGCTGCACCTGCTGCGGACGCGGCTCCGGGCGTGGCTGCTGCACCTGCTGGGGATGCGGCTCCGGGCGCGGCTGCTGCACCTGCTGCGGACGTGGCTCAGGACGTGGTTGCTGCACCTGTTGCGGACGAGGTTCAGGGCGCGGCTGCTGCACCTGTTGCGGACGTGGCTCGGGACGCGGCTGCTGTGCCTGTTGCGGCTGCGGACGATATTCCTCACGCGGTTGCTGCTGCGGCTGGGCGTGCACTTCGGGCGCACGCGGCGGTTGCGCTTCCGGCTGACGCTGGGCCTGTTGCTGCGGCTCAGGACGGCCCTCCGGCTGACGTGCCTGCTCCTGCGGGGCGCCATGTTGCTGCGCCTGCTGGGCCATTGGCGCATGCGGCTGCGTCCAGGCCGGCTCGCGCCGTGCCTCCGCACCCGGTTGCTGACCCGCTTGCCCCGGCGCACCGTGCTGCTGAGCGTAGGCGTTCGGGTTGGCGCTGTTAGCTTGCGGCGGCCGCGGCACGCCATTCGACGGACGTGCTGCTTCGCCGGGTTGCTCGTGCAGATTGGCCATTTGCGGCGGCGTGCCCGGCCGGGCTTGTGGTTCGCCGCCACGCTGCGGTTGAGCGTTCGGCGCTGCGCCGGCCCGCTGGCCGGCCTGTTGCATGCCCTGTTGCATGCCATTAGGCGCACCCGGCGCTGCACCCGGTGTCCGCCCGGCCATGTGCGATTGCACGACCCGCACGTTTTGCACCGGCACGGCTCCTGGAGCGCCCACCATGTGCGCCGGCACCGAGGTTCGCACGATCGGCTCACCCGCGCCCGGCACCCGTCCGCCGCTCTGCGCAAAGCGCTGCGCGAGCGTGTCGTGGTACGCGGCCGGTACGGCCGGGCTGCGCGTGGCGACGACCGGCCGCGCCGTCACGGCGGCCGGCGGACGATAGTTCGCGTTACGCAGGCCCGGCCCGAAGCTTTGCTTCACCGGCGCGATCCCCGGACCGCCCGGATTGATCTGCGCGTTGCGCCACTGTTGCGGATCGACCTTCTGCGCGAAGCGGCCAACCGGCTGACCGTGCACGAAAGCCGTCGCCGGTACCGCGGTCACGCCACCCGGCGCGCGATAGTTGATGTACGTGTTGTGAATGTTGGTCACATTCACATTCGTCACGTTGATGTTGCGGTTGTAGTTGTTGACGACCGTCGTGTTGTTGACGCGGTTGTAGTAACCCGGGCTCCAGTGGTCGTGGCCACCCCAGTTCGGGTGCCACGGCTCGCCGGGGCCGAGCGGGAACCACGCGACACCGGCCGCGACAGCGCCGCCGATCGCCAGACTGACTCCCCAGTTGACTCCGCCGCCACCGCCACCGCCGCCCACGAACGCGACCAGTGCCGGTGCGTAGACCGGCGGCGCGCTGACTACCATCGGCCCGGGCACCCACGCCCACGAGTTGTCGACATAGGCCCAGCGGCCATAGTGATAGGGTGCGAAACCCCAAGGCGCGTCGTCTACCCAGGTCCAGCCCCACGGTGCCTGCCATACCCAATGGCCGTCGTGATACGGCGCCCAGCCGGCCGGCGTGGCGCGCGGCACCCACACTTCACCGTACTGCGGGCTGCTCTGCCACGTGCCGTTGGCGTCGAGATCCTGATAACCGGGGATGTCGCGCGAGACGTAGCGCGCCGACACCGAGCGGTCTTCCGCTGCGTCGCGGCTTGCCGCCCATTGGTCGAACGGGTCGAGACCGGGCGCGCCGTTGTCGGCGACCTGTTGCAGGTTGGTGCCGGCAAAGCGGACCTGCTGGCCCGCCGCGACCGGCACCTGGCCGCTGTCGCCATACACCGTCGCGCTGCCGCTGCGTACGGTGACGGTGGTGCTGCTGCCGTCCGGTGCGACGTCGACGCGATAGTCGCCAGGGCCGTTCAGGCCGAGCGCCAGATTCGGCGTGTCGATTTCATACGAGGAGCCGGGCGCGAGTTCGCGCACCCGCGCCGATAACGTGCCCTGCGCGACTTTCAACTGGGCGCTGTTGTCGTCGAGATTGAGGATGTCGAGGCTGGTGGACTGGTCGAGGCGCACCGCGGTCGAGCCAATATGCAGTTCGGAGCGCGCGTTCTGGTCGTTCCACAATTGGTCGCCCGTGGTGAGCGGGCGGTTGATTTGCGCGTACGACCAGTCGCTTGCGCCGGCCGGCTCGGTGGTCACGGCGCCGGCCGTGTAGTTCAGACGCGCCACGCGCCCCGGCGGATCGGTATTTTGCGTTGCGGCGCCCGGCGGTGCCTGTTCGGCTTCCTGTGCGAAGGTGGCCTGCGCGGCGAACAGAAATGCCGCGGCAGCGATCAGCGTGTAGCCGGTCGTCCGGCGTTTCGAGTGTTGAGGTGTGGTGACTGTTCTCATGGTTTTCTCCGACGGACGCGGCATTGTGCCGTAACCGTGAGAACCACTCTACCCGTACGGATTGTTTCAAGGCCCCCAGTTT
This sequence comes from Paraburkholderia sp. BGA-UO-ETr-F12, assembly GCF_059567945.1. Taxonomy (NCBI): domain Bacteria; kingdom Pseudomonadati; phylum Pseudomonadota; class Betaproteobacteria; order Burkholderiales; family Burkholderiaceae; genus Paraburkholderia; species Paraburkholderia sp. BGA-UO-ETr-F12. Next base: position 149,129 of record NZ_JCAQOZ010000005.1, on the reverse strand, counting down.
TGTAAGGCTCTTTCGCGAGCGTGTAACAAAAGGTCTCGATAAGGCATTTCGTAAGCTGATAGAACAAATTTTGTAATTACATCAATCGGTTAGGCGCGACTCAGGTGGCGAGGAACGCGTCGAAATGACGGCGGCCCGCGGGTGTGATTCGCAGGATTCTCGGGCGCTCCGTGCGCTCGACCCAGCCATGCGTCGACCATGAATCGAGCAGTGCCGCGCCGAGCGCGCCACCCAGGTGGGGACGCCGTTCGCTCCAGTCAGGACAGGTACAGGCGAAGCGCCGCCGGCGGCTCTTCTGGGCGGACAGGTCGATGCCCCAATCGGCGAAGCGGGCGGCGCCGTCAGCGGTGGCTTCAAGCGACGAACCGTGCAGTGTCAGCAGACCGCCCTCGACCATCCGCTCGAACACCCGCACCGACAGTTCTCCCGCCATGTGGTCGTAGCAGGTGCGGGCGTAGCGCATGTCGACCGGCACGGTGCGCGCCGGACGCGGCGCCGCCCGTTGCGGCGCGCTAACCTGTGCGACGTTGGCGAGTGCTTCTATCGACGCGGCGATATCCGGCGAGGCGATCCGGAAGTAACGATGCCGGCCGCGCACTTCGAGCGCGAGCAGGCCGCCGTCAGTCAGGCGCGCCAGATGAGCGCTGGCCGCCGACGGCGAGAGCCCGGCGATCATCGTCAGTTCGCCGGCCGGGCGGGCGCTGCCGTCCATCAGCGCCCACAGCATTGCGGCGCGGCCGGGGTCGGCGAGCAGCGCGCCGATACGGCTCAAGCCTGGAAAATGGTTTTGCTCGTCTGCGAGGTTCGCGGGCATCGGGCGTCTCCGGTTGGCGGCGCGGGGAGGGCGCCATGCAGTTCACTCTATAGGGTTGCTGCATTCGGTGTTTCAGCTTAGCGTGAATTGTCGAATGTAGTGGCTACGAAAACCTGGCGTCGATCAAGGCCAGGCAGCGTGTGCACGGCTGCTTCAAGGTTGCTTCAAGGCGGCTTCTGAACCGTCTCGGGCGGCCAGGCTAAAATCGAAGCCTGTCCTTGCAGGAACGCGCTGTCATGAAATTTCTTCTTGCCGCCACCGCGGCGGTTTTACTGTTCAGCGCGTGTGCGCAGGGCGGATCGGGTTCGAGCTCGGGCGCGGGTACCGGCAGCATCACGATGTACGGCACGATCGACGAAGGCATTACGGTCCACAAGTAGTCCGGAGGCGGCTGCGGCCGCTTTTGGACGGACGAGTGCAGCGACTGGCTGGAATTGATGCATCATTGTCATTCCTGCCATCGCCAGCCATGTGACGATCTGGGCATCGCCATTTTCGCCGACCCGAGGCTTACCGATGCCGCCCGCTGCTTCTTCCACTGCTTCTTCCACTGCTTCTTCCGCCCCTTCCACCACTGCCCGCTTTACCGCCAGTCAAACCGGCTCCGGCCATTCCGACCCCAACGGCCGGCGCGCGGCGCGCGTGCTGGCGATCTGCCAGGCGCTCTATACCTCGTCTGTCTCAATCGATCTGACTTTGACCGGTCTGGTCGGCTACACGCTTGCCGACGACAAGGCGTTCGCGACGCTGCCGTTTTCGCTGATCACCGTCGCTGCCGCGTTGACCACGATCTTTGCTTCGTTCCTGATGGCGCGCATCGGCCGGCGCGCGGGCTTCGTGCTCGGCGCGGGCGTCGGTGCACTGGGCGGGGCCGTCTCCGTATGGGCGATCTTTCACCACAGTTTCTGGGCGTTCTGTACCGGTACGGCCACAGTCGGTGTGTTTCAGGCGTTCGCGCAGTATTACCGGCTGGCGGCCGCGGATGCCGTCGGCATCGAAGGCAAGAGCCGGGCGATTTCAACGGTGCTCACCGGCGGCGTGGTGGCCGCTGTCTGCGGGCCGCTCCTCGCCGCGTGGAGCAAGGACTGGCTCGCGCCGGTCGCATTTGCGGGCTCCTATGCGCTGGTCACGGGCTTCGGGCTCGTATCGATCGCCATGCTGGCGCTGCTGTATCGCGACGCCGCACCGCACGCGAGCGCGGCCGTGACTCAAGACGCGGCCCGGCCGCTCGGCGAAATCGTCCGGCAACCGATTTTTGCCGCGGCACTCGCCAACAACGCGCTCGGCTACGCCGTGATGATGTTCGTGATGACCGCGACGCCGATTGCGGCGGTCGCGTGCGGCCACACGATCGGCGACGGCGCCGGGATCATTCAATGGCATCTGGTCGGCATGTTCGCGCCATCGCTGTTTTCCGCGCGGCTGATCCAGCGCTTCGGCGTGCTGCCGGTGAACGGCGCGGGGATCGTGCTGTCGGCGATGTGCGGTGTGCTGGCGTTGCGCTCCACCGATCTACCGCACTTCTATGCGGCGCTCGCGTGTCTCGGCGTGGGTTGGAATTTCATGTTCGTCGGCGGATCGACCTTGCTCGCGCAATCGTACCGGCCGTCCGAGCGCGCGAAGACGCAGGCCACCAGCGAGTTCACGACCTTTGCGTTTTCCGCGCTGGGCTCGCTGTTCGCCGGGCAATTGCTGGCGCGCTTCGGCTGGGCGACGATCAACGCCGCGATTTTTCCGTTGCTCGGAATCGCGGCGTTGGCCACGCTGGGCTATGCGTGGTCGAGCAAGCGGCAACTCGCAAAAGGGGTTTCCTGATGGTTGCACGTCATATCGTTTTCGCGGTGGCGCCTGAACTCGTGTTGCTCGATGCCTGCGGCCCGCTCGAAGCGTTCTGGCGTGCCGAGTTGACCATGGCGGCTGCGGCAGGCGCTGCGGGCGGCACCGCGAACTCAGTCGGCAAGCCCGCCGGACCGGTTGCCTATCGCACGACCGTGGCGTCGATCGACGGTGGCGTGCTGCAAACCTTCCCGGGCCTGCCGGTCGTCACGGAACGGCTCGATTCGCTCGACGACCAGCCGATCGACACGCTGATCGTCCCGGGCGTGCCGATCGACGAAGCCTGCGCCTTGCAGCCCGAACTCGTCGCGTGGATCCAGCGCCGTGCGCCGCAGGCGCGGCGTGTGTGCTCGGTCTGCACGGGCGCTTTCTATCTGGCGGCCGCGGGCCTGCTCGACGGCCGTCGCGCGACCACTCACTGGCGCGACGCGCCGCTTCTGGCGCGCCGTTTCCCGAACGTGCAGGTCGACGCCGACCCGATTTTCATCCGCGACGCGGGGCGCGGGGAAGGTGAGAGCGTGGTCTGGACATCGGCGGGCGTCACGGCGGGTATCGATCTGGCGCTCGCGCTGATCGAAGAGGATGTCGGCCACGCAGTCGCGATGCAGGCGGCGCGGCGGTTGGTGGTGTTCATGAAGCGGCCCGGCGGGCAATCGCAATTCAGCGCCGCGTTGGCGGCCCAGGCGTCGGCGCGCGGACCATTCGAGGCGCTGCATAGCTGGATGGCGGCCAATTTACGCGACGATCTGTCGGTCGAGCGCCTCGCCGAGCGCGCGCGGATGAGCCCGCGGACTTTCGCGCGGCGCTACGTCGACGAGGTCGGCCGCACGCCGGCCAAAACCGTCGCGGCACTGCGGCTCGAGGAAGCCGCACGGGTGCTCGCCGAATCGCAGCGGCCGCTCAAGCGGATTGCGCTCGATTGCGGCTTCGGCAGCGAGCAGAACTTGCGGCGCGCATTTGTGAGGCGTTTCGGCGTGCTGCCGCTCGAGTATCGGGAGCGTTTCGAATCGGCGGTCGCGCCACGGCGCGAATGAAAGCCCGACGAAAGCATGGCGGCCACCCCGGTACGAATTCCGCAAGATAACCCGGTCCGACTCGCGACGGAGTCAATATTGCGCTCGTATAATCGCCTCCTTTAATGCATCCGATTGACCGGAGTCAAGATGAGCACCCCTGCCTTAGCGCCGCTGGACCGTTCCGAAACCACCTTCCGCTTTCTTGCCGAACCCAGTTCGGTCAACTTCGGCGGCAAGGTGCATGGCGGCGCGTTGATGAAGTGGATCGACGAAACCGCCTATGCGTGCTCGGCGGTATGGTCGGGGCGCTACTGCGTGACGGTCAGCGTCGGCAATATCCGCTTTCGCCGGCCGATTCTGGTCGGCAACCTGGTCGAGCTGCGCGCGCGGGTCGTGGCGACGGGCCGCACCAGCATGCACATCCACGTGTCGGTGCAGGCGGGCGATCCGAAGGGCGGCGAGCTGTTGCAAACCACGGACTGTCTGGTGGTGATGGTGGCCGTCAACGAGAACGGCCATCCGGTGCCGGTGCCGGCATTCGTGCCGGAAACGGATGAGCAGAAGCGCCTCGCCAAGTACGCGATGGACGTCAAGGAAGCGCTCGACGCGATCGTCGAGCTGAAGCCGGAAGAAGTGGCGCAGGGAAAGGTTTAAGCCGCGTCTGCAGGCCGCGCGATCGTTGCATTCGCGGCCTGCTGTACAACCCGCGTCGGCAAAGCGGTCACCAGGCCCCAAGGCTGCCCGGTGACGTAGCCGGTCATTTGGCCGAATGCCCGACCATATCCTTCGGCCGTACCCATTCGTCGAACTGCTGCCCGGTGACATAGCCGAGCGCGAGCGCCGCCGACTTCAGCGTGGTGCCTTCCTTATGCGCTTTCTTCGCGATCTGCGCGGCCTTGTCGTAGCCGATGTGCGGATTGAGCGCCGTCACGAGCATCAGCGATTCGTTGAGCAGCGTATCGATACGCTCGCGATTCGGCTCGATGCCCACCGCGCAGTTGTCGTTGAAGCTGTGCGCGCCGTCGGCGAGCAAACGGATCGATTGCAGCACGTTGTGCGCGATCATCGGCCGGAACACGTTCAACTCGAAGTTGCCGCTCGCGCCGCCGATATTCACCGCGACGTCGTTGCCGAACACCTGTGAGCACAGCATTGTCAGGGCTTCGGATTGGGTCGGATTGACCTTGCCCGGCATGATCGAGCTGCCGGGTTCGTTTTCCGGAATCGACAGTTCGCCGAGCCCGCAGCGCGGGCCGCTCGCGAGCCAGCGGATGTCGTTGGCGATCTTGTTCAGGCTGGCCGCCACCGTCTTCAAAGCGCCATGCGCGAACACCAGCGCATCGGCCGCTGCCATGACTTCGAATTTGTTCGGCGCCGAGACGAACGGCAAACCGGTCAGCTTGCCGATCGCGGCGGCCACTTTGTCCGCGAATTGCGGATGCGCGTTCAGGCCCGTGCCGACCGCCGTGCCGCCCTGCGCGAGTTCGTACAGATGCGGCAGCGCCGACTCCACGTGGCGCATGCCATGATCGAGTTGCGCGACGTAGCCGGAGAACTCCTGGCCGAGCGTCAGCGGTGTGGCGTCCTGCAGGTGCGTGCGGCCGATCTTGACGACATCGGCGAAGGCTTTGGCCTTGCTGTCGAGCGTATCGCGCAGCGTTTTCAGCGCGGGCAGCAGATGCTTGACGATCGCGTAGGCTGCGGCCACGTGCATCGCCGTCGGAAAGACGTCGTTCGACGACTGGCCACGATTCACGTCGTCGTTCGGATGCACTTTGCGCGCTTCGCCGCGCTCGCCGCCGAGCAGTTCGCTCGCGCGATTCGCGATCACCTCGTTGAGGTTCATGTTGGTCTGCGTGCCGGAGCCGGTTTGCCAGACCGCGAGCGGAAATTCCTCCGGATGCTTGCCGTCGATGATCTCGTCGGCCGCTTGCATGATCGCCTTCGCCTTGCTCTCGTCGAGCACGCCCAGACCCAGATTGACTTCCGCGGCCGCGCGTTTGATGACGGCCAGCGCGGTGATCAGTTCGGGCGATTGTTTCTCCGACGAAATGCGGAAATTCTGCAGCGAGCGCTGGGTCTGCGCACCCCATAGACGGGCGTTCGGTACGGCGATTTCGCCGAACGTGTCGCGCTCCATTCGTACGTCTTCAGTCATGGTTCAACTCCGCTTCTCAAAGTGGTGCGATCAAAGTTGTGCGTTAACCGGCAATAAGGAGAATAGACCGGTTAGCGCGTTCCGGTAAAAACCCGCTTGCGGATCGAAGATATAGGTACGGCGTGTGCCGTCTTCGACGTCGGTCCAGACCAGAGGCGAAAGGGGCGCGCCGATCGAGCGCAGATAGGCGAGCTGAGCCGGATCGGCGAGCGTGACGCGGTAGCTCGCGTCGGGTGCGATGGCGCGCTCGAAGATTTGCGCGACCTGTTCGGCAAGCGCCGGGCTATGGATGACCAGCGTCTGCTCAGTGTTCAGATTGGCTGAGCGCGGATCGAGATTCATCGAGCCGATCACCAGAATCTTGCGGTCGATCACGTAGGTCTTGGCATGCAGGCTGGCGCGCGAGTGAGATCCGGTGAAGCGGGCGCGAGGCGTATTCTGCTGCGGTTTGAATTCGTACAATTCCACGCCCTGTTGCAGCAGCGGCACGCGAAACGGACTGTAGCCCGCTTGCACGGCCACCGCGTCGGTTGCGGCGAGCGAGTTGGTCAGCACGGCGATGCGCACGCCACGATGCGTCAGTTCGCCGGCCGCCTTGACGCCGCTCTCGTGCGGTACGAAGTAGGGCGAAATGATCAGAAAGTCTTTCTGCGCGTCGCGCATCAGTTCGGCGAGGCGCTGCATCGGCGGGCTGACGTAGTCCGGCGACGGATGTTCGATTTTCTCCGGCAGGTCCGCCTTGAATTCCGCGGGAGCCCACGTCAGGCCGAGTTGATTCTGGGCAATCTGCGAGGCGAGCGGTGTGGCGTTCAGCGGCTTCGCGTTGTAGGGGTCGGCGTTGGTGCGCCAGTGCTGACGTAAGTCGTCGCGTGTCTGGTCGAGCTCTTGCGCGCTGAACTTCTGTTTGTTCAACACCTGCAGCGGATAGGCGACGCTGCTGTTCCAGTAGTCGTCGAAACTCGCGGAGACGTCGGCGGTAATCGGGCCGGCGGCGAGTACATCGAGGTCGCGAAACTGCAGCGTTTCGCTGGCGCTGAAATATTCGTCGCCGAGGTTGCGGCCGCCGACGATCGCCAGCTGGTTGTCGGTGATCATCGACTTGTTGTGCATGCGGCGCGTGAAATGATCGATCTGCGTGAACAGGTTGGTGGTGCGTTGGAACACGCCCTCCTGCGCGCTGCCGAACGGATTGAAGACGCGGATCGCAATGTTGGGATGCGAGTTCAGACCCGCCATCGTGCGGTCGATGTCCTTGAAGTTCAGATCGTCGACCAGCATGCGCACCCGCACGCCGTGATCGGCCGCGTAGAGTGCGGCGCCGAGCAGCAGCTTGCCGGTGGTGTCCTCATTGGCGATGTAGTACTGCATGTCGAGCGTTTTCGTCGCCGCGCGCGCGAGGGCAATGCGCATCTGCAAGGCGTCGGTGCCGCTCGGCAAGATCCGGAAACCGGACTCGTTCGGATGCGCCGCTTCGAGCGGCGCGAGGGCCGTGCGAAGCGGTGTTGGCTCGGTGACCGGCAGTGCGTGGGTGACGGGGCGCTCGAATGCGGTGGCGGGAGGCTTGGTGGCGCAAGCGGTCAAACATGCCGCCGCGCAGCACAACAGGAAGAAACGTATCGTTGTCCACCCATCCCGCGATTCGCTACCGGGACTATCTGCCCGGCGCGGCGCTTCGTTGAGGGCGGAGGACGTCCTCGGGGACGTGCTCAAAGCGGACTTGTGGTGCAGTGCGTTCTGATTTTTGTCTTGATGCCACGACACGCTGTTTCTCCCGTTTGCAGGCCTCTCATGGCGGCAGCGCGTGCGGCTTGATCGCGCTGCCGAGGAATGCATTCTAAGGGGAATCAGGCGGGCGGGCTTTCGTTGCTGGAATTGACCGTAAAGCGGGTCCTTGGTCTGTTTGCCCGCCTGACGGCGTCTGGCGGTATTTGTCGGCGCGCTGTGAGCGTGAGGACACATACCGCCAGCTAAAGCCAGGCAAATCCAGCCAAGGCCAGATAAATCCGGCTAAGGCCAGTGGCCCGAGCGCCGCGGCGTCTGGCAGACGCCGGGTGGTAACTTGCCGGTCGCGTGCGGGTGCTTATCCTCGTTCGGCGTTCAACGCGCGCTGGCCATCCGGATGCGTCGAGCCTTTCGCGGGACGTCCCGCCCAATAGCCCGCGAGCAGCGAGCCCGAGAGGTTATGCCATACGGAAAACAACGCGCCCGGCAACGCCGCGATCGGCGTGAAATACAGCTTGCCGAGCGTCGCCGCGAGCCCTGAATTCTGCATGCCCACTTCGATAGCGAGCGTGCGGCAGACGGCTTCGTCGAAGCCGAGCAAGCGGCCGCCCCAGTAACCGCCGAGCAAGCCGATGCCGTTGTGCAGCACGACGCCCAGCATCACCACGAGACCCACCGACGCGATGCTCTTCTGCGTGCCGCCAACCACCGCGCCGATGATCAGCAGAATCGCCACCATCGAGATCAGCGGCAGGATCGGTTCGACCTTGCGCACCGCCTTGTTGAACAACTGGTTGACGACGAGTCCGACCACGATCGGCAACGCGACGATCTGCAGGATGCTCATCAGCATGCCGTGCACGTCGACGGCAATCGACGCGTCCACATAAAGGCGCGTGAGCAGCGGCGTCGCGAATACGCCGACCAGTGTCGACAATGCGCTGATCGTTACCGACAGCGCCACGTCGCCGCGTGCCAGATAGATCATGACGTTCGACGCCGTGCCGCTCGCCACGCTACCCACCAGCACCATGCCGGCGGTCAGATCGGGCGGCATGCGCAGTGCCTTGGCGATAACCCATGCAGCGAGCGGCATCACGAGGTAATGCAGCACGATGCCGGCGATCACCGGCGCGGGGCGCGTGAAGACGCGCTGGAAATCGGCCACCGAGAGCGTGACGCCCATGGCCAGCATGATGATCGTCAGCAGCGTGGTGACATGCGGCGCAATGCTGGTGAAGGAGGCCGGCGAGGAGTACGCGGCGATCGAGACGAGCACGGCCCAAAGCGGAAATAAACGGGTGACGCGGGCAAGCATGACGGGTGGTCCCTGGTTATGTTTTATGGCGAGTATTGAAGGTCGGCCGAACGGCACGCCGCAAGAAGCGGTGCATGTTCGAGGTGCTGTTCGCAAGGAGCGGCATGCCCCGACGTCAGGTGTCGAGCCGTCGGGTGACGCAGGCCTTCGTGAGGCGCGCGAGTGGCGTTGCGCGGGTGCGCGCAGTGTCGCCGGAGCACGCATTTTACCGTTGACGGCGGTTTTTCCGGGAAACGATGGTTGCGGGCGCAACCATCCGGGCGTTGCGTGGTTCAGAGCCGCTCGCGTGAGGCGCAGGCGGACCTCATGCCGAATTCATGCCGAATTCAGGCCGAGGTGGCCGGCGGCGCGTCTGGCGCGACCGGCACGCGCCGCAAGCTCAGCTTGTGAAAGCGCAAGGTCATGAGCAGCGCCACGCTGGCGAGTCCGGCTGCGAGGCCCCACCACAAACCGCGCGCGCCCAGCCCGAAGTGAAAGGCCAGCACATAGCCGGTCGGAAAGCCGATCACCCAGTACCCGAACGTCGCGGCGATCATCGGCACGCGCGTGTCCTTCAGGCCGCGCAGGCAGCCTGAGCCGACCGTCTGCATGCCGTCGACGATCTGGAAGATCGCGGCCACGCCGAGCAGCGAACTCGCCAGCGTGACCGTGGCCGCGTTGGCCGGGTCGTCGAGATGCAGATACAGGCCCACGATCCAATGCGGCGCCGCGATCAGCACGATGCCGGACAGCGTCATGAAACCGACGCCGAGCGCGAGCGCGACGAAACCCGCGTGGCGCGCGGCGAGCGGCTGCCCCGCGCCGGACCAGTAGCCGACCCGCACATTGGCCGCCTGGCCGATCGCGAGCGGCACCATGAAGGCGACGGACGCGACGTTCAACGCGATCTGATGCGCGGCCAGTTGCGACTCGCCGAGCAGGCCGACCATCAGGCCGGTGGCGAGGAACAGGGTCGACTCGACGCCGTAGGTAATCGCGACCGGCCAGCCGATGCCGAATAGCTCGCCCATCAACGGCACGTTCGGCCGGGTGGCGACGACAAAGTGTCTGTAGCGGGGCCGCAGATGCAGCAAGGCCATCAGCACGAGCGCGCTCAGCCAGACGGTGATCGAGGTGGCCGCCGCCGAACCGAGAAAGCCGAGGCGAGGCAAGCCGTAGACGCCGTGAATCAGCCCGTAATTGAGAAAACCATTGACGAACACACTGACGAGCGACACCCACAGGAGCCGTTTGGCCGCACCGATGGCCGGCAGGAACGAGCGCATCAGGCCGACGCCGATCAGGCTGCCGAGCGAGCCCCAGCGCAGCACCGCCGCGTATTCGCCGACGTTGTGGGCAAGCAGTGCGGGTTCGCCGAACGCCAGCAGGATCGGCGTGGCGAACGACAGCAGGAAGAACGCCGGCACCGACAGCAGGACGGATAAGACGAAACCGGTCCAGTAGATGTGCGGCACGCGGCCTTCGTCCTGCGCGCCGCGCGCATGCGACACGCTCACGCTGACGGAGGTCAGCACGCCTTGCAGCAATGTGACCACGACGAAGAACAGATTGGCGCCGAGACCGCCGGCTGCCAGCGCGTCGGGGCCGAGCGAGCCGAGCAGGATCGTATCGGTGACGCCCATCGCCATCTGCGACAGTTGGGCGATGGCGAGCGGCGCCGCCAGCCGGGCGGTATCGGCGGCGTGGCGGGATAAGGTCGGCGGCCGGGCGGCCACCCGGGTGAAGCCGGATTGAGTCATGGAGCGCCTGGAGGCGGAAGGGGGTGACAGCGTGGCGGCGGTGTAAGCCGCACGGAGCCGCACGGCGCTGCGACTCCCGCGGCTTGCGTGCCGCCGGCGGGGTGGCGCGTGGGCGGCTCACCGGGGCGTAGGGCGGCTGTCAGCCGATTGTTTGTCTGTCGAAACCGACAGCTTATTGCTTCAGCACGGGGATGTCGATGGAGGAAGCACGATTTTGGTGCGTGCGGTCTTCCGAGTTCTCGGACTGGTTTTCAGACTCCGGGGGCGTCAGGCCTCATGCACCGCAATTCGCGTATCGCCCAGCAGCACGACCTGGCCCGCGCGGATTTTGCAGGTTTTACGCGTTTCGACCCGACCGTCGACGGTCACCGCGCCGTCCGCGACCATCATTTTTGCGGACCCGCCACTGTCGGCGAGCCCCGTTATCTTCAGAAGATTGTGCAGTTCGACGTAGTCGCCGGTCAGTGTGAAATCGAGGTTGGGCATGGCGTTTGCGCGTTGAAGCAAAGGGTTCGCATCATAAGCCAGAAGCTGGTCTTGAATGAAAGTCCGGTGGGTTTGGACCTCGCACTGGCAATTGCAAGCAGTTGTTATGTGATGTTGTACTTTTGTCAGAAAATGAAACGTTCCGTAACACTGGTCGTACATAACGAACTTCACTCGTAAAGTGCGTGTCTGTAGGAAAGCCTGCTGAATTTTTCCAGCAGCGAATAGACCGGGCGAGAGACATGAATCGCTCATCCGTATGTAGCACCGAATACGGCGCCCGTGTCACAACAATTTTAGAGAGGATTTCGCCATGACTCAGATTCGTACGCTCCTGATCGGTACCGCCCTGACTGCTTTTGCTGCTACCGCTGCTTTCGCGCAGACCGCGCAACCGGCCGCGGGGATGAATGGCCAGGCACAAGTCCAGGCTCAGGGCGCCGTTGACGCGCCCGCCGCACCGGCCGCGCAGGGTGTGCAGCCGGTCACGCCGGCGCCGACGCGTCTGACGGCATCGGGCTCGACCGATCCGCTGGTCCAGAAGCGTGAGGCAAACGCGCAGGCCAATGCCGAATACAAGGCGTCGAAGAAGGCGTCCAAGACTGAGTTGAAGCAGCAGGAAAAGGCTGCCAAGTCGCAGTACAAGGAGCAGGTGCGCGACGCCAAGATCAACCAGAAGGCTGACAAGCAGGCCGCCAACAACGAAATGAAGATGAACATGCAAGGCCAGGCTGCCGCTCAGGACGACGGCGCCGACGTGAAGCACTAAGCCCGAGTTCTGACACGTCCTGTCCGGCCCGCTTCACCCGGTTTTCCACGGAGTGAAGCGGGCTGTGCAAGCTGCCTGCTTGACCTGCATTCCCGTTGTACGGAGGTATCGCATGAACATCACCCAGCCGATGAAGAACCGGATTTACGCCGCGCTGATTGCCGGTTGCCTGTCGTCAGTCGCGTTCGCGCAGGCGAGCGACCCGGCCGCCGCGCCGGTGACCCACGCCGACAAGAAAGCGGCCAAGGAACAGGCGAAGGCTGACAAGAAGGCCTCGGTGGCGCAAGCCAAGGCCGACAAGCAAAAGACCGATGCGCAGGCCGACGCTGACAAGGCGAACGCCGACGCCAGTCTGAAGGACGCGAAGAAGCAGTAAGACTACTTCGATGGAAGGCAACGCGTCGCGAACGCGTTGCCCGGTATCGTCGCCAGAATGGCCCGGAGCGTGTGTGCGCCCGGGCCTTTTTTTATGTCTGCTTTGCTTGGCCGACGGGGCGCGGCGCTCATTTCGCAAGACCTCGCGGAGCCTGGCGGAGTTGTAAAAAAAGGGTCGCTTGTCTCAGCAGGTTGTATGGATATACAGTATGCGTCGCCGCGTCCACTCCCTCTCAGGCCCGAATCCATCGTGCTCTCCGTTGCTGAATCTTCGTCACCGGTCGATGCCGATTCCGGTACCCATCCTCATCCTCATTCTGATACCGCGGACTGGCTGGCCAAACTCAACGACGCGCAACGCGAAGCCGTCGAATATGGCGCTGACAGTCCTAACGCACCGCCCGGCGCGCTGCTGGTGATAGCGGGGGCGGGTTCCGGCAAGACCAATACGCTGGCGCATCGGGTCGCCAATCTGGTGGTGAAGGGCGCCGATCCGCGCCGTATTCTGCTGCTGACCTTCTCACGCCGCGCTGCGCTCGAAATGACCCGCCGCGTCACGCGCATCGCCGGCGCGGCGCTCGGCACGCGGGCTGCGTTGGCGCAAGGGCTGACGTGGTCCGGAACCTTCCATAGCGTCGGCGCGCGGCTCTTGCGCGAATACGCGGACCTGATCGGCCTCGCGCCCGCCTTCACGATCAACGACCGTGAGGATTCCGCCGACCTGATGAATCTGGTGCGCCACGAGCTCGGTTTGTCCGCGAAAGAGCGGCGCTTTCCGGCCAAGGGCACCTGCTTCGCGATCTACTCGCGCGTGGTGAACACCGGCGCGTCGCTCGCCGACGTGCTCGACAGCGCCTTCCCCTGGTGCCGCGAATGGGAGGCCGATCTGCGCAGGCTGTTCGCCTCGTACACCGAAGCCAAGCAGAAGCAGAGCGTGCTCGACTATGACGATCTGCTGCTCTACTGGTCGCATATGGCCGCCGAACCGGCCATCGCGGCCGATCTGTCGGCCCGCTTCGATCACGTGCTGGTCGACGAGTATCAGGACACCAATCGCCTGCAGGCGTCGATCCTGCTCGCGCTAAAACCCGATGGCCGTGGCCTGACCGTGGTCGGCGACGACGCCCAGTCGATCTATTCGTTTCGCGGCGCGACCGTGCGCAATATTCTCGATTTTCCGGCGCACTTCGATCCACCCGCGACGCAGATTACGCTTGAGCGCAATTACCGCTCGACCGAGCCGATTCTGGCGGCGTCGAATGCGGTGATCGAGCTGGCCAGCGAGCGCTACACTAAGAATCTGTGGACCGACAAGGCCTCGGCGCAGCGCCCGCGTCTGGTGACGGTCGCCGACGAAGCAGATCAGGCGCGCTACATCGTCGAGCAGGTGCTCGAAGCGCGCGAGCAAGGCATGAAGCTCAAGTCCCAGGCGGTGCTGTTTCGCGCGGCTCATCACAGCGCGGCGCTCGAGATCGAATTGACCCGTCGCAACATTCCGTTCGTGAAGTTCGGCGGCCTGAAGTTTCTCGACTCGGTGCATGTCAAGGATGTGCTCGCCGTGCTGCGCTGGGCGGAGAATCCACGCGACCGCGTCGCGGGTTTTCGGGTCGTGCAATTGCTGCCGGGCGTCGGTCCCACGACCGCCGCGAAGGTGCTGGACGAGGTCGCGGCGCGGGCAGGCGCCGGCAATCCGGCCGATTTCACCCGGAGCGCAGGTGGTGCGCTGGCTGCCTTTGCGCCGCCCGCCCGGGCGCGGGAAGACTGGCATCCGTTCGTCAAGCTGATGTCGAGCGTGTATGGGCGTGAGACGCCGTGGCCGGCCGAGTTCGAAATGGTGCGGCGCTGGTACGAGCCGCATCTCGAACGCAATCACGAAGACGCGGCGGTCCGTCATGCGGACGTGCTGCAGATGGAAAGCATCGCGGGCACGTACCCGTCGCGCGAGCGTTTTCTGACCGAGTTGACGCTCGATCCGCCCGACGCCACCAGCGACGAATCCGGCGTACCGCTAATCGACGAGGACTACCTGATCCTGTCCACGATTCATTCGGCGAAGGGGCAGGAGTGGCGCAACGTGTTCGTCCTGAATGGCGTGGATGGCTGCATTCCGTCCGATCTCGGCACCGGCAGCGAAGAGGAAATCGACGAGGAGCGCCGCCTGCTATACGTGGCGATGACGCGCGCGAAGGAGGACCTGCATATCGTCGTGCCGCAGCGCTTTTACGTGCACAACCAGACCCATCTGGGCGACCGTCACGTATGGGCGTCGCGCACCCGGTTCATTCCGGCGCATCTGATGCCTTTATTCGACGCCTATGCGTGGCCGCGCGTGCCGGTGCCGAGCGCGCCGACGGCAGCGGGGCTGGCCGCGGCGGCGCAGGCGAAGATCGAAATTGGCGCGAGGCTCAGGAAGATGTGGGACTGAGCCGGCTTTTACTGCGATTACCGCGACTGCCGCTGTTGTTGCTGCTGTTGCGGCACCGGGCGCGGCGGCACAAAGAAATTGCGCAACCATGCGGCGAGGCGTGAGAACACGTCGTACGGTTCTTCGATGAAAATCTCCGGCTTCAGCAGGCGCAGGTACTCCATGATCTGCTGCGCTTCCTGCTTCTGGAACGAGCCGTGCGAAATTCCCAGACGCAGTAGTCCGCGCAACTCACCGAGCTTTTCGCGCGCCGTGCTGCCCACGTTCGTTTCGCACGCCACCTTGGCTTCATAGACGCGTTGACGCAGCGATTCCACCAGACGCCAGGCCGGCGTCTGCATGATTTCCTCGAGCGCCTGGATGTCCTGCGCCGCGCTTTTGATCTGGGCCGCGAGCGGATCGATCAGCGCAGCGTCGCCTTCCGCTTCCTTGACGATGGCCGCGGCCCAGTCGCGGCAGTGCTTGGCGAGCTCTTCAGGCGTCCATTCCGAGCGGGCTGCAAAGCCGAAACCGAATTCCCCCGCCTGCCGCATCAGAATCGCCACGACGTCCGGGAATTCCTTGTCCAGCGTGCGTTTCGCCCACGCGTACTGGCCGCCTTGCAACATCCGCTGAACTGCGTGTTCTGTCAGCGGCACCATGTTGTCGAGTAGCTTGGCGCGCAAAAAATCCTCAAACGACGGCGTCGCGAACTGCGGATCGAGCTTCAGCGAAACCCGCAGAAACGCATCGAAATCCTTGCGCAGCGTCGCAATGGTCTCGTCTTTGAGCGTGAGGGTGATTTGACCCATGTGTTATCCCGTTTGGTCCTGCCGCGCGGCCTCGTCGCATCGCCCGAACGCATCCGGGCCCCGTGAGACGCGACGCCGAATGCCGGCGCGGTTGATTCCTGCCTATTGCCGCGTAACCAGCGGGGGTATCCCGATGAGCGGACCTCGACTGCATATCGGCGGAATTAAGGGAAACTTAAGGGTAGGCGACGTTCTGGCGACGGCTTTAGAGGGAAGCGTCGCCAGAGCGCGCGGGGCACGCCTATTTCAGCACGACGCCTTGCCAGACAAAAAAGACCGTCAGGCCAACCGCGATGGTCAGCAGTGGCCGCCGCGTCAGCGCGCTCACCGCAATGGCCGCCAGGGCTCCGACCAGTTGCGGATTGCGCCAGGTCAATTCGGCCTGGGTGCCGTGCGGCGAGACTGCCATCGGGACGATGATCGCGGTCAGCACGGTAACGGGGACGAAACCGAGCGCGGTGCGCATGAGCGGCGGAAAGACCAGCCGGTCGCCGAGCACGAAGACGGCGGCGCGGATCACCCACGTAATCGCGGCCATGCCGAGGATCAGAACGACGTAGTTCATCGCGACGCCTCCATGGTTTCCTGCGAGGTTTGGCGTGGGGTTTCCCGCGGGGTTTCCCGTCGAGCTGCCTGAGAGTTATCGCGTGAGGCGTCCTCGGACGATTCACGATTGCCCTGCGCGCCTCGCCCAAATCGTGGCGCCGACAGCAGGACACCGATTGCCACACCCGCGAACACCGCGCCAAGCAGGCCGAGCTTGTACGGCCAGGCTTGCCAGAAGAAAGCCAGCGTACCCGCGGTGGCCGCCGCCGCGATATAGCGCAGCGCGACGAGTTGCGGCACGACGATCGCAATGAAGGTCGCGACCATCGCGAAGTCGAGCCCGAGCGACTGCAGTCCTGGAAAGGCCGCGCCGAACAGCAGGCCGGCGACGGTCCAGATCTGCCAGTTCAGGTACATGGCCAGACCCGCGCCAAAGAAATAGTGCGGGCCGACGGTGCCGGGCTCCCGATGCCGGTAATGCTCCCACGCGACCGCGAAGACTTCGTCGGTGAGCAGCGCGCCGAGCGCCCAGCGCCAGCGCGCGGACAGATGCGCGACGTGCGGCGCGAGCGTCGCGCTGTACAGCACGTGACGCAGGTTGACGACGAGCGTGGTCGCCCAGATCACCGCAAAGCTGGCGTGGCCGGCGATCAGGCCGAGCGCGATGAATTGCGCCGAGCCGGCGAATACGACGAGCGACATCAGTTGCCCGTGCCATAGATGCAGCGGGCCGGATGCGACGAGGGTGCCAAAAATCACGCCGAAGGGCGCCGCGCCGACCATCATCGGGATAATGTCGCGCGCGCCGGCGGTGAATTCTTTCAGGTGGCCTGTGCCCGAGGGCCGGCCGGGGTTGGAATGGGTCAATCTTGCCTCCTTGATTGGGCAAGCATAGCGAGCGGTGGCGGCTGGCGCTTGTACGTTCTTGCGGTGGGAGATGAGGCGGCGCGGATCGTGTGCTTGCGGCGCTCAGGCTGCGTTGGCGGCAATTGCGCGGATGGGGCATGAATGCCGGGGCGCTGCGGGGGGCGGGTGCCCACGGGCGCGTCGCATCAGTTTCCTTGCCAGCGTCCTGGCGGCACGCCGAACATGCGCCGGAAATGGCGCGTGAAATGGCTCTGATCCGTGAAACCGGAGGCCGCGGCGACCTCCGTGACGGAGACGCCGGCCCGTAGCGGTGCGAGCGCGCGTTGCAAGCGCACCTGATTGCGCCATGCATGCGGCGGCAAGCCGGTGGTCTGCGTGAAAAGACGAGCCGCGTGAAAGGACGACAGCCCCGCGGCCTGTGCGACTTCGGCGAGCGTAACCGGCTCGGCGAGGTCGCCTGTCAGGCGCTCCTGCATTGTCGCAACACGGGCGTCGTCGGCGGCGGGGCGCGACGGCCTCGGGCGTGTTTGGGCGTAGCGGACCAGCAAGGTGGACAGCGCGTCGAGCATCGCGGCTTCGGCGGCGAGCGGGTCGTCGCCGGCCTCCAGCAAACGGTGCGCGCGCGCCAGCCGATGCGCCAGATCGGGGTCGCGGATCACGCCCGGTGCAAACCAGGGCAAGGCCTGCGGTTTGCCGGCCACCTGGCCGGCGAGGTCGTGGATGAAGGGCACGGGCGCGTACATCACGCGATACCGCCAGCCTGCTTCGATAGCCTTTGACCCTGTATGCAACTCGCCGGGATTGATGATCGGCACGCTGCCCGCTTCGGCGACATAGTCCGAACCCAGATACCGATAGCACTCCGCGCCCGCGACAATCACCGGAATCGTGTACGCATCGTGCCAATGCGGCGTGAACTCGTGATCGTGATATTCGGCCGTGAGCAGATCCGCGCCGGGCAGAAGCGGCGTGCGCCAGTAGCGGGCGGAGTCCTGGAAGTGATGGGCGGTCATGGTGAAGGTCCGTGGTCCGGCAAACCTGCCGGCGGCCGGCGTTCCGGTGGCCGGCATACCGGTGGCCGGCATACCGGTGGCCGGCAGGCCGGTCGGCTGGACCCCTTAGTTTAGCGCGGCATGGCCGCCGCGGGCGCCGTCACGCATGCGGCCCAGGCCTTTACGCCGTGAGTTTTACCGTAGGCTCCGGGGCTTACTTGACCGGGATCGTCGTGCCGGCCGGCATCGCCACGGCGGTCACGCTGTTTTTCGCGCTGCCGCTGACGACGCGGTCGCTATAGGTCATGTACACGAGCGTGTTGCGCTTCGTGTCGACCACGCGCACCACATGCAGCGATTTGAAGATCAGCGACATGCTCACGGAGAACACGTCGGCCTGCTTTTTCACCGGCCCCGTGAAGTGAATCTCGCTGACCTGACGGCAGGCGATCGACGCTTCGGTCGGATCTTCGGCGATGCCGAGCGTACCCTTGACGCCACCGGTGCGCGCCCGCGACACGTAACAGGTCACGCCCTGGACCAGCGGGTCGTCATAGGCTTCGACGACCACGCGGTCGGAGCCCGTGACACGGAAGTTGGTATTGACGCTGCCCACTTCTTCGCTGTGTGCCGGGGACAGCAGCAGGGCGGCGGTGGCTGCAAGCGCGATGCGCAACAAGGTCGATTTCATGAGCTGGCCGGGAAAGATGGAGGGATTGAGCGCAAGAGGGCGTTGCGCCGACAAAGCAGCATCGTATAACGGCGTGGGTCTCAGAGGGCCGGTGCAAATGCCCTGGATCGTGCGCTATTTTCCAACTGGAAAAAAACGGCCGACCCCCGAGTTCAGCCACCTGATCCGGGGTTGAAGCAGGCAGCGCCGGGAGGTGTGGTCAGAACGTGCAGCCAAAACAAAAAGGCCCGCACGAATGCGGGCCTTCTAAATTTTTTGGCTCCTCGACCTGGGCTCGAACCAGGGACCTACGGATTAACAGTCCGGCGCTCTACCGACTGAGCTATCGAGGAACAGAACAACAAACAGCAGAGAAGCGAAATTGTAGGGGCAGCTTAGGCACCTGTCAATACCTTGCGTTCATCTCGATTCGGGTCGAATCCGGCAAGGCGGCAGGCGGGCCGCGCCGCTCAGCGTGCGAGCAGTGCCAGCTTTTCCTTCACGTCCTTGAATTCATCAGCTTCCGGCAGCGGTGCCTTGGTCTTGGTGATGCTCGGCCAGTTCTTCGCCAGATCGGCATTCAGCTCGATGAAGTTCTGCTGGTCGCTCGGCACGTCTTCTTCGGCATAGATGGCATTCACCGGGCACTCGGCCACGCACACGGCGCAGTCGATGCATTCATCGGGGTCGATCGCGAGGAAGTTGGGACCTTCGCGAAAGCAGTCCACCGGGCACACATCGACGCAGTCGGTATAGCGGCACTTGATGCAGCTTTCGGTCACAACGTGAGTCATTCAGGCAGCTCCTGCATGCGGAATCAGGGGAGGCGAAACGCCAAAAGCGCTATTGTAACGTAACGTCAAGAGCCGCATATGGCATCGCACAACGGCTTTTATACGTTTTTGTGATTAGTTTATGGCGTCCGGCACAGCCGCCCGGCGGCACGCTGAATCCGGGCGCATTCGGGTAACATGCCGTCAGACCGGTGCGCACGGGGCGCGCCGCACGCGCATGGGTTGACGTGTCTGGTCGAGCCAAGCCTTCCGTTTTTCCTGCAGTCCAGTTCGCGCCATCATGATTATTACTTCGCTGCTCGACACCGATCTGTACAAGTTCACGATGATGCAAGTGGTGTTGCATCACTTTCCCGCGGCGAATGTCGAGTACCGGTTTCGCTGCCGCACGCCGAATGTCGACCTCGTGCCGTACATCGGCGAGATTCGCGAAGAAGTGCGCAAGCTGTGCGATCTGCGCTTCGCCGACGACGAACTCGATTACCTGCGGCGCATGCGCTTCATCAAGGGCGACTTCATCGAGTTTCTCGCGCTGTTCCATCTGAACGAGAAATACATTTCGATCGAGCCGTCGCCGAAGGGCAATGGCGAAATCGACATCGAGATCAAGGGGCCGTGGCTGCACACGATCCTGTTCGAGATCCCGATGCTGGCGATCGTAAACGAGGTCTATTTCCGCAACACCCAGCAAAAGCCTGACTACAGCGAAGGGCGCGACCGTCTCGTCGAGAAGATGAAACTGCTGGGCGCGCGCCCGGAATTCGCCGACTGCAAGATCGCCGACTACGGCACACGCCGCCGCTTCTCGAAACAATGGCACGAGGAAGTGATCCTCACGCTGAAAGACGGCCTGGGTGAGCAGTTCGCCGGCACCAGCAACGTCTTCTATGCAATGAAGCACAGCCTCACGCCGCTCGGCACGATGGCGCATGAATACCTGCAGGCGTGCCAGGCGCTCGGTCCGCGGCTGCGCGATTCGCAGATCTACGGCTTCGAGATGTGGGCAAAGGAATATCGCGGCGACCTGGGTATCGCCCTGTCGGACGTGTACGGCATGGAGGCGTTCCTGCGCGACTTCGACATGTACTTCTGCAAGCTGTTCGACGGCGCGCGCCACGATTCCGGCGACCCGTTCGACTGGGGCGAGCGCCTGCTCAAACACTACGAGGCGAACCGCTGCGACCCGCGCACCAAGATCCTGGTGTTTTCCGACGCACTCGACATTCCGAAGGTGCTGCAACTGTACGAGCGTTTCCGTGGCCGCTGCAAGCTGGCATTCGGTGTAGGAACCAATCTGACCAACGATCTCGGCTATAACCCGTTGCAGATCGTCATCAAGATGGTTCGCTGCAATGGCCAGCCGGTGGCGAAGCTGTCGGATTCGCCGGGCAAGAACATGTGCGAGGACAAGGCTTATCTGGCGTATCTGCGCCAGGTGTTCGGCATTGCGCAACCCGAGGAAGATGGCGCTGCGAAGTAACGCTGCGTCAGCCTGGTCCATGGGCGACTCATGGGCCGATACCTCGCGGAGATCGCGTTTGCGGCGGGCCTGATACGCGGCGCCTGGCCGTTCGGCCAGGGTGTTCGCGCGCAGGGTGGCCGGTATAATCCTCGCCATATCGCACGGCTGTCGACACGAGGATTTCGCATATGGATACATCGATTGCCCGCCGTAACATCCTGGCGCGCATCCGCGCGGCGCAAGGGCGCGAGCCTGAGCCGTCCGCTTCCGAGCGCGAGGCGGCCGCTGATTATCTGGCGCGCCATCCCCAAGGTCCGCGCCCTGAGATGCCGGCCGATCTGGCCACGCGTTTCATTGAAGAAGCGCAAAAAATGGCGACCACGATCGATACGGTCGAAGCGCTGAGCGAGGTGCCTTCAGCCGCGCATCGCTACCTCACCGAACACGCATTGCCGCTGCAGGCGATCGCCTGGCAAACACTACAAGATTTGCAATGGGCCGAAGCCGGCCTCAGCGTCGAATTCCGCAAGCCCGAGGACGGCGACGTGGTCGGGCTCACCGGCTGCTTCTGCGCGACCGCGGAGACGGGCACCCTTGTGCTGCTGTCCGGACCGCAAACCTACGCATCGGCTGGCTTGCTGCCGCAAACGCATATTGCGATCGTGCCGGCTTCGCGCATCGTCTCTGGGCATGAAGAGGCCTTCGCGCTGATCCGCAGCGAACGCGGCGAACTTCCGCGTGCGGTCAATTTCGTCTCCGGGCCCTCGCGTACCGGCGATATCGAACAGACTATCGTGCTTGGCGCGCATGGACCTTACCGGGTCCATGCGATCGTCGTACGCGGCGCCTGAGCGTAGTGCACGTCGGCGTATCTTCACGGCGCGAGCCGCCGCCGTTATAACAAGGACTTCAACGATATGAAACGACATGCCGTAGGCGCGAGCATGGTGCTTGCCGCTGCACTGACATTGGCAATGTGGCCGCAACTGGCCGCGGCAGCCACGCTCGACGGCGCGACGTTGTCGGCGCTGTGGGGTTTGCCGTTTGCGGGCGTGTTGTTGTCGATCGCGGTGTTCCCGCTGGTCGCGCCGGCATTCTGGCATCACCATTTCGGCAAGATCGCAGCAGCGTGGGCGCTGCTGTTCCTGGCGCCGTTTGCGCTGACCTTCGGCACCGGCATTGCATTCGGCACGCTGGTCCATGCATTGCTCGAAGAATACATTCCGTTCATCGTATTGCTGACGGCGCTCTACACCGTCGCGGGCGGCATCTGCGTGCGCGGCAATCTGCATGGCACGCCGCGGCTGAATACCGCCATCCTCGCGCTGGGCACCTTGCTGGCCAGCATCATGGGAACGACCGGCGCGGCGATGCTGCTGATTCGCCCTTTGCTGCGCGCCAACGACAACCGCAAGCATGTCGTTCACGTCGTGGTGTTCTTCATCTTTCTGGTCGCGAACGCGGGTGGCTCCTTGTCGCCACTCGGCGACCCGCCGCTCTTTCTCGGCTTTCTGCAGGGTGTCAGTTTTTTCTGGACCACCACGCATCTGGCGTTGCCGATGCTGTTCGTCTGCGTTGTGCTGCTGACCGCGTTCTATGCACTGGATTCGTACTATTTTCATCGGCATGAAGAACAGCGTTCGCGCTTTCTCGATCCGACGCCGGATTCGCCGCCGTTGGGTATCGACGGCAAGATCAACTTCGTGCTGCTTGTTGCCGTGATTGTGCTGGTTTTGATGAGCGGGCTGTGGAAATCGGAGGTCGTGTTCGATGTCTTCGGTACGCATGTCGCTTTGCAGAATGCCGTGCGCGATGTCGCGCTGATCGGCGTCACTCTGCTCTCGCTCGCGTTGACGCCGCGCGCCGCACGCACGGGCAATGACTTCAACTGGGCGCCGATCGAAGAAGTCGCCAAGCTGTTCGCCGGTATTTTCGTGACGATCGCGCCGGTCATCACGATCCTGCGGGCCGGCGAAGCGGGTGCGTTTGCCGGCATCGTCCATCTGGTCAATCCGGCCGGGCAGCCGCACGACCTGATGTACTTCTGGGCGACCGGCCTGCTATCGTCGTTTCTCGACAATGCGCCGACCTACCTGGTGTTCTTCAACCTGGCCGGCGGCGACGCGCAGACGCTGATGACCACCGGCGCCACCACGCTCGCGGCGATCTCGGCCGGGGCGGTGTTCATGGGCGCCAACACGTATATCGGCAATGCGCCGAATTTCATGGTGAAAGCGATCGCGGAGTCGCGCGGCATTCGGATGCCGAGCTTTTTCGCGTATCTCGGCTGGTCGGTCGTGGTGCTCGTGCCCGTGTTTCTCGTCACCGGCTGGCTGTTTTTTTGACACCTCGTTTCCCGCTTATTTTGACGCCGGGGCCATTGAGCCCGGCGCGCTATTCGGAGAATTGCAATGCAGAAGATCCTCGTTGCCCGTCCGATCTTTCCCGATGTGATCGAACGGCTCAAACAGTATTTCGACGTCGACTGGAATCAGGGCGAGGTGTTGTCCGCCGAGGAACTGACACGCCGTCTCGCGGACAAAGACGGCGCGCTGACCGCAGGCGATCCGGTCGGCGCGGCGGCGCTCGCCGCGGCGCCGCGCCTGCGTGTGGTGTCGAACATGGCGGTGGGCTATAACAACTTCGATATGGCCGCCTTTAATGCGGCCAACGTGCTCGGCACCAATACGCCGGACGTACTGAACGAATCGACCGCGGATTTTGGCTGGGCGCTGACGATGGCCGCGGCGCGCCGCATTGCCGAATCGGAGCACTGGCTGCGCGCCGGCAAGTGGCAGAAGTGGGCCTATGACGGCTTTCTCGGCACGGATCTGTACGGTTCCACATTGGGTGTGATCGGCATGGGCCGGATCGGGCAGGCGCTGGCGCGCCGCGCGAAGGGCTTCAATATGCAGGTGATCTATCACAACCGTTCGCGCGTCGCAGCAGAGATCGAGGCGGAGTTGAACGCCGAATACGTGTCCAAGCAAGACCTGCTGAAACGCGCCGATCACGTGGTGCTGGTGTTGCCGTACACGAAGGAAAATCATCACACGATCGGCGCGGCCGAACTCGCGCAGATGAAGCGGACTGCAACGCTGACCAACATCGCACGCGGCGGTATCGTCGACGATGCGGCACTGGTGGAAGCGCTGCGCTCAAAGCAGATCGCCGCAGCGGGTCTCGATGTCTACGAAGGCGAGCCGAATCTGAATCCGGATTTGCTGACCGTGCCCAACGTCGTGTTGACGCCGCACATCGCCAGCGCAACCGAAGCCACGCGCCGCGCCATGGCGAACCTCGCCGCGGACAATCTGATCGCGGCCTTGGGTGAGGGGCCGCGCGCCGGCAGGCCGCCGAATCCGATCAACCCCGAGGTCATCGGCAAGGCGCGTTCATGACAATGATTCTGGTGGTGGCCGTTGCTGTGCTGGCGGTCGCCTTGGTCATCGCGTTGGCATTGCTGATGCGCGGCAGCAGTCGCGCCGACGCAAGCGAGCAGTTCGAGATTCTCGGCGAGCGTATCGACGCGGCAGCGGATGCGCAGTCGCATGCCTATGAGCGGCTCGAGCGGCAATTGCGTAATGACATCACCGAAACCGCGCGCGTTTCCCGTACCGAGCAGAGCAGTGGCTTCGCGCAGTTTCAGCAAACGCTGGCATCGCAATTCAGCAGCATGACGACGGTGCAGGCCGGCAAGATCGACGGCTTCGCGCAGCAACTCGATGCAGTGCGTCATAGCTTGCAACAGCAGGCGCAGCAGGCGCGCGATGAGCAGGGACGCACGCTCAAGCAGTTCGGCGAAACGCTGGCCTTGCAACTGGGCCAACTCACCGAGGCGAACGATCGCCGCTTCGCGGAGGTGCGCGCGACCATCGAGCAGCGTCTGAAAGACATCGAGGCGAACAATTCGACCAGGCTCGAAGAAATGCGCCGCACGGTCGACGAAAAATTGCATGCCACGCTCGAACAACGCCTGGGAGAATCGTTCAAGCTGGTGTCGGACCGGCTTGAACAGGTACATCGCGGTCTGGGCGAGATGCAGACGCTGGCCGCGGGCGTCGGCGATCTGAAGAAGGTGCTCACCAACGTCAAGACGCGCGGCACCTGGGGCGAAGTGCAGCTTGAGGCATTGCTCGAACAATTGCTCACGGCTGATCAATATGCGAAGAACGTCGTGACGGTGCCGAAGAGCGCCGATCGCGTCGAGTTCGCAATCAAACTGCCGGGCCGTGCCGAGACGGGTGCTCCTGCCACGCCGGTCTGGCTGCCGATCGACGCCAAGTTCCCGCGCGAAGACTACGAGCGGCTGATCGAAGCACAGGAACGCGCCGACCCCGTTGCCGTGGAGGAGGCGTCGCGCGCGCTCGAAGCGCGGATACGGGCGGAGGCGCGCACGATCGCGGAAAAGTATGTGTCGCCGCCGCACACCACGGATTTCGCACTGCTGTTCCTGCCGACCGAAGGGCTGTACGCGGAAGTCCTGCGCCGGCCCGGTCTGACGGACCTGCTGCAACGCGACTACCGCGTGACGATTGCCGGCCCGACCACGCTCACTGCGCTGCTCAATAGTTTGCAGATGGGATTCCGCACGCTGGCTATCGAGAAGCGTTCTAGCGAGGTGTGGCAGGTGCTCGGCGCGGTTAAGACGGAGTTCGGCAAATTCGGCGACGTGCTGGCGAGGACCAAGGCGCAGCTTGAAACTGTCACGCGTTCGATCGAGGCCGCTGAAACACGCGCCCGCGTGATGGGCCGCAAGCTGCGTGACGTCGAGGCATTGCCCGGGGAAGAGGCGAGCGGGTTGCTCGGTGACGCGCTAACGGGTGTGGATCCGGACGAGCAGTAGAGCCGCACCGTTTTCGGGACTGACCTTTTTCGACACGAAACGAGAGCCGGACCCGGATGCCGAGCCAGCGCGAGCTCAGGAAGCAGCGTCTGCGGCCAGTCGTTCCAGTGCCTCGCCTGTTAAGCGCACAACGCGCCAGTCCGGCATGACCTTGGCGCCCAGTTTTTCGTAGAAGCCAATGGCCTGCTTGTTCCAGTCGAGCACGGTCCATTCGAAGCGCGCGCATTTACGCTCGACTGCCAGCGCCGCCAGCCGCGCGAGTATCGCGGCGCCTAGCCCGCTACCGCGCTGACCCGGTTGAACATAGACATCTTCGAGATACAGCCCGCGCTTGCCGGCGAAGCTCGAGTAATTGTGGAAGAACAGCGCGTAGCCGACGATGCGTCCTTCGTTTTCCGCCACCAGCGCTTCGATGGAGGGCCGCGCGCCGAACAGGGCGTCACGCAAACCGTCTTCAGTCGCGGTGAATACGTGCGTGAGGCTTTCGAATTCGGCCAACTCGTACGTCAACGCGAAGATAGCGCCCGTATCTTCAGGCGTCGCGGCGCGGATCGTCGCGCTCATTACGCCTCTTCCGGCGCGTCGGTCAGCTGGATTTCGATGCCGCCGAAGCGCGAGGCCACCCAGTTGTACGCGTGGCAGGCGATCCACAGCAGAACGAAGCCAAGAATCGCGTTCAGCAGCAGCGCGCTGAACACCGTGCTCAATTCGACCGAGCCGTAGCGGATGAACGCCACCAGCACGCCAAGCAGCACGATCGGCACCGAGAATGTCAGGTACACGAGGATAAGCGCTTTGGCGGTTTGTCCCGGTGCAATGAACGAGATCTGTTTTTTCATGTAAGTCAAACCCGTGTGTCTTAGTGGTAATGGGTAGGGCTGCAAAGAAGCCGCCACGGCGGCGTTTCCTCAGGCATCAGATGAGACCGTCGAACAGCATGATATCGACATGCTCGCCCTCGGCAATGTCGGATTCATCGTGCCCGAGAACGATGAAACAATTGGCTTCGCTCATCGAACTCAGCACGCCTGAGCTTTGCGAGCCGGTTGGCGTGACATGCCATTGGCCGTGCGCGTCCTGTCCGGCGACGCCGCGCTGGTATTCGGTGCGCCCGGCGCGCTTGCGGATGAGCTGGCGGCTGGCGGCCCGCAGCAGCGGCAGTGCCGGCGGCGTCGCGCCGGACATCAGCAGCAGCGCTTCGCGCACGATCTGGTAGAACGTCACCATCACGGCCACCGGATTGCCCGGCAAGCCAAAGAACAGCGCGGGCAGCCCGAGACCCGGATGGTCGCCCGACCAGACGCGGCCGAAGGCGAGCGGCCGGCCCGGACGCATCGCGAGACTCCAGAATGCGACGTCGCCGAACGTCTGCAGCAATTGCCTCGTGAAATCCGCCTCGCCGACCGAGACGCCGCCCGAGGTCAATACTACGTCGGCGCTGGCTGCGGCACTGCGCAACGCGGCTTCGAGCGCGGCGGGTTCGTCGCGCACTACACCGAGATCGAGCGTATCCATGTTCAGGCGCCGCAGCATCGCAAATAGCGTGTAGCGATTGCTGTCGTACACCGAACCCGGGTCGAGCGGCTCGCCGAGTGAACGCAGTTCGTCGCCGGTGGAGAAAAATGCGACGCGCAAGCGCCGCCGCACGTAGATTTCGCCGATGCCGAGCGACGCCAGCAAACCGAGATCCGACGCACGCATGATGCGGCCGGCGCGCAGCGCGGCATGGCCGCGAGCGACGTCTTCGCCCGCCAGGCGCCGGTTCGCGCCGGCCTGCACGGCGTTGGCCGCAAATCGGACCGACTGGGAATCGGCACTGCGCTCGACAAGCTCCTGTGGCACGACGGTGTCGCAGTCAGACGGCATGCAGGCACCCGTCATGATGCGCACGCATTGTGTCGCGCCGACGCGGCCCGCGAACGGATGGCCGGCCAGTGCTTTGCCGACGATCGTCAAAGCGACGATGGAGTCGCCCGTCGCCAATGCGGCGCGATTGAACGCGTAGCCGTCCATTGCCGAATTGTCGTGCGACGGGACGTCGATTGGCGAGACGATGTCGGCGGCGAGTACCCGGTCGAGCGCATCGCGCAAGGGCACGCGTTCGACCGCCGTGACGGGCGCGGCCCATTGACGGACGATCGCCTGGGCGGCCGAAACAGGTAGCGCGTGAGGATCGTACTGCGCGACGCAGCGGGAAAATTCGTTAAGCGTGGTCATGGAGGGCTGAGCGTCGCGACCGGGGCGGGTGTGGCTGGCTGTTGCCGTGCGGCCGGAGCAGGATTTCAACCGGGGCCTCAACAGCGCTGGAGGTCGGCGAGTTCTTGTAACGAATTGATATTGTAAAACGCGCGCTCGTCGGCAAAGGCGACTTCGACCGTCTTGTGGCGCGCGTACCACGCGCGCACCTTGCGCTCACCGGCATCCAGAAAGGCCGCAAGATCGTCTGCGAGACCCGTGCGCAGCAACGCGAAGACAGGGTGGAGCGAGACCTGGCCGGCGGCGTCGGTCGTCGTGACGGTGGCGATATCGGCGTGATTCGACGCGAGTGCCTGTGCGAGGCGTTCGGCGAGTTCCGCGGGCAGCCCGGGCGTGTCGCAGGGCGCGCTCAGCATGTAGGCCGTGCCGGCTGCGCGCAAGCCTGCGAGCAGCCCGGCCAGCGGTCCGGGGAAACCGGGCAGGGTATCGGCCAGCACCCTGGCGCCGAACGGCGCACCGAGCGTGCTGTAGACATCGGGATGACGATTGGCGCTGATCAGCAGGGCGCCGGTCTGCGGCGCGAGCCGCTTCAGCACATGGGCGGCAAGCGGTTCGCCGTGCAGCGTCTGGAGCCCCTTGTCGACGCCCCCCATGCGCATGCCGCGCCCACCCGCGAGGACCAGGCCGGTGATATGTTTGCTGGTCGGACTCATGGATGCGGGCTGTCTTAGCCGCCGATATACGACATTTCGACCCGACGGCCGTCCTGCTCGCGCGATGCGGCGGCGCCGCTGCCACGTAACTGCGAATAGCGGTCGCGGCGGTCTTGCCAGATCTCGGCGACGGCGGTGGCGATATCGGCGTCGCTCGCCCCGCTGCGCAGCAATGCGCGCAGGTCGTGACCCGACGACGCGAACAGGCACAGGTACAGCTTGCCCTCCGTCGATAGACGTGCGCGCGTGCAACTGCCGCAAAACGCGCGTGTCACACTCGAAATCACACCGATCTCGCCGCCGCCGTCCACATAGCCCCAGCGCTGGGCGGTCTCTGCTGCGCTGTGCGCCTCGAGCGGCGCGAGCGGGAAATGCTCGGCGATGCGCGTGACGACATCGGCGGAAGGCAGCACTTCGGTCATGTTCCAGCCGTTCGACGTACCCACGTCCATATACTCGATAAAGCGCAGTACCGCACCCGAGCCTTTGAAGTGGCGCGCCATCGGCACGATCTCGCCGTCGTTGGTGCCGCGTTTGACGACCATGTTGACCTTGACCGGCGCGAGCCCCACCGCGTCGGCCGCGGCGATTCCGTCCAGCACGTCGGCGACCGCGAAGTCGGCATCGTTCATGCGGCGAAACAGCGTGTCGTCGAGCGCGTCGAGGCTCACTGTCACACGGGTCAGGCCGGCGTCTTTCAGGCTGCGCGCCTTGCGCTCCAGCAGCGAGCCGTTAGTGGTCAGCGTCAAGTCGAGGGGGCGGCCTTGCGGCGTGGTGAGTTGCGCGAGCCGTTCGATCAGGTGTTCCAGATTTTTGCGCAGAAGCGGCTCGCCACCCGTAAGGCGGATTTTCTCGACGCCGTGTGCGACGAAGAGCCGCGCCAACCGTTCGATTTCTTCGAAGCTGAGCAGGGCGCTGTGCGGCAAAAACGCATAGTCCTTGTCGAACACCGCGCGTGGCATGCAGTAGACGCAGCGGAAGTTGCAGCGATCCGTTACCGAGATGCGCAGATCGCGCAACGGGCGCGCCAGCGTGTCGTGCAGCACGCCGTTGGGCGCCTGCACTGGGCCGGATATGACCGGCACCGCGCTGAGATCGGCAACAGGGATGATGCGTCGGGACATGAATTGCTTCGTTTGATGCTTCGTTTTGGGCTTGCTAAGGGGCTTTAACCAGTGCTGCGATTGACACCCAGATCTTCATTCTAGCGGAAATGTCCCTGCTCGCTCCCGGCCTCCGGATGCCGTTCGGGTATATGAGGAGTGACATGCAACTTGTAATCCGGACGGCGCGCGACGCCATAAAACAAAAAGCCCGCCGGTGACGGCGGGCTTTTTGCGTGGGGGCGGCTCGCTTACTGCGGATGCTTACCGGTTTCCACCATTTGCATCGGCGCGGTTTCGAGCGGCGGCAATGCCTTACGCTCGCGACCTACGCGAACCGGCCTGGCTGCCTGCGCTGCCGCTTCCTGCGCGGCCCGCAGCTTGTCGGCGTCGGTGTTCACCCAGACGAGACCGGCTTGTTCCAGCACCGGCTTCAGGGTTTCCGCCGACACAGCGGCGCTGCGCGCTGCTTGCGGTGCGGCTGCGGCGGGCGCTGCTTCGACTGGCGCCGGCGCGGCGATCGCTTCAACTGCCGGAGCAACGGCCGCGGCGGCCGGTTGTGCTGCGACGATCTCGGCTTGCGGCGCCGGTTCGGCGGCCGGTGCTTCGACCACGGCCACGGGGGCTGCGGTTTCTACCGGAGCCGGTGCGGCTTGCGTTTCGACAACCGGGGCTACTGCCGGTGTTTCGATCCGCGCCTCAGCGGGGGCTTCGACGCGAGTCTCGACTGCGGGTTCAGCCACAGTTTCGGCATGAGCGACCGGTTCGACGAGCGAAACCGTCTCGCTGACAGCCGGCGCAACTTGCGTGGCTTCGACCGGCGCGGCAGCGGCTTGCGCCACCGGTGCTTCCGGTACTTCCGGCGCTTGCGCGACCGGCACAACCGTTTCCGTCTTCGCCGCCTGCTCGACCGCCAGAGCGGGCGTTTCGGCTACTGCATGCAGTTCGCTGACGACAGCGGTTTGCGTCGCCACAGCAGCGACAACCACTTCCACCGGCTTGACGTCGTTTGCTTCGTTGACTTCAGCCTTGTGTTCGACCGGCTGATGCGCGGTGCGTACCGGTGCTTCGTCGGCCACGTTGGCGGTATCGCTTTCGCCTTCCGCAACGTCCGCAGCCAGGTTGCCGTTCACGTCTTCTTCGCGCTCACGACGGCCACCACGGCGGCCGCGACGGCGGCGACGGCGCTCTTCACCTTCGCGCGCCACCGCTTCCTGATCGACCGCCGCACCGTTCTCGCCCAAAGCGGTCTGGTTTTGCGCCAGCTCGTCCGCTGTTTGCGCGTCGTTTTGCGTCAGTGCCTCTGCTGCTTCGGGCTGCTGTTTGCGCCGTTCGCCACGTTCAGCACGTTCGCCGCGCTCACGGCGCTCGCCGCGTTCCGCACGGGGTGCACCGTCGACAGTTTCCGCACGGTCGGCGCCACGATTTTCGCGCGGCTCACGACCTTCACGCGGCTCACGAGCCTCGCGCGGTTCGCGGCCTTCACGGGCCTCACGCGGCTCGCGCTGCTCACGGTTGGCACGCGGCTCACGCGATTCACGAGCCTCGCGCGGTTCACGCCCTTCGCGAGTCTCACGACCTTCACGCGGTTCGCGTTCCTCGCGACGCTGCGACGGCTGCTGGCCCTGAGCCTGACGACCGCCACTTGCGCCTTCGCCACGACCCGCTGCATCGCGTGCGCCTGCGCCGCCACGGCGATTGCGGTTGCGATCGCCGCCGCGTTCGCCGGTGCGCTCACCGCGCTCCGTGCGTTCGCCGCGCTGCGGACGCGCCTGCTTTTCGGTCGGAGCCGGTGCGACAGGCGCCGGCGCGGCCGGCTGCATGCCGAACAGATTCTTCAGCCAGCCGATAAAGCCGCCGCTGGCCGGAGTAACAGCGACCGGGGCCGGGGTTGCCGGGCGGACCGGCGCGCTCGGGGCCGGCTTCTCGGGCGTGATGCCCTTGACCGCGGCTTCCTGCTTCGGCTTCACTTCTTCAGCGCGCTTGCTGTAACCGGTTTCCGATTCCAGTTCGCGGGCCGCTTCTTCGGCCATCTTCCACGAAGCGCGCGGCTCGTCGAGGCGCGCGTCGTCGTGACGCAGTCGCTCGAGCTTGTAATGCGGCGTGTCGAGGTGCTTGTTCGGAATCAGAACGACGTTGACCTTGAAACGCGACTCGATCTTGTTGATTTCCGCGCGCTTTTCATTCAACAGGAAGGCGGTTACTTCGACCGGCACCTGGCAATGGATCGCCGCGGTGTTTTCCTTCATCGCTTCTTCCTGAATGATCCGCAGCACTTGCAGCGCGGACGATTCGGTATCGCGGATGTGCCCCGTGCCGTTACAGCGTGGGCAGGTCACGTGGCTGCCTTCCGACAAGGCCGGGCGCAGACGTTGACGCGACAGTTCCATCAGGCCGAAACGCGAGATCTTGCCCATCTGGACGCGCGCACGGTCGTGCTTCAACGCGTCTTTCAGGCGTTGCTCGACTTCGCGCTGGCTCTTGGCCGATTCCATGTCGATGAAGTCGATCACGATCAGGCCGCCCAGGTCGCGCAGACGCAACTGGCGGGCTACTTCGTCGGCGGCTTCGAGGTTGGTGCGCGCGGCGGTTTCCTCGATGTCCGCGCCCTTGGTGGCGCGCGCCGAGTTCACGTCGATCGCGACCAGTGCTTCCGTGTGGTCGATCACGATAGCGCCGCCCGAGGGCAGCGGCACCGTGCGCGAATACGCGGTTTCGATCTGGTGTTCGATCTGGAAGCGCGAGAACAGCGGCACGTCGTCGTGGTACCGCTTCACCTTGCTGACATTGTCCGGCATCACGATATCCATGAAGGCGCGGGCCTGGTCATGGATTTCGGTGGTGTCGATCAGAATTTCGCCGATATCCGGCTGGAAATAATCGCGAATCGCGCGAATCACAAGGCTCGATTCGAGATAGATCAGCATCGGCTGGCCGCTCGAACCGCTTTGCGACGCAGCCTCGATGGCGCGCCACAGTTGCATCAGGTAGTTCAGGTCCCACTGCAGCTCTTCGGCGCTGCGGCCAATCCCGGCCGTGCGCGCGATGATGCTCATGCCTTCGGGCAATTGCAGCTGCGCCATGGTTTCGCGCAGTTCCTGACGGTCGTCGCCTTCGATCCGGCGCGACACACCGCCGCCGCGCGGGTTGTTCGGCATCAAAACCAGATACCGGCCGGCGAGCGAGATGAAGGTGGTGAGGGCCGCGCCCTTGTTGCCGCGCTCTTCCTTTTCGACCTGAACGATCAGTTCCTGACCTTCTTTCAGGGCGTCCTGGATGCGCGCGGAGCGCATGTCGACGCCGTCGCGGAAGTACTGGCGGGCGACTTCCTTGAACGGCAAAAAGCCGTGGCGGTCTTCGCCGTAGTTGACGAAACACGCTTCGAGCGAAGGCTCGATGCGGGTGATGATGCCCTTGTAAATATTGCCTTTGCGCTGTTCGCGCCCGGCGGTTTCGATGTCGATATCGATGAGTTTTTGCCCATCGACGATGGCAACGCGCAGTTCTTCCTGCTGCGTCGCGTTGAACAACATTCGTTTCATTGAACGGCTCCAGAGCGGCTTAGCCAGACCGCCTGGCTGCGCGGTTGTCAGTCGCGAGAGCCAGGCGGGCAGCGGCATGCCGCGCCTTATTGTGTTTTCACAAGCACGCTGGAGCGGGAAAAATGGCGGGAGAATTGCCTGAGAGGGCCCGGCCCCATTAAAAAATGGGCACGGTGCCGCAGGGCACATGCGAACACGGCTTCAAATAACGACCCGACACGCCGCGGGTTCTGCCAGCAGACCTTCATAAGCCTTGCGTCCACTCGCGCCGGTGCGCCAACTGGGCGCGTGACCGGAGGGTCGAAGGCTGCGGTCATGCCGCAGCGGGAAGTTCGCGCAGTCGGCGCGTCTTTTCTCGCTGGGGGTGTCTCGCCTCATTTTGACGTCGCCATGTCTTGTACTTTCTACAAGACGCCTCGGGCGCACGCCGTATTTTCGCAACTCGCAGCTTCTTACAGCAGGGCGTCAGACCGCCCGATACCGAAGCTGAAAGTTAAATTCTTTTTTACCAAAATTCCGTTACCGTCGAAGCTGACCTTGACCGAACGCGCCTGTGGGCGCCGTCCCTGCCGGGTACTGACCTCGTGCGTGCAACATGTTGCATCTCATTTTCAGGGTGAGCAACCAGACCCCGGCGCAAGTAAAATAACGGTTTATCGCTTGCGCCTGCGCAATCCGCCCGAATTCCGGACACTGCGCCGGCCGCCGCAGACTGCTGGGCAAATTATATTCATAATGAAAGAGTTAGGCAAAATATCCCAGAAATCGGTCGCAAGCGACCAGGTCTCGATGATCGAGATCGACGACAGTGCGGCCGGCCAGCGCATTGATAACTTCCTCCTGCGCGTCTGTAAGGGCGTGCCAAAGAGCCATATTTACCGCATCCTGCGCAGCGGGGAAGTGCGGGTGAATAAGGGCCGGATAGACGCGCAGTACCGCCTCGAACTGGGCGATCTAGTGCGCGTACCGCCCATTCGTGTCGCTCAGGCGAACGAGGCGATCGCTCAGGCACCGGTGCCGAGCGCCGATTTCAAAATTATTTTTGAAGATGAGCATATGCTCGTCATCGACAAACCGGCTGGCGTGGCGGTCCACGGTGGCAGCGGCGTCGCGTTCGGTGTGATCGAGCAGATGCGCGAAGCACGGCCACAGGCAAAGTTCCTCGAACTGGTGCACCGGCTCGACCGCGAGACCTCCGGCATCCTGATGCTCGCCAAGAAGCGCTCGGCGCTGGTTAATCTGCATGAGCAGATTCGCGAGAACAAGATGGATAAGCGCTACTATGCGTGCGTTCACGGTGAATGGGCGAGCGACTGGGGCCGCCGCCGCGCGGTCAAGGAGCCGCTGCACAAGTATCTGACCGCGGACGGTGAAAGGCGCGTACGCGTCCAGGCCGACGGCCTTGCGTCGCACACGGTTTTCAACCTGATCGACCGTTGGCCGGAGTACGCACTGCTTGAGGCCGAACTGAAGACCGGCCGCACGCATCAGATTCGGGTCCATCTGCAACATCTGGAACTGCCGATCGTCGGTGACGCCAAGTACGGCGACTTCGCGCTGAACAAGGCGCTGGCCCGGGCCAACGCCAAGCCGGGCCTGAAGCGCATGTTCCTGCACGCATACCGTCTTAAGCTGACGCACCCGGCAACCGGCGAATCCGTGCAGTTCGAGGCGCCGCTGCCGGCCGAATGCCGTAGCTTCGTCGCGCAGCTTAATGAATTACGTGAATCACGAAATGGGTCAAACCCGGAGACGACACCGCATGGCTAGAGAGCAATTTGATCTGATCGTCTTCGACTGGGACGGAACGCTGATGGATTCGACCGCGCACATCACGCGCAGTATCCAGTCGGCATGCCGCGACCTCGGTCTGCCGGTTCCCGCCGATGAGGCTGCCAGCTACGTGATCGGCCTTGGCTTGCGCGACGCGCTGCAAATCGCCGCGCCCACGCTCGATCCGACCGATTACCCGCGTCTGGCGGAGCGCTACCGCTTCCACTATCTGGTGAAAGATCAGACCACCGAGCTGTTCGCCGGTGTGCGCGAGATGCTGCAGGAATTGCGCGATCAGGGTTATTTACTGGCGGTGGCGACCGGCAAGAGCCGCGTCGGGCTGAACCGTGCGCTTGATCAATCACGGCTGACGAGCCTGTTCGATGGCACCCGTTGCGCGGACGAAACCTTCTCGAAACCCCATCCGGCCATGCTGCACGAGCTTACGCGCGAACTGGGGCAGGATCCGGTGCGCACGGTAATGGTGGGTGACACGACGCACGATCTACAGATGGCGATCAACGCGGGCGTGGCGGGTATTGGTGTCACATACGGTGCGCATCCTGCGGGCTCGCTGACTGCGTTGTCGCCGAAATTCGTCGCTTCCAGCGTCAGCGCGCTGTCTGGCTGGCTGCGAGAGAACGCATGAGCACGAGTGTGACCGCGGCGGCGACCGAGGCGGTTCGCATTTGCGCGTCCGACGAGCTGGTCGACGGCGGCGCGGGTGTGCGGCGCGCGGCGAGGTTCGGCGGCGGCGACGTCGTGGTATTTTTTGTTCGCTACGATGGCCGGGCATACGGCTATCTGAACCGTTGTGCGCACGTGCCGATGGAACTCGACTGGGCTGAAGGGCAGTTCTTCGAATCGTCCGGTTTATACTTGATGTGCGCTACACATGGCGCGATTTATGCGCCCGATACGGGCAAATGTGTCGGCGGCCCGTGCCGCGGCGGCCGTTTGCGTCCCGTCCAGGTCGACGAACGGGACACACCTGAAGGCCGCGCCGTATTCTGGCTGCCGGACGGAGAACTACGCCCGGTCACGCCCTGACTTTTCTCCTCTTCGATCTTTCCACTGCACCGCATGTCTGACAATTTGACTCCCGAACCGAAGGAACCGTCCCTGACAGGCCGCCCCCGCACGCCTGCCGATGAGCCGGGCTGGGAGCGCGCCGCGCTCGAGCGCATCGCGCTTGCGGCCATCAACGAGCAGCGTGCGGCACGCCGCTGGAGGATTTTCTTCCGCTTTGTGTTCCTCGTCGTTCTGCTTGTAGCGGTATGGGGTGTGTTCAGCTTCTCTGGCGACAAAGTTTCGACCACCGGCCGGCATACGGCAATGGTGACGCTTGACGGCGAAATCTCCGCTGATACGAATGCGAACGCGGAAGATATCAACACCGCGCTTGAAAGCGCATTCGACGACGCGGGTACGGCCGGCGTGATCCTGCGTTGTAACAGCCCGGGCGGCAGTCCGGTGCAGGCGGGCATTATCTACAACGAGATTCGCCGGCTGCGCGCCAAGTATCCGTCGATCCCTTTGTATGTCGTGGTCGGCGACATGTGCGCATCGGGTGGCTATTACGCGGCGGCGGCAGCAGACAAGATTTACGTGGACAAGGCGAGTATCGTCGGTTCGATCGGCGTGCTGATGGACAGCTTCGGTTTCACCGGTCTGATGGATAAGCTGGGGATCCAGCGTCGGCTGCACACTTCGGGTGAGAACAAGGGCTTTTTCGATCCGTTCTCGCCGGAAACGCCGAAGATGGACGAACATGCGCAGGACATGCTCGATCAGATCCATGCCCAATTCATTGACGCCGTGCGTCAGGGTCGCGGCAAGCGCCTGCATGAGACTCCGGACATGTTCTCCGGACTCTTCTGGACTGGCCAGAAGAGTGTCGAGCTGGGTCTGGCCGATGGTTTCGGCGATGCGGATTATGTCGCTCGCGACCTTTTCAAGGCGCCGGATATCGTCGACTACACGGTCAAGGAAAGCATCACGGACCGCGTGGCGCGCAAGTTCGGCGCGGCGGTCGGCAGTGGCGCCGTTCATGCAATGGCGCTGGGCGGGAAGATGAGTCTGCGGTGATCGGTGAGAAAAGCCCCGTGCGGTCGATTTTTTTCGATCGCACGGGGCTTTTTGTTTTGTGCCGCCGGCAAAGGCTCGGCAGGCTGATCCGCTTGAGATGCGGCAGCGATCAGGCGGCGATCAGACGGCGAGAATCAGGAAAATGGCCGGCCGCTTGTTCAGATCGATAGCCGGTTTCTTCTTCCAGTCGGCCGCGCTGCGGCTCACGATGGTTTCCGTCTCCAGCGTCAGATCGACCGCAACGCAAACGAGCGTGGAAGGCGCGCACGTTGCCAGCAAGGTGTCGAGCAGCGGCTTGTTCCGGTAAGGCGTTTCGATAAAAATCTGCGTTTGTTTGGCTTTGCGCGACTGTTGCTCCAGCTCGCGCAGGCGCTTGGCCCGTTCGGTGGCGTCGACCGGCAGATAGCCGTGGAACGCAAAACTCTGACCGTTCAGGCCGGAGGCCATCAACGCGAGTAGAATCGAGCTCGGCCCGACAAATGGCACGACCTTGACGCCGCGCTCATGCGCGCGACGCACCAGCAGGGCGCCCGGGTCGGCGACCGCCGGGCAGCCGGCTTCGGATACCAGGCCGGCGTCCGTGCCCGCCAGCAAAGGCGCGAGCAGCTTGTCGATCTCACCGGCCGGCGTATTGACGTTCAATTCGCGAATCTCGATTTCCTGAATCGGCTTTTCAGTGCCGACTTTCTTCAGGAAGGCGCGCGTGGTTTTCGCGTTTTCGCCGATGTAATAGTGCAACGACGCGGCGCGCGCCCGCACCGGCGCGGGCAGGACAGCGTCGAGGGCGTCGGCGTCGCCTTCACCGAGCGTGTTCGGGATCAGATATAACGTGCCGCTCATGATGCCCCCAGAAGTGGATAACCCACTGCGAGCAGCATGCGCGACAGTGCGATCAACGGAAGTCCGACCAGCGCGGTTGGGTCGTCCGAATGGATGGCTTCGAGCAGGGCGATGCCGAGGCCTTCGGATTTGGCGCTGCCCGCGACGTCGTATGGGGTTTCGGCGCGCAGATAGGCGTCGAGCGCGGCGTCCGGCAGATCGCGAAACTGCACGCGAGTAATGACGTCGGCGGCTTGCGCCACCCCCGAGCGGCTGTCGAGCAGGCAGAGTGCGCTATGAAATAACACCTCGCGGCCCCGCATGGCCTGCAATTGGATAAGTGCCTTGTCGTGCGTGCTGGGCTTGCCGATCTGCAGGCCGTCGTAAGTGGCCACCTGATCCGAGCCGATCACGAGCGCGGTTTCACCGGCGCCAAGTCCCTTGGCCACCGCCCGGGCTTTTGCTTCGGCGAGGCGCAAGGCGGTTACCTCGGGCGATTCGCCGGCGAGCGGCGTTTCGTCGATTGCCGGCACGACGACGTCGAACGGAATGCGCAGCCGCTGGAGGAGCTCGCGACGATAAGGTGAACTCGACGCCAGGATCAGGCGTGGCGGGCGATTGAGGGAATCTGACATGTGCAACCAACGGCTAGAGAGGCGGGTCGTACGGGCTTGTGCGGGCATCGCACGTGTACGGGCTTAAGTGTTTGACTCGAAAAGACAAAACGGATATGATTTCGGGCTTTTCATCGGTATGCTATTGCACAAGCGGTCGCGCAGGCATCGCCTGAGTAGGCCCGTGTGGTTAGCATGCGGCAGCGCATGAGTTCCGTGGGCTGCTTCGCAAACCGACGCTTTGCAAACCGATTTACCCCCCGGCGAAATCCTTGCCGACGCAGGAGCGCACATGACTCAACATCCTGGCAACCCTGCTGGTCTGTCCGACCCGCACGATATCGATCTGTTCGAATTTGCGCGGAGTGGGCGCCAGGCCGCGGGTGTCGTGCGCGTCTCGCAACTGCCGCGCATGTTAAACGAAGTCCCGGCAGAAGCGCCAGACCGCGATACCGCGTTCACCTGGCAAGCCGAAGGGGCGACGCAGCCGGAATTGCAGGACGACGGCACCGAGGGTCCGCAGCCTTATTTGAGGCTGGCGATTCACGGCGCTGCATGGCTCGAATGTCAGCGGTGCATGACACCGTATTTACAGTCGTTCAACGTCGACGCAACTTACCGGATCGTCAACACTGAGGCGGAAGCCGAAGAGTTTCCGCTCGACGAGGATGAAGTCGAAGTGATCGTAGGCTCGCGCCAGTTCGATCTCATCGACTTGATCGAAGAAGAGTTGCTGCTTTCCTTGCCGCTCGTGCCCAAGCACGAGGTGTGTCCCGAAGTGCACGAGAGCCTCGTCTCTGGTGTGGCCGGTACAGAAGGCGACGGCGACGAGGCTGCGGCGGACGAAGCTGCTGAGGGTGGTGAACCCGAACGGCCCAATCCGTTTGCTGCGCTCGAAAGTCTCAAGCGCGGTGAGCCGGGCGACAAGAAGCACTGAACAGTTGCATGGGAGCGCGAAGCGGGCGCATTGGCCATTCGGTCGATGGCGGACACCGGGTCGGGCTGTGTTAGAATTCGGAAAATTTTTAGGAGTTAGTCATGGCAGTTCAACAAAATAAGAAGTCGCCGTCGAAGCGCGGCATGCACCGTTCGCACGATTTCCTGACGACAGCGCCGCTGGCCGTCGAGCCGAGCACGGGTGAAGTGCATCTGCGTCACCACATCAGCCCGAACGGCTACTATCGCGGTAAGAAAGTCGTCAAGACGAAGAACGACTAATCGTCTCACTGCGTTGCGCCCTTGGCGTTTCGCGTGGCGATCAGCTCGCTTGACATTTTCCCGGCTCGGCAAAAAGGCGGCATTCATCTGCCGCTTTTTTGTGTCGATTGCAATTGGCGCTTTGGCGCTCACTGCGGTCCCATGCAGGGAGCCTGAAATTCGTCGCACTCCATGACAGTAAAGCTCACGATAGATTGCATGGGAGGCGACCACGGCCCGTCCGTGACCGTTCCCGCTGCCGTCAACTTCGTTCGTTCGCATCCTGATGCTGAGCTGTTGCTCGTCGGCATTGAGGGTGCGATTCGTGCGCAGCTGAAAAAGTTGAAGGCTCAGGACCTGCCGGCGCTGACCGTCGTACCTGCTTCCGAGATCGTCGCCATGGACGATCCGGTCGAAGTCGCGCTGCGCAAGAAAAAAGACTCATCCATGCGCGTGGCGCTGAATCGCGTCAAGGAAAACGAGGCGCAAGCCTGTATTTCCGCCGGCAATACCGGCGCGCTGATGGCGGTCTCCCGCTATGTGCTGAAAACGCTGTCGGGCATCGAACGCCCGGCCATCGCGTTCGCGCTGCCGAATCCCGATGGATATACGATGATGCTCGATCTGGGCGCTAACGTCGACTGCGAGCCGCAGCATCTGCTGCAGTTCGCGGAGATGGGGCAC
This sequence comes from Paraburkholderia sp. BGA-UO-ETr-F12, assembly GCF_059567945.1. Taxonomy (NCBI): domain Bacteria; kingdom Pseudomonadati; phylum Pseudomonadota; class Betaproteobacteria; order Burkholderiales; family Burkholderiaceae; genus Paraburkholderia; species Paraburkholderia sp. BGA-UO-ETr-F12. The sequence continues at coordinate 108,774 of NZ_JCAQOZ010000005.1, read as the reverse complement.
GCGCTCGTGTCCGCGCTCGAGAGTAAGGAGCGGCCCACCATCGGGCTGCTCAACATCGGCGAAGAAGTCATCAAGGGCAACGAAACCATCAAACGTGCCGGCGAACTGCTGCGCGCGAGTACACTTAACTTCCACGGCAACGTCGAAGGCAACGACATCTTCAAAGGCACGGTTGACGTAATCGTCTGTGACGGGTTTGTCGGCAATGTCGCGCTGAAGACGTCGGAAGGTCTCGCCCAGATGCTGACCAACATCATCAAGGAAGAGTTCGGCCGCTCGTGGCTCACCAAGGTCATGGCGGTGCTCGCAATGCCGGTATTGATGCGTTTCAAGAAACGGGTCGATCATCGGCAATACAATGGTGCCGCGTTGCTGGGCCTGCGTGGGCTGGTGATCAAGAGCCACGGCTCGGCGGATGCCTACGGGTTTGAGTGGGCTATCAAACGCGGGTATGATGCCGTCAAAAACGGCGTGCTGGAGCGCCTTGCGCGAGCAATGGAAGAGAATGCAGGTTCTCTCGAACAGGCGGCGCGCGACGCAAGCGGTGCGGGCCACGCAAGCCCGATCGCAGGCCAGCCGGCCGAGCCCTACGCTGCGCAATCCTCGAAGGCATAATGGCTCAATCAACAATTTACTCCCGCGTGCTGGGGACCGGCAGCTACCTGCCGCCCGGACGCGTCACCAACCAGGATCTGGCCGAACGTCTCGCCAGAGAGGGCGTTGAAACCAGCGACGAATGGATCGTTGCCCGCACGGGCATCCACGCGCGTCATTTCGCTGAACCCAATGTCACCACCAGCGATCTTGCGCTGATCGCCTCGCAGCGTGCGATCGAAGCGGCTGATATCGATCCGCAATCCATCGATCTGATCATCGTTGCAACCTCCACGCCCGACTTTGTGTTTCCGAGCACGGCGTGTCTGTTGCAGAACAAGCTCGGTATCAAGAATCACGGCGCGGCATTCGACGTGCAGGCCGTCTGTTCCGGCTTTGCTTATGCGGTTGCGACGGCGGACAGCTTTATTCGCAGCGGTCAGCATCGCACGGCGCTCGTGATCGGCGCGGAAACCTTCTCGCGCATTCTCGATTTCAAGGACCGCACCACCTGCGTGCTGTTCGGCGACGGCGCCGGCGCGGTGATCCTGCAGGCGTCCGAAGAGCCGGGCGTATTGGCGAGCGCTTTGCACGCCGATGGCAGTCACTCGAACATTCTGTGCACGCCGGGCAATGTGAACGGCGGTGTGATCGAGGGCAGCGCGTTCCTGCATATGGATGGGCAGGCGGTGTTCAAGCTCGCGGTCAATGTGCTCGAAAAGGTCGCGGTCGAAGCACTCGCAAAAGCGAATCTGTCGGCCGAACAGATCGACTGGCTGATTCCGCACCAGGCCAATATCCGCATCATGCAAAGCACCTGTCGCAAGCTTGGCTTGCCGCAGGAGCGCATGGTCGTCACGGTGGGCGAACACGGCAATACGTCGGCTGCGTCCATTCCGCTCGCATTCGACGTCGCGGTGCGCGACGGCCGCATCAAGCGCGGCCAGAACGTGCTGATCGAAGGCGTCGGCGGCGGCTTCACGTGGGGCGCGTCAGTTATCCGCTACTGATAGCGGCGACGTTATGGCGAGCGCTCTTCGCGGCGCTCCATTACGCTTGAGCGCGCCCGCGATCAACCGGGCGTGCCACCCACATCTGACAACATCGATTTTGGGGACGATATGAAATTTGCGTTCGTTTTTCCTGGGCAAGGTTCGCAGTCGGTCGGCATGCTCAACGCATTCGCCGATCACGCAATCGTGCGTGAGACGGTTCAGGAAGCATCCGATGCGCTCAATCAGGACCTCGGCAAGCTGATTGCCGAAGGCCCCGCCGAAGATCTGAACCTCACCACCAATACCCAGCCTGTCATGCTGACCGCCGCGTATGCGATTTATCGCGCGTGGCAGCAGGCGGGCGGCCCGAAGCCGGCCATCGTCGCCGGTCATAGCCTCGGCGAATACACGGCGCTGGTCGCGGCGGGCGCGATCGCGTTCCGCGATGCCGTGCCGCTCGTGCGTTTTCGTGCGCAAGCCATGCAAACGGCGGTGCCGGTCGGCGTGGGCGGCATGGCCGCGATTCTCGGCCTCGATGACGATACGGTGCGCGCGGTTTGTGCCGAAGCGTCGGTCGCCGGCGTTGTCGAAGCGGTGAACTTCAATGCGCCGGCGCAAGTCGTGATCGCGGGTCACAAGGCCGCAGTCGAAAAGGCTTGCGAAGTCGCGAAGGCAAAGGGCGCAAAGCGCGCGCTGCCGCTGCCGGTTTCGGCACCATTTCACTCGTCGCTGCTCAAGCCGGCGTCGGATCAATTGCGCGAGTATCTGGCTAGCGTCGACGTACAAGTGCCGTCGATTCCGGTGATCAACAACGTCGACGTCGCGGTGGTCAACGAGCCGGCCAAGGTCAAGGACGCGCTGGTGCGCCAGGCAGCAGGCCCGGTGCGTTGGGTCGAAAGCGTGCAGGCAATGGCGGCGCAAGGCGTCACGCACGTGATCGAATGCGGTCCCGGCAAGGTCCTCGCAGGCTTGACGAAGCGCATCGACGGCAATCTGGTCGGCGCTTCGGTGTTCGACCCGGCTTCGCTCGAAGAAACGCTCAAGCTCGTGACGGCGGCCTGAACGCCGCTTCATACGGCGCAGGCTCGGCCTCAAGAACCAACCAGCCCTCCGAAAAGGCATCCGGACTGACAGATGGAAAAGACTCTCGACAAGCAAATCGCAATCGTGACGGGCGCGTCGCGCGGCATTGGCCGTGCGATCGCGATGGAACTGGCGCGCCAGGGCGCGACAGTGATCGGCACGGCAACCAGCGAAAGCGGCGCGACGGCGATCAGCGAAGCCTTTAACGCAGCCGGTGTGAGCGGCCGCGGCGCGGTGCTCAACGTGAACGACGCTGCCGCAGCCGAAGCGCTGATCGACGGCACCGTGAAGGAGTTCGGCGCGCTGCACGTGCTGGTGAACAATGCCGGGATCACGCAGGATCAGCTCGCCATGCGCATGAAGGACGACGACTGGGATGCGGTGATCGACACCAATCTCAAGTCCGTTTTTCGTCTGTCGCGCGCGGTGCTGCGCCCGATGATGAAGGCGAAGGGCGGCCGTATCATCAACATTACCTCGGTGGTCGGCTCGGCCGGCAACCCGGGGCAGGTCAATTATGCCGCCGCGAAAGCGGGCGTTGCGGGCATGACGCGTGCGTTGGCGCGTGAGATCGGCAGCCGTGGCATCACGGTGAATTGCGTTGCGCCGGGCTTCATCGATACCGACATGACCAAGACCCTGCCGGAAGATCAGCAAACCGCGCTGAAAACGCAGATTCCGCTCGGCCGCCTTGGCAGTCCGGACGATATCGCGCATGCCGTGGCGTTCCTTGCATCGCCGCAAGCGGGGTATATCACCGGCACGACACTGCATGTGAACGGCGGAATGTACATGTCGTAACCAAATTCGGTTACTATCCGCGCCTTGATGCGTTTGCAAAAGCGTAAGGCGCATGCCTTGACAGGAACCCGATGCGCCGCTTTTTTGCCGGGTCAAACCTGATAAAATGCGCGCACCTGTATTTTTGAACTTCTTTTCCCTTGGAGGGGTAATGGACAATATCGAACAGCGCGTCAAGAAGATCGTCGCAGAACAACTGGGCGTTGCAGAAGCTGAGATCAAGAACGAAGCTTCGTTCGTGAACGACCTCGGCGCCGACTCGCTCGACACCGTTGAACTCGTGATGGCCCTCGAAGACGAATTCGGCATGGAAATTCCGGATGAAGAAGCCGAGAAGATCACCACCGTTCAACAAGCGATCGACTACGCTCGCGCGAACGTCAAGGCCTAAAGTCATTCGCGCCTGCGTTTCTGCGTTGGCGGCGTATGACGCTCTGCCGTGCCGGTTTCCGGCGCCAGCAGGGCTGGCGCTTTTTGCCGCGCCGGTTGCCATGCAGGAGCAAGCGATGTTGACAGCGCATTTTTCCGCGCGATTGCCGAGATAAACAGCCACAGGGCACGCAGGGCAAGTTCCTGTGGCCGCTGTGGCTTTTGCTTTTGTCATCTATGAAAAAGGGGTTACCGTGAGCCGCCGTCGTGTTGTTGTTACAGGCCTGGGGCTGATTTCGCCTGTTGGCAATAATGTTGCCGACGGCTGGGCCAATCTGGTCGCCGGCAAGTCGGGTATTGCCAATATCACGAAGTTCGATGCGTCGAACTTTTCGACTCGTTTCGCCGGCGAGGTGAAGGGCTTCAATATCGAGGACTACATTCCCGGTAAGGAAGCGCGCCATATGGATACGTTCATCCATTACGGCGTCGCGGCCGGCATCCAGGCGATGCAGGACAGCGGCCTCGAAGTCACCGACGAGAATTCGGAGCGCATCGGCGTGGTGGTCGGTTCGGGCATCGGCGGCCTGCCGATGATCGAAGTGACGCAAACCGAACTGCTGAACCGCGGCCCGCGCCGTATTTCGCCGTTCTTCGTGCCGGCGTCGATCATCAACATGATCTCGGGCCATCTGTCGATCAAGTTCGGCATCAAGGGTCCGAATCTGGCGATCGTCACCGCATGCACCACGGGTCTGCACTGTATCGGCGAGGCTTCGCGCCTGATCGAATACGGCGACGCCGACGTGATGATCGCCGGCGGTGCAGAGTCCACCGTGTCGCCGCTCGGTATCGGCGGCTTTGCGGCGGCGCGTGCGCTGTCGCAACGCAACGACGATCCGGCAACGGCGAGCCGTCCGTGGGACAAAGACCGCGACGGTTTCGTGCTGGGTGAGGGCGCCGGCGTGATGGTGCTCGAAGAGTACGAACACGCGAAGGCACGCGGCGCGAAGATTTACGCCGAAGTCAGCGGCTATGGGATGAGCGGCGACGCCTATCACATGACCGCGCCGCTGGAAGACGGCGACGGCGCGCGCCGCTGTATGCTGGCCGCGATGAAGAACGCGGGCATCAACGCCGATCAGGTGAATTATCTGAACGCGCACGGCACGTCCACGCCGCTTGGCGACCTGGCTGAAACCACCGGCATCAAGCGCGCTTTCGGCGACCACGCCAAAGACATGGTCGTGAATTCGACCAAGTCGATGACCGGTCACTTGTTGGGCGGCGCCGGCGGTCTGGAGTCTGTGTTCACCGTGCTGGCCGTGCATCATCAGGTGTCGCCGCCGACGATCAACATCTTCAATCAGGATCCGGCCTGCGATCTCGACTACTGCGCGAACACCGCGCGGGAGATGAAGATCGACGTCGCGCTGAAGAACTCGTTCGGGTTCGGCGGCACGAACGGCACGCTCGTCTTCAAGCGCGCCTGATCGCCTGATCGTTTGGTGATACGTCAGTCGAAAACGCCGGCTTGCCCGGCGGTTCCCCCCGGATCGGCAACGTTCGGCGGAGCGTCGCAACGCATTGCGTTGCGGCCTTCCGCCGCCATGCGCGCCGCTTCGGGGGTGTTCATCCTGATCGCGACGCTGGCTGCCTATCGCTGTTTCGCCGCGCATCTGGGCGCGTGGCAGGCGGTTCCGCTGACGTTTGCCGTGTGGGCGCTGCTGATGCTCTGCGCGGTAAAACATGAGCATGCGCAACCCGTCGCGCTGAAAATCGGCCCGGACGGTCTGTCTGCCTGGGACCGGGCAGGTGGTTTGCTGACGCAGGGCCGCATTGCCGGCTGTTCGCAATGGAGCGGGCGCCTGCTCGTTCTGGCGCTGGCGCCGGACCACGGGCGCTCCCGCACGTTACTTCTTGCCGCCGACGCGCTTCCAGCGCCCGTTTTCCGGGAGCTCGCCGTGCTGGGCCGGCATGGCGCCGGTGCGTGACTGTAACGACTGTAACCGCTGTTACCGGAGTAACGTGCCGCGATGATGGGGACGCTACAATGGTCCCCCGCCATGCGCCCTATAGTTAACGGATTTATCAGGTGAGCGAAAAAGAAATTGATCAGGTGCTGGTCGAGCGCGTCCAGAAGGGCGACAAGGCCGCGTTCGAGCTTCTGGTCTCCAAATACCACCGTAAGATTCTCCGGCTGATCTCGCGCCTCGTGCGCGACCCGGCCGAAGTGGAAGACGTCGCCCAGGACGCCTTTATCAAGGCGTACCGGGCGTTGCCGCAGTTTCGTGGGGAATCGGCTTTTTATACGTGGTTGTACCGGATTGCCGTCAATACGGCTAAGAACTACCTTGCGACCCAGGGGCGGCGCGCGCCGACTTCGACCGAAGCAGATGCTGAAGAAGCTGAAACTTTCTCGGACGCCGACCAACTAAGGGATATCAACACGCCCGAGTCGATGTTGATGAGCAAGCAGATCGCTGAGACGGTCAATGCTGCGATGGCGGTTTTACCGGAAGAGTTGCGCACCGCCATTACTCTTCGTGAAATTGAAGGTTTGAGTTACGAGGAAATCGCTGAGATGATGGGTTGCCCAATTGGCACAGTCAGATCACGAATTTTCCGTGCTCGCGAAGCCATTGCGGCAAAATTGCGTCCGTTGCTTGACACACCTGAAGGCAAGCGCTGGTAAACACTGGCTCGCCGGACGGGGCGCGGGTGCAATATCTGGATTAGTGGTGTCACTACGGGGTATTCGTAAGATGGGGAGCATCATGGGGTCGGTCTCGATGCAATCGCAAGCCAGCTCGCGCGGCGAGCGTCTGTCCGCTTTTGTCGACGGTGAGCTGTTCGGCGAAGAGCATCTGAACACGTTTGTTTCCGAACTGGGTGGCGAGGATCGTGCCGCCTGGTCGTGCTATCACCTGATCGGCGACGCATTGCGCTCCGACGATCTGGCGGTCAGCCCGGCGGCTAGCAGCGCGTTCCTGAGCGGTTTTGCCGCGCGTTTCGACGACGAGCCGCACCTGCTCGCGCCGGCTGCCATGCCGGTTGCGCGTCGTTTGCTGGCGCTGCGCCGCCGTGTTGTGCCGGCCTTTGCGGTTGCCGCTGCCGCCGCCACGCTGACGTGGATCGTTGTGCCGCAACTGCAAGGCGTGCCGGGCGGTCCAGGCGTCGCGCAGGTCGCGTCGCTCCAGTCACATGGCGATTCGCTGCAACGCGTGGCCATGGCATCGGTGCCTGTCGCGACGGTCCAGCCGGTCGCGCAAGACGCCAACATCATTCGTGACGCAAGTCTCGATCAGTATCTGGAAGCGCATCAGCAATTCGCGCAGCAGCCGGTCATGCCGGGCTCGATGCCGCTGATTCGCGCTGCCGCAGTTTCTACGCAAGGCCAATAGTTTGATGCAGACTCCGCGGTTGATTAAAACGACTATCTGGGGGCGGCTGCCGGCATTTCTGTTCTGCGCAGCCGTATTGTTGTCCGCTACACCGCGGGTCTTTGCCCAAACCGACGATCCACTCGTTGCCCGTCGCACGGCAGCGGAGTTGCTCGATCGAATCCATCAGGCCGCCCAGCAGCAGAACTACGAGGGCGCGTTCGTCTATCAGCGCGGCAATTTTGTTCAAACGTCGCGGATTTCGCACTACGCGACCCGTGCTGACGGCGAATTCGAGCAACTCGAAAGCCTCGACGGCAAGCCGCGCAAAATGCTTCGCCATAACGAAGATCTCTACACGTTCGTGCCGGAGCGGCATCTGTGTGTGGTCGAGAAGCGCCAGAACAAGGATTCGTTTCCCGCACTGCTGGCCGTAAGCGGCGAGCAGGTGCTGTCCGTGTACGAGCCGAAGCTGCTTGGCGACGACCGCGTCGCGGGTATCGACAGCCAGGTGATCGAGCTCGACCCGAAAGACGCATACCGTTTTGCTTACAAGCTGTGGGCCGACAAGAAGACCGGCCTTCTTCTGCGCGCGCAGACGCTTGACCCGAACGGTCAGGTGCTCGAGCAATTGTCGTTTTCGCAGATTCGTATCGGCGTACCGGTCGACAAGACTCCCATTGTCAACGGCATTCGTAATCTGGCGGGCTGGACGGTAGTGCGGCCGCCGGTGGAGCCGGTCGATATGGCCGCGCAAGGCTGGCTGATCACGCCGACCGTGCCGGGCTTCCACAAGATTCGCGAGTTGCGTCGCCCCATGGCGGCACGCGACGCGGGGCAACCAACCATTCCGGTCGATCAGGCCGTGTTCTCCGACGGCCTCGCGGCCATTTCGGTGTTCGTCGAGCCGGTCGAGAACAATACTCGCAAGGAAGGGGCGGGCAGCAGTGGCGCCACGCACGTGCTAGTCAAGCGGCGCGGCGACTTCTGGATTACCCTGCTTGGTGAAGTGCCCCAGACCACATTGCAGCAATTTGCGTCTGCCATAGAATATAAAGCTCCGAAGTAATCTTCCGAATCACACGAATCCCTCGGCTTGCTACGATATGACGACTTTCTCGGTGCGCAAATTCCTCGCGGCCGCGGTGGTAGTGGCGTGTTTGCCGCTCATGCCGCACACGGCGTCGGCGGCTCCTGCAGCAGCCAATCTGCCCGACTTCACTGACCTCGTCGACAAGGTCGGCCCAGCTGTCGTCAACATTCGCACCACCACGCGCGTGTCGAACAGCGGTGCCCGTGGCGGATTGCCGCCCGGCATGGACGACGGCGATATGTCGGAGTTTTTCCGTCGCTTCTTCGGTATTCCGTTGCCGCAGTCGCCTCAATCGCCGGGTTCGCCGCGCGGTGGCGATAACGGCGGGAGCGGGAGCGGCGGCAGCCAGGACTCGCCGGATAACAGCGATGCCGAACAGAACAGCGGTGTTGGCTCGGGCTTCATTCTGTCGGCTGACGGCTACGTGATGACCAACGCGCACGTCGTGGACGACGCGGATACGATTTACGTCACGCTCACCGACAAGCGCGAGTTCAAGGCCAAATTGATTGGCGTGGACGATCGGACCGATGTTGCCGTCGTGAAGATCAGCGCCGCTAATTTGCCGACCATCACGATCGGCGATTCGAACAAGGTCCGGGTGGGCGAATGGGTGGTCGCGATCGGTTCGCCGTTCGGCCTCGAGAACACCGTGACGGCCGGTATCGTCAGCGCCAAAGGGCGCGACACGGGCGACTATCTGCCGTTCATCCAGACCGACGTAGCCGTCAACCCGGGTAATTCAGGCGGTCCGCTGATCAATATGCAGGGCGAAGTGATCGGCATCAATTCGCAGATTTATAGCCGTACCGGCGGCTTCATGGGTATTTCCTTCGCGATTCCGATCGACGAGGCGATGCGCGTGGCCGATCAGTTGAAAACTTCGGGTAAGGTCGTGCGCGGCCGGATCGCTGTGGCGATCGGCGAGGTGACGAAAGACGTGGCCGACTCGCTCGGTCTGCCGAAGGCGCAGGGCGCGCTGGTCAGCAGCGTCGAGCCGGGCGGTCCGGCGGACAAGGCCGGCGTGCAGCCTGGCGATATCATCCTCAAGTTCAACGGCCATTCGGTCGACACGGCAACGGATCTGCCGCGCATGGTTGGCGATACCAAGCCGGGCACCAAGTCGACCATTACGATTTGGCGCAAGGGTCAGACGCGCGATTTGCCGGTCACGATTGCTGAGATGCAGCCGGACAAGACCATCAAGGCGGATGATAAAAAGCCGCCGGCGCCGAAGCAGCGCGCCACGAACGTGTTGGGTCTTGCTGTCAGCGATATCCCGGCTGACCAGATGAAGGCGCTGAAGCTGCGCAACGGCGTGCAGATCGACGCGGTAGATGGCCCGGCGGTGCGCGTCGGACTGCAAAAAGGCGATATCGTCTTGCGCGTGGGCGATACGGATATCACGAGCGCGAAACAGTTCGACGAAGTGATTTCGCACCTCGACTCGCAGAAGATGGTCGCGCTGCTGGTTCGTCGTGGCGAGAACACGCAGTTCGTGCCGATTCGCCCGCGCAGCACTCAGAAATGACGGGAGTGGCGCCGCTCACGCTATACGGGCGCGCGTGGTGTCACCTGTGCGACGACATGCGTGCCGCACTTGAGCCTTTACTGGTTGAATTCGGCGCGCAGGTCGTCGTGATCGACATCGACACCGATCCGGTGCTGGAAGCCCGTTATAACGAACTGGTGCCGGTTCTGGTCTGCGACGGCGTCGAACTGTGTCACTATCATCTTGATGCGGCGCAGGCTCGTACCGCGCTCGCCGCACGTTTTGCGGCGGCGCCTTCGGGATCCGCGCGTTAGGAGCCTTGCATCTGGCTGGTTTCCACGTATTTGGAGTCCATGCATCTGAAGCCGGATTAAGGGCTCAAACCAGATGCGAACATGCGTCGTTCACACCCCGTTTCACGCCTCTCCCGAGCCGTCTTTTCCGCCCGAGCCTCGCAAGATGCGCCGGGCGACAGCCTTTTCGGCTAAAATAGATAGGTTTTTCACCTACTTACAAGGCGTGCTCCGCTATTGTCCGAGCGCGCCTTTTTTGCTTGATCGGCACTGAATGGATCATATTCGTAACTTCTCGATCATTGCGCACATCGACCATGGCAAGTCGACGCTCGCCGATCGCATCATCCAGATTTGCGGTGGTTTGTCCGACCGCGAGATGGAATCCCAAGTGCTCGACTCGATGGATCTCGAGCGCGAGCGCGGCATCACCATCAAGGCGCAAACTGCTGCACTGACGTACAAGGCCCGTGACGGGCAGATCTATAACCTGAACATGATCGACACGCCGGGCCACGTCGACTTCTCGTATGAAGTCAGCCGCTCGCTGTCCGCCTGTGAAGGCGCGTTGCTGGTCGTCGATGCAAGCCAGGGCGTGGAAGCGCAAACCGTGGCCAATTGCTACACGGCGATCGAGCTTGGCGTCGACGTGATTCCGGTGCTCAACAAGATCGACTTGCCGGCTGCGAATCCCGAGAACGCGATCGCGGAAATCGAAGACGTGATCGGCATCGACGCAACCGACGCCACGCATTGCAGCGCGAAGACCGGCCTCGGTGTGGAAGACGTGCTCGAAGCGCTGATCGCCAAGGTACCGCCGCCCAAGGGCGACCCGGAAGCACCGCTGCAAGCGCTGATCATCGACTCCTGGTTCGACAACTACGTGGGCGTCGTGATGCTGGTGCGTATCGTCAACGGCACGCTGCGTCCGAAAGACAAGATCCGCATGATGGCGACAGGTGCGCAATATCCGGTTGAGCATGTCGGCGTGTTCACGCCGAAGTCGAAAAATCTCGAATCGCTGTCCGCCGGGCAGGTGGGCTTCATCATCGCCGGTATCAAGGAGTTGGCCGCCGCGAAGGTGGGCGACACCGTTACGCTGGTGAATCGTCCTGCCCCCGAGCCGCTGCCCGGCTTCAAGGAGGTGAAGCCGCAGGTGTTCGCAGGCCTCTATCCGGTCGAAGCGAACCAGTACGACGCGCTGCGCGACTCGCTGGAAAAGCTGAAGCTGAACGACGCCTCGCTGATGTACGAGCCGGAAGTGTCGCAGGCACTCGGTTTCGGTTTCCGTTGCGGCTTCCTCGGTCTGCTGCACATGGAAATCGTGCAGGAGCGGCTCGAGCGCGAGTTCGACATGGATCTGATCACCACGGCGCCGACCGTCGTGTATGAAGTCCTGCAGCGCGACGGCACGACCATCATGGTCGAAAATCCGGCCAAGATGCCGGAGCCTTCGAAGATCGAGGAAGTGCGCGAGCCGATCGTCACCGTCAATCTGTACATGCCGCAAGACTATGTCGGCTCGGTGATCACGCTGTGCACGCAAAAGCGCGGCACGCAGATCAACATGCAGTATCACGGCCGTCAGGTGCAGTTGACCTATGAAATCCCGATGGGCGAAGTCGTGCTCGATTTCTTCGATCGTCTCAAGTCGATCTCGCGCGGTTATGCGTCGATGGATTACGAGTTCAAGGAATACCGCGCGGCGGATGTCGTGAAGGTCGACATGCTGATCAACGGCGACAAGGTGGATGCATTGTCCGTGATCGTGCACCGTTCGCAGAGCCAGTATCGCGGCCGCGAAGTGGCGTCGAAAATGCGGGAACTGATTCCGCGTCAAATGTACGACGTGGCGATCCAGGCGACGATCGGTGCGAATATTATCGCCCGCGAGAACATTAAAGCGTTGCGTAAGAACGTGCTGGCAAAATGCTACGGCGGCGATATTAGCCGTAAGAAGAAACTGCTGGAAAAGCAAAAGGCAGGCAAGAAGCGAATGAAGCAGGTCGGGTCCGTCGAGATCCCGCAAGAAGCTTTCCTAGCGATTCTGCGTGTCGAAGACAAATAAGACGAACAACGGAACCCTATGAATTTTGCGCTGATTCTTTTTGTGCTCGTCATTTTGACGGGCGTCGCATGGGTCGCAGACAAACTGGTTTTCATGCCGCAACGGCGCCGCGCGGCGGACGCCGTGGTCGCTGAGTTCGACCGCCAGCAGGCACGCGTCGGCGAGCGCTTCGCCGACGAAAACGCGGCGCAAACGCGTGCTCGTCTGCGTGACGACAAGCTGCGTCAGCCGTGGTGGCTCGAGTATTCGGCGAGCTTCTTCCCGGTGATTCTGGTGGTGTTCGTGGTGCGCTCGTTCGTGGTGGAACCCTTCAAGATTCCGTCGGGCTCGATGGTGCCGACGCTGCTGGTGGGCGACTTCATCCTCGTCAATAAATTCGACTACGGTCTGCGTCTGCCGATCACCAACACAAAGGTCACTGAAGGCCGCCCGCTCGAGCGTGGCGACGTGGTGGTGTTCCGCTACCCGAAAGACGAGTCCGTCGACTACATCAAGCGCGTGATCGGCCTTCCGGGTGACACGGTCGCTTATCAGGACAAGCAACTGACGATCAACGGCAAGCCCGTACCGGAAACGCCGCTGCCTGACTATCTCGACGAAGAACGCCTCGGCTACGCCAAGCAATTCGAAGAAAACATCGACGGCCGCAAGAACGCGATTCTGAACAACCCGGCCGTGCCGCCGTTCATCGTCGGCGCAGAAGATTATCCGTATCGCGATAACTGCACGTACAACGCACGCGGCGTGATCTGCAAAGTGCCGCCTGGCAATTACTTCATGATGGGCGACAACCGCGATAACAGCGCGGATAGCCGCTACTGGGGTTTCGCGCCGGACAAGAATATTGTGGGCCGCGCGTTTTTTATCTGGATGAACTTCAGCGATCTGAAACGCATCGGCCCATTCCACTGAGCACGCATGCCTTGATTGCACGACACGCCGCGCAGGTGGCCCACACTTAGGGCACATCGGTCGCGGCGTGTTAGCACGCTACTTTAAGAATCTGCGGTAACGTCGCTTCACCATGCTTTTTCCGCTGGCCGTCCCGCGTTTTCGCCGGGACAGGCGCCCGCGTTATACTCTGCCCATGCCCCTATCTCCGTTGGAAAGCCGTCTGCGCTACGAATTTCGCAATGCGGAATTGTTGCGCCAGGCTTTAACGCACCGCAGTCATAGTTCCACGCATAACGAACGGCTCGAGTTTCTCGGCGACTCCGTCCTGAATTGCGCGGTGGCTGCGCTTTTGTTCCAACGTTTCGGCAAACTGGACGAAGGCGATCTGTCGCGCGTCCGCGCCAATCTGGTCAAGCAGCAGTCGCTCTACGAGATTGCTCAGGCCCTTAATATTTCCGAAGGCCTGCGCCTTGGTGAAGGCGAATTGCGCAGCGGCGGCTTCCGCCGCCCGTCGATCCTTGCAGACACGCTGGAAGCCGTGCTGGGCGCGGTGTTTCTCGACGGCGGCTTCGATGCCGCGCAAACGGTCATCAAGCGTCTTTACGTGCCGATTCTCGATCACATCGACCCGCGCACGCTCGGCAAAGACGCCAAGACGCTGCTGCAGGAATATCTGCAGGGTCACAAGATCGCGTTGCCCACATACACGGTTGTTGCAACGCATGGTGCGGCGCACAATCAACAATTTGAAGTCGAATGCACGGTGCCCAAGCTGGACGTCAAGGTGTCCGGTTCCGGTGCGAGCCGTCGCGCGGCTGAGCAGGCTGCGGCCAAGAAGGCGCTTGACGAGGTGATGGCCGCGGCGCCTGCCGTGGTTGCCAAGCCCAAGCGTTCGAAAGGCGCTCGTGCTGCGAAGAACGCCGAACAGGAGATCGTGCCCGGTGTGACCGGCGTACAGGCCGCGCTCGATTTGCGCAGCCCGGATCGCAAGAACGAGCGGGGGGCTGGGCGAGGCGAGGGCCGTACTGCGCCGGTGGCTGAGCCCGCTGTTGTGACCTCCGCGCCGCTGGCCGTGATTCGAGCCGCACACGTGGAATACAGCGGACAGGACAAGTCGGAGCGCACGGACAGGTCGGAAAGAACGGACCGGGCAATGGCTCACGTGAGTGACAAACCTGCTGACAAAGCGGCGGCAGATAAGTCAGTCGACAAGCTGGACGCCAAATCTGGTGAAACCAGATCCGAAGGCGCAAAGCCTGCAGAAGCCAAACCGGAAGCCGCCGTTCGCATCGCCGACAAACACCGCAGCCGGGACACCACACCCGGCGCAGCCGTGCCCACGCCCGCCGTGCCGGCACCCATCGAACACGAACCCGGCGTAGCCGACGCGGCGCAAACCCGCGTCGCCGATGCGGGCCATTGAATGCCATCGGCGCGCCAATCCGCGCGCGTCGATCTGAACTTGCCGTAGCCCGAATATGAACGCTCCCACTCCCACTGGTTTTCGCTGCGGCATGGTCGCGATCGTCGGCCGCCCGAACGTCGGCAAGTCCACGCTGATGAACGCGCTGGTCGGCCAGAAGGTCAGTATCACGTCGCGCAAGGCGCAGACCACCCGCCATCGCATCACCGGTATTCACACGTTTGAAGACGCGCAGTACATCTTCGTCGACACGCCGGGTTTCCAGACCAAACACAGCGGCGCGCTGAACCGTTCGCTCAACCGCGCGGTCACGTCCACGCTGAGTTCGGTCGACGCGATTCTGTTCGTGATCGAAGCCGGCCGCTTCGGCCCGGACGACCAGAAGGTGCTCGACCTGATTCCGCCGTCGGTGCCCACACTGCTGATCGCGAACAAGCTCGATCGCGTGGCGGATAAGGATTCGCTGTATCCGTTCATGCAACAGGTGAGCGCCCTGCGTCAGTTCAACGAAATTGTGCCGCTGTCGGCGAAGAATCCGGACGACATCAAGCGTTTGCTGGAGACGATCAAACCGTTCCTGCCGGAAGGCGCGCCGATCTACGGCGAAGACGACCTCACCGATCGTAGCGAGCGCTTTCTTGCCGCCGAAATCCTGCGCGAAAAAGTGTTTCGTTGGACCGGCGACGAACTGCCGTACACGAGCACCGTGCTGATCGACAAGTTCGAAACCGAAGGGCGTCTGCGGCGTATTTTCGCGACCATCCTGGTGGAGCGCGATACGCAGAAAGCGATGATCATCGGCCAGAAGGGCGCCAAGCTGAAGCAGATCAGCACCGAAGCGCGCCTCGATATGGAAAAGCTGTTCGACGGCCCGGTGTATCTGGAAACCTTTATCAAGGTGAAGAGCGGCTGGGCTGACAACGAAGCCGGACTCCGTGCGTATGGGTACGAATGACGCGTGGATGACGCTGAATTCCGACGCTGACCCGGACGATGCGGCGCCGGCAGTGCCGGCGCGCGAGCCGTCCAAACCCGCGCGCAGTGCCAGCAGAATTTCCTCAGGTGCCAGAAACACTCAGGGTGCTCAAAGCGCTGCCCAGGGCGCCGAAGGCGAGCCGCGCAAAGCGCCCGCACGCCGTGCGCCGCGCACTTCCGCTTCCGATTACCGGATCGCCGAGCAACCCGCTTTCGTCCTGCATAGCTATCCGTACCGTGAGACCAGTCTGATCATCGACGTGCTGTCGCGCGATCACGGCCGGCTCGCCCTCGTCGCGAAGGGCGCGAAGCGTCCGCACTCCGCGTTGCGCGGCGTGCTGCAGACCTTCCAGCCGCTCGCGTTGTCCTGGTCCGGCAAATCCGAAGTGCGCACGCTGACCGGCGCCGAATGGGTTGGTGGCATGTTGCCTTTAGCGGGCGACGCGCTGCTCTGCGGTTTCTACGTCAACGAATTGCTGGTCAAGTTCTGCGCGCGTGAAGACCCGCATCCACAACTGTTCCATCACTACGTCGTCACCATGACGCGCCTCGCGCATGATGAACCGCCCGTGCAGGTGCTGCGTTCGTTCGAACGTGTGCTGCTGCGGGAAACCGGTTATGCGATGGCGCTCGATCGCACGGTCTCGCGCAGAGCCGTGCAGGCCGACGGCCGCTATGTGTTCGATCCGGAGCGCGGCGTGCGCGAGGCCTCCGACGACCTGCCCGCGCAATGGCCGGTCATCGTCGGACAGACCTTGCTCGATATGGAAAAGGACGATTACCATCGAGCGCAGACGGTAGCGCAAAGCAAAACGCTGATGCGCTTTCTGCTCAACACCTACCTTGGCGGCACGCCGCTCGCGACGCGCCAGATACTGATCGACTTGCAGAACTTATGAGCTTCTTTCTTACGTCGCCGAATGTGATTGACCTGGGCGTGAACATCGATCACGTCGCCACGCTGCGCAACGCGCGCGGCACCTCTTATCCGGATCCGATCCGCGCCGCGTTGATGGCCGAAGAGGCGGGTGCCGATGTCATCACGCTGCATCTGCGCGAAGATCGTCGCCATATCGTCGATGCCGACGTGCGCAAGCTGCGTCCGCTGTTGAAAACCCGCATGAATCTGGAGTGCGCGGTCACGCAGGAGATGCTCGACATCGCGTGCGAGGTGCAGCCGCACGACGTGTGCCTCGTGCCGGAAAAGCGTCAGGAATTGACGACTGAAGGCGGTCTCGACGTTGCCGGTCAGTTCGAAGCCGTGCGCGCCGCATGCAAGCAACTCGCCGCTGCGAACTCGCGGGTGTCGCTCTTTATCGATCCGGACGAAACGCAAATCCGTGCCGCGCATGAAGCCGGGGCGCCGGTGATCGAATTGCACACCGGCCGTTATGCCGAAGCGCACGATCCTGCCGAGCAGCAGCGCGAGTATGAGCGCGTGGTGCGCGCGGTCGAGTTCGGCGCCACGCTCGGCATCAAGGTCAACGCAGGTCACGGCCTGCATTACACCAACGTTCAGCAGATCGCCGCGATCGAAGGTATCGTCGAGTTGAATATCGGCCACGCGATCGTCGCGCATGCGATCTTCGCGGGCTGGGACAACGCCGTGCGCGAGATGAAGGCGATCATGGTCGCCGCGCGTCTCGGCGCAAGCGCGTAACGCCGCGGCGCCGCCCATGACGATCTACGGCATCGGTACGGATATCGTTCAGGTCAGCCGCGTGGCCGCGGTGATGACGCGCACCAATGGCCGCTTTGCGGAGAAAGTGCTCGGTCCGGACGAACTGCGCGTTTATCACGCTCGCCATGCGCGCTCAGCCGCCCGTGGACTCGCATTTCTCGCTACGCGATTCTCGGCCAAGGAGGCATTTTCGAAAGCGATCGGCCTCGGCATGCGCTGGCCGATGACGTGGCGCGCGCTGCAAACGCTCAACAAGCCGAGCGGCGAACCGATGGTGGTGGCATCGGGCGAACTGGCTGAATGGCTCGACGCGCGCGGCATCACGGCACGTGTGACGATCAGCGACGAACGCGATTACGCCGTGTCCTTCGTGATTGCTGAAACAGGAGCGGTGGTGCAAGAGCCCACCGCCCCGCGCGCGCCCGCCAGCGACGAATAAAAAATCTTGAACGCGGCGCACGTCGGCCGTGTCTTTCTTTGCTCTCAGGCTTCTTCTAGCGAAAATCGATGAAAACCACTCCCGGACCGGTCATGCTCGACGTGGTCGGCACCACGCTGAATCACGACGATAAACGCCGCCTTGCGCATCCGATGACCGGCGGCGTGATCCTGTTCGCGCGCCATTACGAAAGCCGCGCGCAACTGATCGCGCTCACCGATTCGATTCGCGCGATCCGCGACGATCTGCTGATTGCGGTCGACCACGAAGGCGGCCGCGTGCAGCGCTTTCGCACCGACGGCTTTACCGTGCTGCCGGCGATGGGCAAGCTCGGTGCATTGTGGGACAGCGACGTGCTGCACGCCACCAAAGTGACCACCGCGGTCGGCTATATCCTTGCGGCTGAATTGCGCGCGTGCGGCATCGATATGAGTTTTACGCCGGTGCTCGATCTGAATTACGGCCAGTCGCAGGTGATCGGCGATCGCTCGTTTCATCGCGATCCGCGCGTCGTGGCCTTGCTGGCGAAGAGCCTGAATCACGGCCTTGCGTTGGCCGGCATGAGCAATTGCGGCAAGCATTTCCCGGGGCACGGCTTTGCGCATGCGGACTCGCACGTTGCCATGCCGGTCGATGACCGTTCGCTCGAAGCAATTTTGCGCGACGACGTGGCACCGTACGACTGGCTCGGTGTGTCGCTTGGCGCCGTGTTGCCCGCCCATGTGGTTTATCCGCAAGTCGACTCGAAGCCGGCGGGTTTCTCGCGTGTCTGGCTGCAGGACATCTTGCGCAAAAAATTGCGCTTTGAGGGCGCTGTGTTCAGCGACGATCTCTCGATGGAAGCCGCGCGCCAGGGCGGCACGCTTACGGAAGGCGCGAGCGCGGCGCTGGAGGCCGGTTGCGACATGGTGCTGATCTGCAATCAGCCGGACGAGGCGGAGAAGGTGCTGGATGCGCTGCGCTTCACGCCGTCGAAGGAGTCACAGCAGCGGCTTAAGCGCATGCGTCCGCGCGGCAAGGCGCTTAAATGGAGCAAGCTGGTTGCCGAGCCGCAGTATCTGCAAGCGCAGGCCTTGCTGCGCAGCGCGTTCGCATAAATCCAGATGCGCACCCGGTAATCAGCGGACCAGCGGATCAACGGATCAACGGATCAACGGATCAACGTCTCGAGCGTTTGCATCGAGCAAAAAAACGGCGCTTTTTTCAGGCGCCGTTTTTTTTATTCAAACCGGGCTAGCCACGCGGCCAGCCCGGCCTCGTCAGTTCAACCGCATCCGTTGCAGCTTGTTATACAGCGTCTTCGGACTGATCCCGAGCAGCGATGCAGCGCGATGGCGCGTCCCGCCGACTGCGTCGAGCGTCGCACGGATCAGCATTTCCTCGACGTCCGCGAGCGGGGTGCCGACGGTGACCTGCACACGGCTGCCGTTGAGATCGCGTCCGTTTGCCGAGCCCGCTTCATCGGCGCGCAGCGATTCCAGCACGTCCCCCGAGGCCTGATATGCCCGGCGCACGCGGTCCTGTAACTCGCGCACATTGCCCGGCCAGTCGTACGCAAGACATTCGCGCAGGAAATTCGGTCCGATCTGCTTGGCCACTTCCGCCGTACCACGCGAAGTTGCTTCGTGATTCAGCTCATCGACCACGGCTTGCGCGATCAGCGCCGGATCGTCGCCGCGCTCGCGCAACGGCGGCAGCGTGATAGCCGCCGCTTCCAGACGCAGCGCGAGGTCCTGATGCAAGCTGCCATCAGCAACCGCCGCGCGCGGGCTTTTGCGTGTCGACGCGATCAGCCGGAAATCGGTCGCCACCTGATTGGTGCCGCCGACTCGCATGAAGGTCTGCGAATCCAGTGCGCGCAGCAGCGCTTCCTGCTGGACACGCGGCAGTTCGGCGATTTCGTCGATAAACAGCGTCCCGCCGCTGGCTTGCTCGAACAGCCCCGGTTCGCGCTGGTCCGCGCCGCTGAACGCGCCGCGCTCATGGCCGAACAGCAGACTGTCGAGCGAGCGGTGCGCCGAAAGGCTGCCTGCGCTCCGGCAATCGAATGTGACAAACGGCCCTTTGCGGCGCCGGCTCATGTCGTGCAGCGTGCGCGCGGCAATCTGCTTGCCCGTGCCGGCTTCGCCGGAAATCAGCACGGCGGCTTCGGTCGGCGCGATATGCTCGATCGTGTCGTACACGTGCTGGACCGCGCCGCTGCGGCCCAATAATGAGCCGAAACGGCCGAGTTGACGCAGCGACGCGCGCAGGGTCTGGACTTCCTCGGTCAGCTCGTATGGACGCGGAATCCGGGCGAGCAGACTGCGCAGACGCGGGATATTGACCGGCTTGAGCAGGTAATCCCAGATGCCGTGCCGCAAACCCTCGATCGCGCTTTCGACTGTTGCGTTGCCGGTCATCACGATCACAGGCAAGGCGCCACCGGGCGGGTGCGCGGGCAGGTGCTGCAGCACATCGAGCCCGCTGCCGTCCGGCAGATTCAGATCGACCAGCACGACATCGGGAATAAAGCGTGTCAGCGCGGCCCGGGCCTCGGCGATGGTGGTCGCGGTGTCGACGGAGAAGCCGTCGGCGGCGAGGATGGCGGACAGGCCAGACAGGCTATTGGGATCGTCTTCAACAATCAGGGCATGTGGCATGGCGAGCGCTATTTTTAGATGGACGGAATACCCGGGACGCCGCGCCGGTACTCTGGCGCGCGAACTGGGCGCGATGGCTGGCCGGCAATGTTGTCGGTCGAACGCCGTACCGCGCGAGCAGTGCCTGCCACCGCGGCGTAACCGCCCCGGGCCGACTGGCATGGGCGTCGTGCAGATCGTGGGACACGATGTGCAAGCAGAGTTGGGGCGATTCGACTCATTTAGTTTCTGGGTCCTTTGCTTTTCAGTGGATGTCCGCTCTGATGCAATCCGGCGAATGGGCGGGCACCGGTATTTCCTTCATTCGACTGGTCAGAAATCCCGCTCACCGTCGAAGAGGCGTCCTATCTCAAACTTCATCTTTCTTCAGCGATGTCGTGATTCAGGTCGCATCCCAAGAGTTGGAGAGAGTTGGAGAAATAAAGCCTTAGTGACCTATGTCAGAGGGAAGCATGGATTATGCCAAAGCCAATTACTTAAGTTTATCAATGGTTTGTTCGACGCAGAGACGGAAGATAAACGGAGCGCACAGGCATTTTTTAGAAGAGTGCCGGTAAAGTTTTCCTCCACCATACACGGCGGCATAAAAAAGAAAAAGCGCCCAGTGCGGGCGCTTTTTTTTGCCATTTTTTTCACTGTGCCGAACGTGGGGACTTGGCTCCCGCGCAGGCTGCAGGCGCTTAGGCGCGGCTGCGATACTCGTGCGTACGCGTGTCGATTTCGATCTTGTCGCCGATGTTGCAGAAAAGCGGCACTTGCAGTTCGAAACCGGTGGTGAGCTTGGCGTTCTTCAACACCTTGCCCGACGACGTATCGCCCTTGACTGCCGGTTCCGTGTAGATGATTTCACGGACCAGCGTGGTCGGCAGTTCGACCGAGATGGCTTTGTCGTTGTAGAACACGACTTCGCAAGCCATGCCGTCTTCGAGGTAGTGAAGGGCGTCGCCCATCATTTCGCCTTCGACTTCGAACTGGTTGTAATCGGCGTCCATGAACACGTACATCGGGTCAGCGAAGTACGAGTACGTGACTTCCTTGCGTTCCAGCACTACGACGTCGAACTTGTCGTCTGCCTTGTACACGCTTTCCATGCCTGCGCCGGTCAGCAGGTTCTTGAACTTCATCTTGACGACGGCGGAGTTGCGGCCCGATTTGTTGTATTCGGCCTTTTGCACGACCATCGCGTCTGCGCCGATCATGACTACGTTGCCGGTGCGGAGTTCCTGTGCGGTCTTCATAAAACTGTCCTGTACGAAATAAGTAGCTTCAACTGTTGCTCAACGGCATACGGCGCAAGCGGATCGGCCTGCAGGGTTTGCCTCGCGAATTAGTCAGGCCAGCTAGCCTGGCGAATCTGCCAGACCAATTCGCGAGACGAATTCGAATTTACCAGACGAATTTGCCAACAAGATCGCTGCGATCGGGTCGCGCTTGTGTCGTCGGCCGTTGGATAACCGCTTATTTTAACTGAGTTTTTGCGAACAAGGCCAGATTTCCGGCGAGGTCGCCTATCAGGGCCAGTTCGCCGGCCCATTCGGCTGCGCGCCGCTTCAACACCGCGTGGTGACGCTGGAATTCCGCCCAGTCAGGCTTGCCGGCGCCGTTCCATGCGTGCCAGAAGCGCGCAAGGGCGCTCCGGGCATCGCCGGGCAGGGTGCGCGCGTAGTGGGCGAGCGCGGCGTCGAGCTTGGGCAGATGGGCGTCGTCGGCTTGCGGGTAGATGTGCCAGACAAAGGGTTTGGCGGCCCATTGGGCGCGTACGAACGAATCTTCGCCGCGCACGAAATTGACGTCGCTCGCCCACAGCAACGGGTCGTAGCCGGCTTGCGCGGTAAACGCGAGCGCGTGGGCACTGAGGCTGCCGCGCTCGGCGTGCGAACCCGCGGTGAACGACGGCAGGCCGAAAAAGCGCGCGAGCGCGCCGGAAATGCGGCCTTCCGGCACCAGCAGAACAACCGGTTCGGCACTGTCGCGCCATTGTTCGAGCAGGCTGTCGACGGCGGGGTTTTCGTAGGCGAACAGCGAAATGACGGTGGCGGTGGCCGGGGGCGGCGCGCGGCCGGTGGTTTCCAGCCACCACGCCTCGCGCGCCGGTTGCGACGCCTCGAAGGCCATGCGCGCGGCGTCGAGATGCCGCTCCTTCAGCACGCCGCCCGTGCCGGGGCCGAGTCCGGGGAAAAAGAAGGTCTTGGTGAGCGGGTAGCGCGGGTGCGGCGACGGCCGCAGATGGAAATCCGCAACCCAGTCTTCGGCGCTCAGATATTCGAGGTTCAACCAGACCGGCGCGCGCTCGCGCCGCGCCATCGCGGCGACGTATGCCGGCGGCAACTCGCAGGCGAATGCCTCGATCACGACGTCAGCCACCTCGAGCGTGTCGCCTGCATGGGCCGGCTCCTGCCAGTGTTCGATGACGATGCCGCCGATCGTCTGGCGCGCGCGATCCAGCGCCAGCGACGGGCACAGTTTCTGGAACGCGTGCAGGTCGTCAACGAATACGCGCACCAGCCAGCCGTGCTCGCTTGCCAACTGGCGGGCGAGACGCCAGCACACGCCGATGTCACCGAAATTGTCGATCACCGCGCAAAAGATATCGCAAGCGATCGCGGTGGGTGCGGTGACGGATTGTTCGGACGGCGGCGTGGTGGAGGACATGGGGCGTGGGTCGCGGAGTGGCACGGGTGGCGTGTAGAGGGCGCAAAGTCTTGCTGGCGGACGAATCGGCCGGGTGACCCGGCCGGTGACCCGAGCCGGTAACCCAGGCGGATCATGCGATCAGCTCGGCCGCCGGCTCGGCACTGCGCCATCGCAGCGTTCGATGCAGCAAGGTTCGAACGCGCGCGGAATGCTCTAAACTGGCGATTCTAAAGCACTCATCCGCGGTTTCGCGTCTGAACGGCCGCTTGACGCGCAACACGCGGGCAGAGGCTTCGCAACACTGTCCCAGCCAATCGATTCTGCATGACCGAACCCGAAGCAACTGACGTTTTCGAGCCGAAGAAAGTGCTCGCCCAATTGCCGCATCTGCCTGGCGTGTATCGCTATTACGATACGCAGGGCGCGGTGCTTTATGTGGGCAAGGCGCGCGACCTCAAGAAGCGCGTCTCGAGCTACTTCACGAAGACGCAACTGTCCCCGCGTATCGCGATGATGGTGACGCGCATTGCGCGCATCGAGACGACCGTCACGCGCTCCGAGGCTGAGGCGCTGCTGCTCGAAAACAATCTGATCAAGGCGCTGGCGCCGCGTTACAACATCCTGTTTCGCGACGACAAGTCCTATCCCTATCTCAAACTGACCGGCCACAAATTTCCGCGCATGGCGTATTACCGCGGCTCGGTGGATCGCAAGAATCAGTATTTCGGACCGTTCCCGAGCGCGTGGGCGGTGCGCGAAAGCATCCAGATCCTGCAGCGCGTGTTCCAGTTGCGCACGTGTGAAGATTCCGTGTTCAACAACCGCACACGGCCCTGCCTGCTGCATCAGATCGGCCGCTGCACGGCGCCTTGCGTCGGAGCCATCAGCGAAGAGGATTACGCGCGCGACGTTGCCAATGCGTCGCGCTTTCTGCTCGGCCGGCAAGGTGAGGTGATGAACGAGCTCGAGCAGAAAATGCATGCGTTCGCGAGCGAACTGAAGTTCGAGCAGGCCGCGGCGGTGCGTAATCAGATGAGTTCGTTGTCGACGGTGCTGCATCAGCAGGCGATTGAAGTGGGTGGCGACAGCGATGTGGATATCCTCGCGGTCGTGGCGCTCGGCGGACGCGTGTGCGTGAATCTGGCGATGGTGCGGGGCGGGCGGCATCTGGGCGACAAGGCGTATTTCCCGGCGCATGTGGAAAGCGCCCTGACGATCGGCGAGGGTGGACTCGAAGAAGGCGGCGACGATGCGTTGCTGACCGACATCGCGGCGGGCGACGGCTCGGCGCTGAACGAGGGCGGCAACAGGGCAAACGCTGCGTCCGAAGCAGACGATGCGCTCGCGATTGCTGGGGAGATGCCGTCCGAAGAAGCCGATGACAAGGAAGACGAAGACGCTGCGCCCGACGTAGAGACGGATGAGGCGGCCGAGTCCGGGTCGGAATCCGGATCTCCAGCGCCGCGCAAAGGCCGTGCAACTGCCGGCGGCATCGAATCTGAAGTGCTGGAGGCGTTCATCGCGCAGCACTACATCGGCAACCGCGTACCGCCGGTGCTCGTGGTCAGCCACGCGCCGGCCACGCGCGAACTGGTCGACGTGCTGATCGAGCAGGCCGGCCACAAGGTGACGGTATTGCGCCAGCCGCAAGGTCAACGGCGCGCGTGGCTCGCGATGGCTGAGCAGAACGCACGGCTCGCACTCGCGCGCCTGCTTTCGGAACAAGGCTCGCAGCAGGCTCGCACGCGCGCGCTCACCGATACGCTCGGCATGGAGTGCGACGATCTCGCGCATCTGCGCATCGAGTGCTTCGACATCAGCCATACGATGGGCGAGGCGACGCAGGCGTCGTGCGTGGTGTATCACCATCACAAGATGCAGTCGTCCGAGTACCGCCGCTACAACATCACCGGCATCACCCCGGGCGACGACTACGCGGCGATGCGCCAGGTGCTGACGCGCCGTTACGAGAAGATGGTGGCGCAAGCGGCCGCGAACGCGGCGGATGAAGCCGCCGAATTGCAAACCGACGCGGCCGTTGACCCGTCGCTCGCGGCGGATGCCGCGGAACCGGCTGCGGCTGGCGGCATCCTGCCGACCATCGTGTTGATCGACGGCGGTAAGGGGCAGGTCGAAATCGCACGGCAGGTGTTCACCGAACTGGGTCTCGATACCGGCATGCTGGTCGGTGTCGCGAAGGGCGAGGGGCGCAAGGTGGGGCTGGAAACCCTGATTTTCGCGGATGGCCGCGCTCCGCTCGAACTCGGCAAGGAAAGCGCCGCGCTCATGCTGGTCGCGCAAATCCGCGACGAGGCGCACCGTTTCGCCATTACCGGCATGCGTGCAAAGCGCGGCAAGACACGCCAGACCTCACGGCTCGAAGAACTCGAAGGGGTGGGCGCGAAGCGGCGTCAGCGGTTATTGGCGCGTTTCGGTGGGCTGCGTGGGGTGGTTGCGGCAAGCGTCGAGGATCTGGCGAGCGTCGAAGGAATTTCGCAGGCGCTGGCCGAGCAGATCTACCGGCAATTGCACTAATTACACCGGTCGCGGCACGCCGGGCAGCGCCCGGATTCTGCAGCGAGCGGTCGATAAATAACGCAAAAGCGGCCGGCAAGCAGATGCCAGGCGGCTGATAAGCGGTGCCCCGGCGTTGCGCGCGCCAGGCTCCGCGCGCCGCTTTGCTTGTGGCAGGCCTTGCGACACGGCACAATTGCATCTCCCTTGTCAGACGCTGCGCCTGCCCATGCCGTTTAATTTTCCGATTTTCCTGACTTGGCTGCGGATCGTTCTGATTCCGCTCGTCGTCGGTGTGTTTTATTTGCCTGACATGATGATGAGCCCGGCACACCGCAATCTGGCGGCCGCGACGATCTTCATTCTGGCGGCGCTCACCGACTGGTTCGACGGCTTCCTGGCCCGTAAGTGGAACCAGACTTCGGCGTTCGGCGCGTTCCTCGATCCGGTCGCCGACAAGCTGATGGTGACGGCTGCGCTGCTGGTGCTCGTGCAACTCGCGCGGATCGATTCGGCAATCGCACTGGTGATCGTCGGGCGCGAGATCGCCATCTCGGCGCTGCGCGAGTGGATGGCGCAGATCGGTGCGTCGAAGAGCGTTGCGGTGAATTCGCTCGGCAAGTTCAAGACCGTGTGCCAGATGGTCGCGATTCCGATGCTGCTGTTCTACGGGCCGTTGCCGTTCGGCGGTGGTGTGTTCGTCGACACGCGCGTGTGGGGTTTGTGGCTGATCTATCTGGCTGCGTTCCTGACGATCTGGTCGATGCTCTACTACATGAAACTTGCATGGCCGCAGATCCGCGAACGGGGCGGCGTGGCCTGATTGTGTCTGAGCGGAGATCGAGCGAGACGCAGCGCGCGGAAGGCGCGCGCTTGTTCGAACGTCGCGCTAGCGTGAGTGAAATCTTTTCAGTTAAAGACATTCGCAAAAGGGGTTGACACGTTTCAGTCGTTTCTCCATAATCTCGTTTCTCCGATGCACGCAGTTCGAAACGTCGCAGGTAGTAACGGAGGCAGTAAGCGTGTAGTTGCAGTAACAAGGCAGCAGTTAGTAGGGCAAAAGCAGCACAATGCGGGAGTAGCTCAGTTGGTAGAGCGCAACCTTGCCAAGGTTGAGGTCGCGAGTTCGAGCCTCGTCTCCCGCTCCAATTTTTGAAGCAGCGCGTTGTTTGGCGAAGTAAAAGTGCAAGGCGTTGTGAAGTAGGGCAATGCGGGAGTAGCTCAGTTGGTAGAGCGCAACCTTGCCAAGGTTGAGGTCGCGAGTTCGAGCCTCGTCTCCCGCTCCAATCATTAGGGGAAGCAGTGCTTCCCTTTTTGTTTGATGGGCCGGTCCCTATGGTGGCTCACCAGACAAATCTGAGAATCTGCAGCTAGGTTCCAGTCCGCTTGCGGCGCGATAGCAAAGCGGTTATGCAGCGGCCTGCAAAGCCGTTTAGGCCGGTTCGACTCCGGCTCGCGCCTCCAGTAGTTGATGTAAAGAAAAGCCCCGACTTGTCGGGGCTTTTCTTTTTTCGGTGTCGCGTTATCTCGTACTTGGTGGCCCTGCTCCCGGGCGATATGCAACCGCGTCCGGCAGTGTGCTTCGCTCTGCGCAACGTTATAGTTCGCAGACTCCCCCTCGCATCGACATCATGCGCATCCCGGATACCGAACGCCGCTCCTTCTATCTACGCCTGATTTACGCGCTGTGCACAGTCGATTGAATTGCGCCCGTCCACTTGAGGTTGCATGTACCTACAACTCACCGGCACCAACGTCCGTTTGCTCGGCTCAATGCATCTGTTCCCTGCGACGAGTCGCAGAACGCCGCCATGGATTGCTGAAGCATATGACTGGGCCGAATCGCTGGTCTTCGAATCGGATCCGCCGACGATTCTGCCGTTTCTGAAGGCTCCCCCGCAGGGTGGTGCCGATCAACTGCAGCCGTTGCTATCCGCCGACGCCTGGAATCAGCTACAGGCCGTGTGGCCCGCGCAAGGGCCGTTGGCGCCGCTCGCCGAGTTGCGTCCATGGGCCACGCTGATCGTCGCGCCGACGCTGTTCCAGCAGGTCGTCGAAGGTGTCGAGCCGCGCATGCTGCGCTCGGCACTGGCGCAAGCCAAGCCGTACGAGTATCTCGAGACCGCACAGGAGGTCGTGGCATCGCTCGAGTCGATTCCGCTCGAAGCAGTCGGTGCCGCGCTTGGCATGCTGATGTCCGATCTCGACGAACCGCAGCGCACGCTCGAGCGGATGTACACCGCCTGGTTACACGGCGATTTGCAGGCCGTGCACCAGATCGCCGTCGAGTCGCCAATGTTCAACTTGCCCGGCATCCGCAGCGCCATTCTCGATGCGCGCAATCGCGCGTGGGCGGCGCGAGTGAAGGAATTGGCCGGACGGCCAGAGCGAATCTTGGTGGTGGTGGGCGCGCTGCATCTGTGCGGGCCCGGTAACCTGATCGAATGTCTCGCACAGCCCGTCGAGCCGGTTTTCGTCAGCAGCTAGAGAGGTTTGCCGGCGACATAGCTTAACAGCGCCACGCGCGGCATAATTCTTTTTGCCGCCGCCCGTCGAGGCGCGCTTCCCTTGAAGATTTCCATGACTGAACCGCAGCACACCGCCGCCACGCGACTGGCGCAACTCGAATGGCGCTGGAAAACGTTCGACGACCTCACGAACGCGGAAGTCTATGCGATGCTGGCCGCCCGCAGCGCCGTGTTCGTCGTCGAGCAGAACTGCGTGTATGGCGACATCGACGGGCTCGATTCAGCCGCATGGCATCTGTTCGCGTTCGGTCCCGGTGATACATCAAGCACTAAAAAAAAGCCGCTAGCGGGCTATCTGCGCGTGTTGCTGCCGGATGCCGACGACACCGATATCCGCATCGGCCGCGTTCTGACCACCGCGGAATTCCGCGGCATTGGCCTCGGCAACGCGATGCTCGAACGCTCGCTCGCGCATATCCGGGCACAGTGGCCCGGTACACCGATCCGCTTGCATGCGCAGGCTCATCTGCAAGGCTTCTACGGCGCATTCGACTTTACGCCGGTGTCGGAGATTCACGACGAGGACGGCATCCCGCATGTGTGGATGCGCTCGGCCTAACTCAGTCAGATGGCAACAGGAATGACAACCTGATCCGGCGCGTGCGCGCCGACCGGCTGCAAGCGCCGCGGCTTCTTCAACAGATTCGGAATCTCAGCGGCGGCCGCTCGCAGGCGCTGTTGCAGCTTGCGTCAGGCCTTGCGCCGTCTTTACGCGCCGCTCGCCACGCAGACGCCCGCGCGCCGACAGCCGCATCCAGTGACGCAACGCCACCAGCGCGCCGATCACGCTCATCATCGAGCCGGGAATCCACAGCAACAATCCGCCGATCTGCTGATCGCGCATCGGGCTTAGCCACGTAAAGGCGCGCCCGCAGATCGAGTAGATCGGATAAAGCTCGCGCGGCGTAAAGAAGATAAATGCGCCGAGCATGATCTGCGGCGGAATCGCGGCAATCACAACCAGCACGCGCTTGCCGGGAGACAAACGCGCCGGCGGCGCGGGCCGCGGATCGAGTACGAGCCACCAGAACAGCAGGCCGTCGATCACCATGCTCCAGTTCATCACGCGATAGAGCCGCCAGTCGAGCATCGCCACGAAATGGATCGGCGACATCAGCCAGAAATAGATCAGCCCGACGAACAACGTGACCGCAACCACCGGATGCATCACCACGTCGAGCAGCTTGCGTACTAACGGAGCCTCCAGCGCGGGCCGCACGAAGCGCTGCCGCCATCTGAATGGAATGCCCGCGCGCAACGCGGCGCCCGGATACGAGAGCGCGATAAAGAACGGCCCGAGGTGATGCAGCACCAGATGCTGCAAGCGATGCATGAAGAACTCATGCTCGAAGAAATAATCGAGCCGCGTATGCAGCGCGACATACAACGCGACCAGCCCGAACCAGAAGGAAATGCGCCGGCGAATCGACAGCTTCGCCTTGTGCGCGCCGCGCACGAAAAGGATCGCCGGTACCAGCAAGGCGATCACGACAGTCGGCGAAAACTCCCAGGGGTCGAGCCAGTAGAGCAGATTCATCGCGGCGTGTTACTTGGTCTGGGCGGGTGACTTGACGGCGAACGGCGTATCGAGCGTTTCGCCGTCGGAGAACTTCAGCGTCAGATGCACGGTGTCGCCCGGCGCGATCTTGTGCTTCGCGTCTTCGAGCATCACGTGATAGCCGCCCGGCGCAATTGCCACCTGGCCGTGCGCGGGCACCGTCAGCTTGTCGACCATCACCATCTTCTGCGTCGAGCCGTTCGACACGGTTTGATGCAGCATCGCGTCGCCGTAGTCGTTGCTGGAAATATCGACGAGGTCGACCGGCTTATCGCTCGCGTTCACCAGCGTCGCATAGCCGGCGGCAGGGAGGTTGTTCGGCAGCCAGCGCACCCACGCGTCCTTGACGCTGATCGCGTTAGCGCCAGCGGCAAACGCGGCCGACGTGAAACCGCATGAGAGGGCGAGGGTGCAGCTCAGTGCGGCGAACGTTTTGAACTTGATCGACATGAATGAACTCAGGAAAGGTCAGGAACGGTCATCAGTGATACGGCGCAGGTCTTGTGCGATCGCATCGGGAGTATCGTGATCGGTGGCGAGCAGGCGTGCATGGCCCTGTTGATCGAACACGTAGACGGCCGAGCTATGGGTGACCTCATAGTTGCCGTTGGGGTCGCGCTTTTCCATCTGATAGGCGACCCGGTAACGTTTGGCGAGTGATTCGATCTGCCAGGCGGTGCCTGTCAGGCCCTCGGCGTGTCGCGAGTCGAAGGCGCCCACGTAGTCATGCAAGGCTTTGGGCGTGTCGCGCGCCGGATCGACGGTAATGAACAGGATGCGCACCTTTTGCGCGTCCGGGCCGAGTTTGCCGAGAACCTGCATCAGGCGGCCCATCGTCTCGGGACAGACATCCGGACAATGCGTATAGCCAAAGTAGACCAGCGAGGTGCGGCCTTTGAACGAATCGCCGGTTACGGGGCGGCCGTCGTCGCCGGTCAGTGTGAAATCGAGATCCGGCAAATGGCCGGTCACGTTGGTCAACTGGAACGGTTCGTCGGGATGCGTGCAGCCGCTCAGTGCACCGAGCGCGCCCACCATCACGGTTAGCGTGGCCAGGTGCCTAAGCCAGGGCCGGCGGGGTGTGACGAGATTCGGCTGGCGGCGGGACGAGATAATGGGGAACAAAGCAGGGTTCAATTACTCGATTGAAGAGCGGCGCGTGAATGGACGCAGCGTGATTCGTGCACGGCGCGCGGCCCGTCATAGTGTGCAAATATGGTCGTCACTGCAATGGTCTGCGTGGCTGCGACTGTATCGCAAAATCTCCGACGACGTCGTGCAGCGCCTGCAGGCGCGTGCTTTGCGAGGCAATTTGACGCATGCGGGTGAAAGCTGGTTGAAGCCGGATTGTTCTCTTTTTGAACGCAATCGTGAGCCGCATTGGCCGTACCGCCCGGCCACGCTTAGGTCCCAGCTTACTTTCTCGAAAAATTGACGGATGCGCGGTAAGATGCGCACACTTTTCCGGCCGCAGAAGGCCGAAAGGCAAAATTAACCGATGCAAGCACTTCCGGCTGTCCTGTCTCCAGGTGAGACGGCATTTTTCTTCGACTTCGACGGCACGCTCGTCGAACTCGCGCCCACGCCGGACGGCGTGCTGGTGCAACCGCGCGTGATCCGCTTGCTGACCGAATTGCGCAATCTCACGAACGGCGCCGTCGCGATCGTGTCGGGCCGCGGCATTGACAGTATCGACAGTTTTCTCGGCATGCCCGACCTGCCGATTGCCGGTTTGCATGGCGCCGAACGGCGCGACGCGAACGGCGACACGCAGCGCATCGGTTTTCACGACGAGCGGCTGTTGCGCATGGAGCAGGTGCTCGCCCAGGTCGTCAACGAGCACCCCGGCATGCTGCTCGAGATCAAAGGCGCGGCGCTGGCGCTGCATTACCGTAACGCACCTGAGCGCGAGGCGGTGGCGCGCGAGGCGACGGAGCGGCTGGTGGCCGATTATCCTGGCGCGTATGTGTTGCAGCCGGGCAAGATGGTCTACGAAATCAAGCCGAAGGATGTCGACAAAGGCCGCGCAATGCGCGCGTTCCTGGATGAACCGCCGTTCGTCGGCCGCACCCCCGTGTTTGCCGGCGACGACCTGACCGACGAGAAAGGCTTTGCCGTCGTCAACGAGCGCGGTGGGTTGTCGATCAAGGTGGGCGCGGGCGACACGATGGCGCATGCGCGCGCCGGGTCGGTCACGGCGCTGCTCGACTGGCTGGAATCGATTGTCGCGGCCGCGCGCGGAGCGTGATGGTGACACCGCATCGCCCAACGACTATGACTTACTGCATCGGGAATCGCGCTTCATGAGCCGACTGATCATCGTATCGAACCGGGTCGCACCGATCTCGGAGGGTGGCCCGGCGGCGGGCGGCCTCGCAGTCGGCGTCTACGACGCATTGAAGGAAACCGGCGGCATGTGGTTCGGCTGGAGCGGCGACGTGCTCAGCTCCGGCCAGCCGCAGATCAAGGTGGAAGAGCGCGGGCCGGTGACGTTCGCGACCATCGCGTTGATGCGCCGCGACTACGACCAGTACTACCGCGGCTTCTCGAACGCCACACTGTGGCCTGCGTTCCACTATCGCGCCGATCTGCTGCAATACGACCGCCACGACTTCGGCGGTTATTGCCGCGTCAATGCGTGGCTCGCCCAGCAACTCGTGCCGCTCTTGCGTGAAGACGACGTGATCTGGGTTCACGACTATCACCTGATTCCATTCGCCCAGGCATTGCGGGCGGCCGGCGTGAAAAATCGCATCGGTTTCTTTTTGCATATCCCGTTTCCGGCCTCGCAGGTGTTGCTGGCGGTGCCGCCTCATCGCGAGCTGGTCGAAGCGCTCTGTTCGTTCGATTTGCTCGGTTTCCAGACCGCGCCTGATTTGCGGGCGTTCTGCGACTACATCGTCAACGAGGCGAACGGCACGGTCGACGTATCGGCCAGCGGTCCGCTGACGGTCCATGCGTTTGGCCGGACTCTGCGTGCGGCCGCTTACCCGATCGGCGTCTATCCGGACGAAATCGCCGAACTGGCGAAAGCGGGTGAGCGGGGCAAGCCGGTGCGCACGATGAAGGCCACGCTGCATTCCCGCAAGCTGATCATGAGCGTGGACCGGCTGGATTATTCGAAGGGGCTGGTCGAGCGCTTTCGTGCGTTCGAGCGGCTGCTCGAACATTCCACCGCACAACGCAATAAGGTGTCGTTCCTGCAAATTGCACCGCCCACGCGCGCCGACATGCACGCGTATCAGGACATTCGTCTGCAACTCGAAGGGGAGTCAGGGCGCATCAATGGCCGCTTTGCCGAACTCGACTGGACGCCGATCCTGTACATCCATAAGCAGTACGAGCGCTCGGTGCTGGCCGCGCTGTTTCGTACGGCGCATGTAGGCTACGTCACGCCGCTGCGTGACGGCATGAATCTCGTCGCGAAGGAATATGTGTCGGCGCAGGACCCGGAGAATCCCGGCGTGCTCGTGCTGTCACGTTTTGCCGGCGCGGCGCAGGAACTGGGCGGCGCGTTGATCGTGAATCCGGTCGATATCGACGGCATGGCCGAGGCGCTCGCGAGCGCGCTGGCGATGCCGCTTGCGGAGCGCCAGGCGCGTCATCGCGACATGATGGCGCAACTGCGCGAGAACAACGTATCGGTGTGGCGCGATAACTTCATGCGCGATCTTCAGAGGGCACAGGGTGCGAAGAGCCCGCGAACCGTGAAGGTGCGGGCCGGGTCGGGTAAGCGGGCTGTGCGTGAGACCAGCGTCGGATAGGTGGCGATCAGGCCGGATCAGCGCGGATGTTCATTCGCAGGGGGAAACAAAAAAGCCGCTTCCGAGCGGCTTTTTTGCGGGTTACCGGCCTGGCGGAGGAGCGGGCCGTGCGTTGGTCAGACCACGTGCTGCTCGTCCACCTTCTTGCCGCCGACATGCAGCGTCGCGCCCTTGCCATACTGCTTCGAGAGCAGATCGCGATACAGGCCGGGTCGCAGACGCAACTCTTCCGGACTGCCGTCGTCGATGACCTTGCCCTGACTCATCACGATGATCCGGTCGAAGTTGTTCAGCGTCGACAGCCGGTGCGCAATCGCGATCACCGTGCGGCCCACCATCAGCCGGTCGAGCGCCTTCTGGATCGCCTCTTCCGATGCACTGTCTAGCGCCGAGGTGGCTTCGTCGAGCAGAAGGATCGGCGCATTCTTCAGAATCGCGCGCGCAATCGCGATGCGCTGGCGTTGTCCGCCGGACAGTTTGACGCCGCGGTCGCCGACGATCGTGTCGAATCCCTCCGGCATGGCGTCGATGAAATCGCTGCAACGGGCTTCACGCGCGGCGGCGATCACTTCATCCCGGCTCGCGTCAGGGCGGCCGTAAGCGATGTTTTCGTACACCGTGCGGTGGAACAGCGAGATATCCTGCGGTACCAGCGCGATTGCATGGCGCAGGCTATCCTGGGTGATGGTGGCGATGTCCTGGCCGTCGATCTTGATGGCGCCGCCCTGCGTCTCGTAGAAGCGTTGCAGCAGCGCCAGCACGGTGGATTTGCCCGCGCCCGACTTGCCGATCAGGCCAACCCGCTGGCCCGGCTCGATATGCAGATCGAAGTGATCGAGAATCGGTCGGCGGCGCGGATAGGCAAACGTCACGCTTTCGAAATCGACCCGGCCGCCTTGCGGCACGAGTTCGGTAGCGCCGTCGCGGTCCGGCATGCCATGCGGCTCGAGCAGGGTGCGCACGGCTTCCGCGAGCCGCGCGACATGCTGGGTCACGTCGACCAGCGCCACAGCCAGGTCGCGCGTGCCGTGCAGGATCGTGAACCCGAGCGAGCTGACCAGCACGATGTCGCCGGAGGTCGCCTTGCCTTGATCCCACAGCCACAGCGCCCAGCCCAGCAAACCGGCGGAGAGCAGGGCGGTGATCACCGCATGCAGCAGGCGCAGCTTTTCCAGATAAAGCAGGCTCTGCTGGCGGGCTTCCATTTCCGCCTTGACGGTCGCGCCGAAACGCTGCTGCTCGCGAAACGTCATGCCGAAGGCGCGCACGAGGCCCATGTTGCTGATGACGTCGACCAGCTCACCGTCCACCGACGCTGCCTTGGTGGCGAAATGATGATGGCGCGCCGAGCCGCGCCCGGCCAGCTTGTAAAGCACGACCGACAGGATGGCCGAGCACAGCATCAGGCCGCCCGCCATCAGCGGATTCACCGCGATGATCATGACGATCGCGCCGAGCACCGCGATACACGGGGGCAACACGTTCCAGGCGGTGGTGTTTTCGGCGGTGTAGACCGCGTTCGACGTTGCCGTGATGCGGCTCGCCAGCATACCGGGCTGCTTTTCCGAGTAGTAGGTCGGCGAGTGGCCGCTCAGGTACTGGAACAGGTCGCGCCGCAAGTCGCCGGTCACGGCCACGAAGGTGTGCGCGGCAACCCAGCCGCCGACCCGCCACAGCAGGTTGTCGGCGGCAATCAGGCCGACCAGGATGGCAAACGCGCCCCACAGCGGACCGGGGTGATGGCGGCCTTCGCCGAGCACGTCGATCAGATGCTTGATCGCGTACTGCGAAGCGAGCGCACAGCCCACGGCCGCAAACACGCTGCACAGGACGATCGCGTGCGCGAGCGGATGGCGGCGAATAAAGCGGAAAAGAAACGCAAGCGGCCTGTGCGCATAGCTCGCGAGCTTTGCGTTCTGGGCATTACGCTGGGCGATGGTTAAATGTTCCAATTGATCGTGAGGTCGGTGTGTTTCAGGTTGTTCATGCAAGGCATGGGCCACAGCCAAAGCGTTTGCCGCGAAGCCGATGCTTCGCATTGTAAACATGCAAAAGCGATTGCGCCCTGTGTATCCGGGCGATGGCGCGACTGATTTCGCGATAGACGACCGCGACCTACTGTTGCTCGACCCGCCAATGGAGCGGCGGTTCACACAGGCTGCGGAAAATTTCGAGATATAATTACAAATTGCATTCAACTGCGGTGCGGCATTCCTTCAATGTCTACCGGCAAAGTTGACACAGGCGCTCAACGCCGCCGCCGTCGGGTCAGCGTCGCAAGCCAGTTGCTACTGTAGAACTGTCTTATAAAACAAGGGTTTGTAAAGTGTTTCGCCTTTGTAACAACGTAAAGACTTTGAAATGTTGTGGTGCAGCGAGGCGGCCGGCACCGATAATGCATGCTCTGTTGGCCCACCGAAATTTCTAACAGTTTGTCAACGTACGTGCCCTGTATGCGTTGTTTACCGGCACATGCGCAGACAGCGAACTGTTGATCTGGGCTCATTACCCAAGCGATCCATCGCAGGATTTCTCGAAAGAATCAGGCCCGCGCCGGCATATCCGGCCAGACTGCCCTGGCGAGCAAGCGAGTCGCTTTTACCAAACGCAGCACTTTTGCCTGATTTTTTACGAGGAGTTCTTCATTATGCGAATCGCTCAAATCGCTCCCTTGCACGAGGCGGTTCCTCCCAAGCTTTACGGCGGTACGGAACGCGTAGTGTCCTACCTGACCGAAGCGCTGGTGGAACAGGGCCATGACGTCACGCTTTTCGCAAGCGGCGATTCGCAAACCTCGGCGAAACTCGAAGCTTTCTGGCCGCAGGCGTTGCGCCTCGACCCGACCATCCGCGACGTGATGGCGCCGCACATGTTGCTGCTCGAAGAAGTGCGCCGCCGTGCGGACGAATTCGACGTGCTGCATTTTCACATCGATTACTACCCGTTCTCGCTGTTCGCCCGTCAGCCGGTGCCGTTCCTGACCACGCTGCACGGCCGTCTTGACCTGCCGGAACTGCAGCCGATTTTCAACACGTTCAGCGACGTGCCGGTGGTGTCGATTTCGGATAACCAGCGCATCCCGCTGCAACAAGCGAACTGGCTGCAAACCGTTTATCACGGTCTGCCGGAAAACGTGCTCACGCCGATCAAAGACGTGGAGCCCGGCTACCTCGCATTCCTTGGCCGCGTCTCGCCGGAGAAGGGTCTTGACCGTGCGATCCGCATCGCCGGCCAGGCAGGCATGAAGCTCAAGGTCGCCGCCAAGATCGACAAGGCCGACCGTGCCTATTACGAAGAAGTGATCAAGCCGCTGATGGCGCTCCCGCACGTCGAATACATCGGCGAAATCGGCGAAGCCGAAAAGCGTGAATTCCTCGGCAACGCGCACGCACTGGTGTTCCCGATCGACTGGCCGGAGCCCTTCGGTCTGGTGATGATCGAAGCAATGGCTTGCGGCACGCCGGTGATCGCGTTCAATCGCGGTTCGGTGCCGGAAGTGATCGAAAACGGCGTGTCGGGTTTCGTCGTCGAAGACGAAATCAGCGCGGTCGCCGCGCTGAAGCGTCTGCACACGCTGCCGCGCGCCAAGGTGCGCGCCGCATTCGAAGCGCGCTTCTCGTCGAAAGTGATGGCGCAGAACTACGTCGCCGCGTACGAAGAGTTGCTGCGTCGGAAGCATCGCACGGTGCTGCGCGAAGTCAACGCCAGCTAACGCGCGGTAATCGTAGTAAACGCAGTCAAGCCGGCTTGCCGGGGAGGTTTCGGCCAGGTGCGCCCGGCTAGGCGCCCCCAGCTAGGCGCCCCCAGCTAGGCGCCCCCAGCTAGGCGCCCCCAGCGATTTACCGGTCCGGCTGTGGCCCAGCAACGCCCCACGTGCACCTTGCCCGCGGGGCGTTGTTGCATATGCGCCGCGTTTTTGCCTGTGTGCGCTAGAAAGTGCGGGTTTGAGACCGGCAAGAATGAGCCAGTCTCCGTAATATCCCTATAATGGCCGTGCCGCAAATTTGGCTGCGGCGCCGCCGACGACAGGAGGATGCCTTGGCGAGAACGAAAGAGACGCGTGCGAACGCGGCGCCCGGCGCCGGAATGATTTTCGCGCTGCGCGCCATCGGTCTCGTGCTCCTTGCTCGCTGGCTTTTTTCGATGTCGCAGATGGACCTGGGCGCGTCGCTGTCGGCAATGGTGTCCTCGCCGTGGGCGTGCATCAACCTCGTCTTCCTGTTCCTGCTGATCTTCCTGCCGGGCGCGCGCGCCGTGGCCGAGCGTCCGCTCCATCCGCTGCCGCAATGGCTGCGGCAGGCGCTGCGTGTGTTTGCTTTCCTTGGATTCCTGTTTGCGGCCTGGTCGGTCGGCGCGTTTGCCACGAGCGCCGGTTGGCGTCGTGCGGTGCAGGCGGTGGCGGCCACCAACGGCTGGCTGGTCGCAGCGCCGGCGCTGTACGCGGCGGTGATGTGGATTTGCCGGCCGCGTGCGCTATGGCGAACCAATATCGCCGCGCGTCGCTTTGCGATCGGCCGCTATGCGGTTGCGCTCGATCCGGCTACGCGCACGGTGGTCGTTTGGGCCGAGCGTCGCAAGGTGGGGCAGTACGACGCGCGTGAATTATCCGTGCGATGGGCGGCGGTTCCCGGCGCGAACACACCGCCGACACCCACTCCTGTCGTGGCGTTTGGTGTCGCCGGTGAATCGTCCGGCCCCGTGGCACAGGCCGGCGCGCCTGCGCTGGCTCGCAGCACCTTTGGCCGGCGTCCAAAAATCGAATTGCTGTGGGATTCGCCGGCTGCGGCGGGCCACAATCGGCAAACCGTATTCCGCACCGCGTTGACGACCGAGGGCGACCGGGTCGCCGCGCGCGCGCTCGACACCTCGTTGCGGCAAGTCTGAATCTGTCGCTTCGTACCGTAGGCCACGCCCCACGGTCGAAGCAGGCGTCGTAAAGTACGGGGTAGCTGACAATAAGACGTGTCACCCGCATGCAACCCGGCGTTTCAGCGGTGGGTGAGACATACATCGATCGTATTGCGTCGTTTCCAGGAGTCACCATGCTGGTTCGCTGGTTGCTTGCCGCCGTTCATCTGCTCGCTTATGGTTTTGCCCTCGCGTCGATTCTCCGGCGCACCTGGTCATTACGACGAGCCAGCGTGCCCGCTGCTTTGCGCTCCGTATTTCGCTCCGATGCCCGGTGGGGTCTTTCTGCATTGGTGCTGGTTGTCACCGGTCTGATGCGCGCCTTCGGTGGTTTTGAAAAGGGCGCCGACTACTACCTTCATGAGCCGCTCTTTCACGTCAAGATGACGCTGCTCGTGCTGATCCTTATCCTCGAAGTCCCGACGATGCTCGGCTTGATACGGTGGCGTGCCGCGATTAGAAATGGCGCTCCGCCCGATTTGAAGAAAGCGCGTACGTATGCGCGTTTCAGCGTGATCCAGACCGTGCTGCTCGTGTTGATGGTGTTCGCGGCTAGCGGCATGGCGCGCGGTATCGGGCTGCCCGCAGGCGTGGTTTAGTCGCGCGACGAGGTGCTTTGTGAAGGCGTGCGTCACGCCAGCGGAAAACGCCGGTAACCGGCGGCTTCCGCATGACGCTCCGCATACTTCCCGGCAATTTACTTCTCGACTAGCAAGCTCGAATCATCCGGCAGATTCGCCTTTGCGTTATCGGTCTTGCGCGTGACCTCTGAATCGCCCAGGCCCTTGATCAATTCCAGCGCCTGACGTTCAAACAGCCGCCTGTAAAGGCCGTTTTCGAGTCTGATCAAGGCATCGTGGCTGCCTTCCTCGATCACCTTGCCCTTGTCCAGCACCAGCAGCCTGTCCAGCGCACGCACCGTGGAAAGGCGGTGCGCCACCACCAGCGTAGTGCGGCCCGTCATCAGCCGCTCCATGGCTTGCTGGATCAGCACTTCGCTTTCGCTGTCGAGGCTCGAGGTCGCTTCGTCCAGAATCAGGATCGGCGCGTCCGCAAGAAACGCCCGTGCGATCGCCACGCGCTGACGTTCGCCGCCGGAGAGCTTGATGCCGCGTTCACCCACCAGCGTGTCGTAACCTTGAGGCAGCGTCGCGATAAAGTCGTGCGCGCTCGCGAGCCTCGCAGCTCGTTCGATCTCGGCGCGGCTCGCGCCGGGTCGTGCATAGGCGATGTTCTCCGCCAGCGAGCGGTGAAACAGTACCGGCTCCTGCTGAACGATCGCGATCTGGCTGCGCAACGACGCCTGCCGCACCCGGGCAATGTCCTGGCCATCGATCGTGATCCGGCCTTCCGAAATGTCGTACAGCCGCTGGATCAGCTTGATGAAGGTCGTCTTCCCGGAGCCCGAGTGCCCGACCAGCCCAACGCGTTCCCCCGGCGCGATGCGTACCGAGAAATTCTCGTAGAGCGGCGTGGCTTTCGCACCGTAGTGGAAGGTGACGTGCTCGAAGCGGATTTCGCCTTTGCCGATCGCGATCGGACCCGCGCCGGGCCGATCTTCGATGCCCAGCGGCTGGCTCTCCAGTTGCACCAGTTCTTCCATGTCGTTGACCGAGCGCTGCAGGTTACGGATGTGCATGCCCACGTCGCGCAGATAGCCTTGCAACATGAAGAACATTGTCAACGCGAACGTGATGTCGCCGACACTCGCTTCGCCGCGCATCCACAACAACAGCGCGGCGCCGAGAATGGCGGCCTGGATCGCCACCAGCATGCCGCCTTGCAAGCCGCCGTTGATCGTGCCGCGAATCCATGTACGGCGCGTGCGGTGACGCCACTTGACGATCACGCGGTCGAGCAGGGCTTCTTCGCGCTCTTCGGCGCCGAACGCTTTCACCACGCCGTTGCAGCTGACTGCGTCGGCGAGGGCGCCGCCCATACGGGTGTCCCATGCGTTAGCGAGACGCGCGGCGGGCGCGACGAATCCGAGCGACACGATCACGGTGACCGCGATATACAGCACGGACCCGACACCCACGACCGCGCCCATCATCGGCCAGCGCCAGCCGAGCAGCACCGTTGAGCCGACCAGCATGACCACCGACGGCAACAGCGCGACCAGCAGCGTGTCGTTGAGCAGATCGAGCGCCCACATGCCGCGCGTGATCTTGCGCACCGTGGATCCGGCGAAGCTGTTGGCGTGCCAGTCGGTTGAAAAGCGTTGCACGCGATGAAATGCGTTCGACGCGATTTCGCTCATCATCTTCAGCGTCAGCCTGATGAGATTGAAGAACACGCCCTGGCGAAGCAGTTCGGCGCCGAGCCCAAGTGCGCTCAGTACGCAAAAGGCCGTGATCGCCGCGCGCCACGCGAGCGCGTCGCCGGCAGAACCGGACGCGATTGCGTCGACGAGCCGTCCGGCGAACATCGGCGTAAGTACGTCGGCCAATGCCGAGAGCAGCACCAGCGCGGTAATCGCGCAAATGCGCCAAGGCTGTTTGGCCCAGTGACGGAAGGTAAAGCCGAGGACATTCCTGAAGGCGTGT
Source organism: Paraburkholderia sp. BGA-UO-ETr-F12 (assembly GCF_059567945.1). Classification (NCBI taxonomy): domain Bacteria; kingdom Pseudomonadati; phylum Pseudomonadota; class Betaproteobacteria; order Burkholderiales; family Burkholderiaceae; genus Paraburkholderia; species Paraburkholderia sp. BGA-UO-ETr-F12. Next base: position 68,097 of record NZ_JCAQOZ010000005.1, on the reverse strand, counting down.
CCACGAAGGTCGAGTTTTTTTCTGGTCATTTGCCACGACTCGGTGACGCGGGAGCGGACCGAGGTTCCAGTCAGAAGCGAAAGGAAGAGACAGTCGAGCGCGCCGGAAAATGTCGGTAACGACGCCGGCTATGGGACTACGGACTGTCTGGGATTTTTGCGGACGGCCTGTTCAGGCAGAACCGCGTGAGCGACGACGCGACGGAGTTAAGGTCGCGAAAATGGCCGTGAGGCCATCCCAGGGACGGCGATATGCACTGCGAACATGTGACGCCTCCCTGTAGTCGAAAGAGGTGGAAAAAGTAGACGGGGCGTGTGCCCGAAAACTGACTATATCAGCAGTATTTGGCGGCCGCAATCGTACGAAAGTTCGGTGTTGACTTCGAAACGAAGCGGGCGCTTGCGCGCGAGAGGGTACGTGGTGCGTATAAACGTGCGTACACCTGAGCGATCGATCTGCCGCGCGCATGCAAGCATACAAAGCCGAGGCAAAAACAAAAAAGCCCTCGACTCAAGTTCGAGGGCTTTCTTTTGCGGTTCTTCGGAACCCAGCGAATCTGGTGGGTGGTACAGGGATTGAACCTGTGACCCCTGCCGTGTGAAGGCAGTGCTCTACCGCTGAGCTAACCACCCGAAGAGAGCCGAATTATGTCAGGGATTTTTCTGCTCGTCTAGTGTTTTTTAAGCGGTTTGCTCATCCGCGGCCGGTGACGGATCAAGCCGCCACACGCTCGTGCCTTTGACCGCTTTGTCGAGACCGTCGAGCACTGCCTGATGTTCGGCGATTTCGTCGTCGCTCGCCGCAAGCACCACCAGATTCAGCGAATCGATTGCGATGCGCGGGGCGTGCGCGTCGCCGCTGCCGTGCGAATCGCCGAGCATATCGATGACGAGGCTTTCCTGGCCACGGGTCATCGCCAGATACACCTCGGCGAGCAGTTCCGAGTCGAGCAGTGCGCCGTGCAGGGTACGGTGCGCGTTGCTGATGCCGAAGCGGTCGCACAGCGCGTCGAGCGAATTGCGTTTGCCCGGGAACATCTGCTTGGCGCGCGCCAATGTGTCGATGATCTCGCCGCAGTAGGTTTTCACCGGCGGCAAACCGAGCAGCGCAAATTCGGCGTCGAGAAAGCCGATGTCGAAGGGCGCGTTGTGAATGATCAGATCCGCGTCCTGAATGAAGTCGCGAATCTGATCGGCAATCTCGGCGAATTTCGGCTTGTCGCTCAGGAACTCGGTGGTCAACCCGTGAACGGCCAATGCGCCCGGATCGCTGTCGCGTTCCGGGTTGATATAGAAATGCAGGTTGTTGCCAGTGAGCCGGCGGTTCACCATTTCGACGCAACCGAGTTCAAGAATCCGGTCGCCGGTTCGTGCATTGAGGCCGGTGGTTTCGGTGTCGAGGATGAGTTGACGCATGTCGGATTAGCCTGCTCTAAAAAATCAGCAAAAGAAGAAGGGCGCGCGCGCCGGTGTCGCCGCGGGCATGACGGCGCGCCTCACACTTGCGCGAGCGACGCGACGCCGCGATTAGCCAGTTGATCCGCGCGCTCGTTTTCCGGATGGCCGTTGTGACCGCGCACCCAGCGCCATTCGATCTCGTGCTGTGCGACGAGTGCGTCGAGCCGCTTCCACAGATCGGCGTTCTTCACCGGTTGCTTTGCAGCGGTGATCCAGCCTTTTTTCTTCCAGCCGTGAATCCATTCGCTGATGCCTTTCTGCACATACTGCGAGTCGGTATGCACGACGGCTTTGCAGGGACGCTTGAGCGCCTCGAGCGCGGCGATCACCCCCATCAGTTCCATGCGGTTGTTGGTGGTGTTGGGTTCACCGCCGAACAGTTCCTTTTCCTGGTCGCCAAAGCGCAGCAGTGCGCCCCAGCCGCCGGGGCCGGGGTTGCCCTTGCAGGCGCCGTCGGTATAAATATCGATGATGTCGGAAGTCATTGAGTGTGGTTGCGTGTGTTCGGGGTGGCGGGCGCGAGGCCCGCGGCAAGGACCGGTTTCTTCACTTTCAGCGGGCCGACGAGGCGCATGCCGCGCACGCGCTTGATCGCCTTGATCATGTAGGTGGCGCCAAAAATTGGCCACCAGCGGTCGCCGGCGGCTTCCATGAATCCATAGCGGGACAGCCATTGATCGCTGGCGAGCGGCGGACGATAGCAGCCGAAGCGCCCGCGTTCAAGGTCGAAGCCCAGCAGCTTGATCCAGTCTTTCAGGCGCGTGAAGGCGATCAGATCGACTGCCGCGGGCACGAACGGCCGGCCGGTCATCTTGCCGACCGATTGGCGCGCGCCCCACAGCGACAGCGAATTGAAGCCGAGAATGATCAGTTGGCCTTCGGGCATCAGCACACGTTCGGCTTCGCGCAGCAGCCGGTGAGGGTCGCTCGTGAATTCCAGCGTGTGCGGCATCACGATCAGATCGACGCTTTGTGCTTCGAACGGCAGGTCGAGCAGATCGCACCAGACCGCGCTGCGCCCGAGCGGCGCCGCCAGTCCCGCGGGCAGATCCTGCGCGGCGCCGCTTCTCAAACCATTTCCTGCGCCGGTTCCAGCGCCATTTCCGGCACGTCCCAAGCCGCGCGGCAACGTGTAGGGCGCACTCGCGCCGCTTGCCGCGTCGAGCACGAGTCCGCGGCACGGCATGCGGTTCTCGCGCAAGGCGTCTAGCTGCGGCAGGCCGAGTTGCAGCGCATGGTAGCCGAACACGTCGGACACGACGCGATCGAGCTGGGTCTGTTCCCACTCGAGTACGTAGCGGCCGGGTGGCGAATCGGTCCAGGCAGGCCAGTCTATAATCGCTCGGTCAGTCATATCAGGGAATGCGTCGCCTATGAATGCGCTCGAGTACGTACCGGTCCCGGCGTTTGAAGACAATTACATCTGGGTCGTTTCCGACGGGCATTATGCGGTGGTCGTCGATCCGGGTGAGGCCGCCCCCGTGCGCGCATATCTCGCGAAACGGGGTTGGCGGCTGAGCGCTATTTTACTCACGCACCATCATCAAGACCATGTCGGTGGGGTGGCCGATCTGCTGAACGGCCAGGCCGTGCCCGTCTACGGCCCCGCCGGTGAAGCGATCCAGCACCTCACGCACCGTCTCGGAAACGGCGATCGTGTGACGATTGCCGAGCCCGCACTCGAGTTCGATGTACTCGACGTGCCCGGCCATACGAGCGGTCATATCGCCTATTTTCAGCCAGCCGACCCACACGGCACGCCGCACGTGTTTTGCGGCGATACGTTGTTCGCGTGCGGCTGCGGCCGCCTGTTCGAAGGCACGCCCACGCAGATGCTGGCGTCGCTGGATTCGCTGGCCGCGCTCCCTGGCTCGACCGAAGTGCATTGCGCCCACGAGTACACGTTGTCGAACATCCGCTTTGCGCTCGCCTGCGAGCCGGGCAACGCCGAGCTGCAAGCCTGGCGTGACAAGGCGAGCGACTTGCGCGCGCGTCACGTGCCGACCTTGCCGACCACGATTGCCCACGAACGCGCCGTGAATCCGTTTTTGCGCGTGGATAATCCAGCGGTTCAAGCAAGCTTGCAAGAGCAGTTGCATGAAAAAGTGCCCGATCGTTTAACGGCATTTACGCTGATGCGCGAATGGAAAAACCGCTTCCGTTGACCCGGCCGCGATCAGGGTATTCCTCACGCGAAGAATCGGAAAAATTCGCCAAGCCTTAGATTTCCTTGATTTTTTTCGTCAATTTCCGATTGACGTAAACGTTGCCGTTTCGTACTATCGGCTGCAAATTCCAGCCCTTGTGGAAGCCGAGACGTTCATGCGATTTATCTTTAGTGCGTTATTGGTCCTGACACTCGCCGCTTGCGCGAGTCAGGGACCGACAACGAATAGCCTTACCTCCGCAACTAATCCCGCCAGTCAGCAAGCCGTTGCTGACGCCCTTCGCAAGACAGCCACCGCCAAAGAAACGATCAATGTCGACCAGGGTTCAGTCGATCAACTGACAAGCCCGGACGCCGATCTTTGGAGTCGTATTCGCCGTGGTTTTCAAATGCCGGATCTGCAAACCGACCTCGTCGACATGCAGGTCAACTGGTATGCGCAGCGCCCGGACTACGTGCAGCGCATGACCGAGCGCTCGCAGAAGTATCTGTACCACATCGTCGAAGAGCTCGAGGCGCGTCACATGCCAACCGAGCTTGCCTTGTTGCCGTTCATCGAATCCGCGTACAGCCCGCAGGCGTTGTCGGTGGCGAAGGCGGCCGGCATGTGGCAGTTCATGCCGGGCACGGGCCGCACCTACAACCTCAAGCAGAATATGTGGCAGGACGAGCGCCGCGACGTGCTGGCCTCCACCAGCGCCGCGCTCGATTATCTGTCGCGTCTGCATGACATGTTCGGCGACTGGCAACTGGCGCTCGCTGCGTACAACTGGGGTGAGGGCAACGTGCAGCGCGCGATCGCGCGCAACGAAGCGGCGGGCCTGCCCACCGACTACCTCAGCCTGCGCATGCCGAACGAGACGCGCAACTACGTGCCCAAGCTTCAGGCGGTGAAGAACATCGTCATGAACCCGCAGATGTACGGGCTCACGCTGCCGTCGATCCCGAACCACCCGTATTTCGTCACGGTCACGACCTCGCACGACATCGACGTGGACATGGCGGCGAAGCTCGCGAATCTCTCTCCAGACGAATTCCGCTCGTTGAACCCGTCATTCAGAAAGCCGGTGATTCTCGGCGCCACCCAGCCGCAGATTCTGCTGCCGTTCGACAACGCGAGCGCGTTTGAGCGCAATCTGAAGGCCTATTCCGGTTCGTTGTCGTCGTGGACCACCTACACGGTCACCGAGCGTGCCGCGCCGGCGGCGATCGCGCAAAAGATCGGTGTCGACGCCGACACGCTGATGGAAGTGAACAAGATTCCGGCCGGTATGCGCCTGAAGCCGGGCTCGACGATCGTGGTGCCGCGCGGTTCGGACGACGACGAAGACATCAGCGCCGACGTCGCCGAAAGTGCGGTGCTGGCCATGGAGCCCGACGTTCCCGACACCCGCAAGATGTTGATTCGCGTGCGCCGCAACCAATCGATGGCCGCCATCGCCGTGCGTTACGGCGTCTCGATCGGCCAGTTGAAGGCGTGGAATCGCACGCATCGCGATCAGGTTTCGCGTGGTCAGGTGATCGTGCTGCACGTGCCGGTCGGTAAGGCCATGCCGAGCGAACCAGGTCCGGAGCGCATCGCGACTGACGTGCAGGGCGGCGGAGTCGAGAAGATCGGCACCCGCGTCGCAGACACGAGAAGCGAATCGCGCTACGATAAGAAGAAGGGTCGTGGCCGCGCCGCCGTGGTGAAGGTGTCTGAGCCGGTAGGTAAAGTCAGCAAGCCGACAACGTCCAGCGCCAGCAAGGGCAAGGTGACGAAGGTGTCGGCTTCCACGTCCAGCAAGGCGTCGAAGGCCGCGGCAGATAGCCGCCCAAAGACCGCGGCCAACGCGAAGAAGGGTAAGTAGACCAAAAGCGGCCACCACGGTAGTGACCACATGCGTTGCGGGGGCAACGCGTGAATTGCGCTCCGATCACGCACCGTGTTATTCCGACGCCGTCACCTGTGGTGACGGCGTTTTTCATTCTGCAGACCAGTCGAGGCGAAGTTCGCGCGTTTCATTTATCTTTCGTGCTTGGGCCAAACCCGGCCGCTTATTTCAAAACTTATGTCGTCGACTCAGCTGCGCGTATTTCTCCTGTTTTCCGCCGGTTACTTCGTTTCTTATGTATTTCGCGGCGTCAATCTCGGTTTTGCCCCCTTCATCACGCACGATCTCGGCTTGTCGGCCACGGATCTGGGTCTGCTGACCAGTCTGTATTTCCTCGGCTTCGCGGGCGCACAGATTCCGGCCGGCGTATTGCTGGACCACTTCGGCGCGCGTCGGGTGACGGCGGTCACCCTGCTGTTTGCCGCGCTGGGAATCTGGGTGTTTGGCGCCGCGCACAGCGTCGGCATGATGATGGTTGGACGCCTGCTGATTGGCGTGGGTGTGTCGGTGTGTCTTGGCGCCGCGTTCAAGGCGTTGGCGCAGCATTTCGCGTCGGCACGGTTGCCGTTGATGAACGGTTTGGTGATGGCGATCGGCGGTTTCGGCGGGGTGATGGTCGGTTCGCCGCTCACGTGGGTGCTGGGTTTTGCCGGTTGGCGCACGGTCTGTATCGGTTTGGGGCTGCTCACGGTACTGGTGGCGGTGGCGCAGTGGACGCTCACGCCGGACAGCAGTGAAACTCACCATCAAGCGAGTATCGGGGCCCAGTTCAAAGGGACGCTGCACCTTCTGAAGAGCGCGGCATTCTGGAAAATCGGCTCATTTTCGGTCCTTACGCAGGGTGTGTTTTACGCGATGCAATCGCTATGGGTCGGCGCCTGGTTGCGCGACGTGCAGGGCTTCGCGCCGCGTGAGGCCGCCGCGCTGGTGTCGATTCTCGGCTTTGCAATGATGGCCGGCTGCGTGGGCTTCGGCGCGGCGGCGCGTAGCCTCGAGCGGCGCGGGGTCTCGCTGTATGCGTTTTGCGGTATCGGTATGGCGCTGTTCGTCGTTACCCAGCTATTGATCATGTTCAACGCGCCGCTGCCGGCGAGCCTGCTGTGGGCGGCGTACGGGATTTTCGGCGGGACCGGAATTCTCAGTTATGCGGTCATGGCGCGCCATTTCCCGGCGCAGATGATCGGCCGGGTGAATACCACCCTGACGCTGATCATTTTTCTGCTGATTTTCGGCTTTCAGGTCGGTGTCGGAGCGGTGCTGTCGCGCTGGCCGGCCAGTGGCGGCCACTATCCGGCGGCCGCGCACCTGACCGCGTGGGGCATCCTGGTGGCGCTTCAGGTTTTGAGTGCGATCTGGTACGTACTGCCGGGGCGAGCGCGGCCTCAGCCGGCGCACGTGCGAGCCGAACAGCAGGTTTAAGCTTGTCGCGCATGGCTCGCAAAAAGGGCCATCGGATTCGCCGGCTCTATCCCGATTCGGGTGGGCGTAAATTGTGCCAAATCGCGTCCGAGCCATGCGCAACAAGGCTTTGACTGGATTCGGGCCGCGCCTGACTACGCTGACGCCCCATCTCGGATTTGGAGGGACGGGCAATTTCGCGCTATAATTCCAAGGTTTGAGCTTATCAACCCGCACCCTAGCGCCTACCTCTCCCATACCGTTCATCCGCCGCGCGCTTTTGACGCCCCGCACCCCAGCCGATCCGTCCACACAATGGACCCATCGCGCCCCTTGCGACGTCACCAGCAGCACGCGAGCGAGTCTGCGCGCGCATCCTGTCGATGCGTTTCGCTGCGGCTCGCAGTCGGATAGACAGGTCGGCAACAGGGTGTTCCCCAAGGAGTCTCCCGTGTTGCCGTCATTTTCTCCCGCTTTGCTCGCACTCGCCGACGGCACGGTCTTTCGTGGTTACTCGATCGGCGCCCCCGGGCATACGATCGGCGAAGTCGTGTTCAACACCGCTATCACCGGCTATCAGGAAATCCTGACCGACCCGAGCTACGCGCGCCAGATCGTGACCCTCACGTATCCGCATATCGGTAACGTCGGCGTGAATGCCGAAGACGTCGAAGCCACGAAAGTCCATGCCGCCGGCTTGATCATCCGTGATCTGCCGGTTCTCGCGTCGAACTTCCGCATGGAGCGCACGCTCCCGCAATACCTGAAGGACGAAGGCGTGGTCGCCATCGCCGGTCTCGACACCCGTATGCTGACGCGCGTGCTGCGCGACAAGGGTGCGCAGAACGGCGCCATTCTGGCCGGTTCGGATGACGAAGCGAAGGCAATCGAACTCGCGCGCTCTTTCCCGGGTTTGTCGGGCATGGACCTCGCGAAGGTCGTGTCAACCAAGGAAACCTACGAATGGACCCAGACCGAATGGCGTCTGGGCACCGGCTACGGCAAGCAGAACGCGCCGAAATACCGTGTGGTCGCGTTCGATTACGGCGTGAAGTACAACATTCTGCGCATGCTGGCCGAGCGCGGCTGCCACGTCACCGTGCTGCCGGCGCAAGCCTCCGCGGCTGACGCACTGGCGCTCAACCCGGACGGCATCTTTCTGTCGAACGGCCCGGGCGACCCGGAGCCGTGCGATTACGCGATTGCCGCCACCAAAGAGCTGATCGAACGCGGTATCCCGACCTTTGGTATTTGCCTCGGCCACCAGATCATGGGCCTCGCTGTCGGCGCAAAGACCATGAAGATGAAGACCGGCCACCACGGCGCGAACCATCCGGTGAAGGATCTGGACGACGGCCGCGTGGTCATCACGTCGCAGAACCACGGTTTCGCGGTCGACGCCGACACGTTGCCGGCCAACGCCAAGGTCACGCACATTTCGCTGTTCGACGGCACGCTGCAAGGCTTTGCATTGACCGACAAGCCGGCGTTCTGCTTCCAGGGTCACCCGGAAGCGTCGCCGGGTCCGCACGACATCGCGTATCTGTTCGACCGCTTCACTGGGTTGATGGACGCGCAGAAGGCCGGCAAGACCGCAGCGGCATAAGCAGGTTGTGAAGCGCCCAGGCGGCGCGCGGCTCGCAACGCGATTGGCGCGCCACGTGCGAAGCGAGGCGAGCCGCACACAACACAGCGCGCGCAACGTTTGAACGGCGCGCGCCGACGGAAAGAATTCAGGAATACATTAGCGAGAGCGTTATGCCCAAGCGGACAGACATTAAAAGCATCCTCATCATCGGCGCGGGTCCGATCATCATCGGCCAGGCGTGCGAGTTCGACTACTCGGGCGCGCAGGCATGCAAGGCGTTGCGTGAGGAAGGCTACAAGGTCATTCTCGTCAACAGCAATCCGGCGACGATCATGACCGACCCGAACACGGCCGACGTCACCTACATCGAGCCGATCACGTGGGAAGTGGTTGAACGCATCATCGCCAAGGAGCGCCCGGACGCGATCCTGCCGACGATGGGCGGCCAGACCGCGCTGAACTGCGCGCTGGATCTCCACGCGCATGGCGTGCTGGAGAAGTACAAGGTCGAGCTGATCGGTGCGTCGCCGGAAGCGATCGACAAGGCGGAAGACCGTCAGAAATTCAAAGACGCGATGACCAAAATCGGCCTCGGTTCGGCCAAGTCGGGCACCGCGCATTCGATGGAAGAAGCGCTGGCGGTGCAAGCGGACATCGCATCGCAAACCGGCAGCGGCGGTTATCCAGTGGTGATCCGTCCGTCGTTCACGCTGGGCGGTTCGGGCGGTGGCATCGCGTACAACCGCGACGAATTCGAAGAGATCTGCAAGCGCGGCCTCGATCTGTCGCCTACGCGCGAGTTGCTGATCGAAGAATCGCTGCTCGGCTGGAAAGAGTACGAGATGGAAGTGGTCCGCGACAAGAAGGACAACTGCATCATCGTCTGCTCGATCGAAAACCTGGATCCGATGGGTATCCACACCGGCGACTCGATCACCGTTGCGCCGGCGCAGACGCTCACCGACAAGGAATACCAGATCCTGCGTAACGCATCGCTCGCGGTGCTGCGCGAGATCGGCGTGGACACGGGCGGTTCAAACGTGCAGTTCTCGATCAATCCGAAAGATGGCCGGATGATCGTGATCGAAATGAACCCGCGTGTGTCGCGTTCGTCGGCATTGGCTTCGAAGGCGACCGGTTTCCCGATCGCGAAGGTCGCGGCCAAGCTCGCTTGCGGTTACACGCTGGACGAGTTGAAGAACGAAATCACCGGCGGCCAGACCCCGGCATCGTTCGAACCGACGATCGACTACGTCGTCACCAAGATCCCGCGTTTCGCCTTCGAGAAATTCCGCGAAGCCGATTCGCGCCTGACCACGCAGATGAAGTCGGTCGGCGAAGTGATGGCCATCGGCCGTACTTTCCAGGAGTCGTTCCAGAAGGCGCTGCGCGGTCTCGAAGTGGGCGTGGACGGTCTGGACGAAAAGACCGACAACCGCGACGAGATCATCCGCGAGATCGGTGAAGCCGGTCCGGACCGCATCTGGTACGTGGGCGACGCGTTCCGTATCGGCATGACGGCCGAAGAGATTTTCGAAGAGACCTCGATCGACCCGTGGTTCCTCGCGCAGATCGAACAGATCATCCTGAAGGAAAAGGCCTTGGCCGGCCGTACGCTGGCAAGCCTGTCGAAGGAAGAGCTCAAGTATCTGAAGCAGAGCGGTTTCTCGGACCGCCGCCTGGCGAAGCTGCTTGGCGCGAAGCCGGCGGACGTGCGCCAGCGTCGTATCGAGCTGAACGTGCGGCCGGTGTACAAGCGCGTCGACACGTGCGCCGCCGAGTTCGCCACGAAAACCGCCTACATGTACTCGACCTACGAGGAAGAGTGCGAAGCGAACCCCACGAACAACAAGAAGATCATGGTGCTGGGTGGTGGCCCGAACCGGATCGGCCAGGGTATCGAGTTCGACTACTGCTGCGTGCACGCCGCGCTCGCCATGCGCGAAGACGGCTACGAAACGATCATGGTCAACTGCAACCCTGAAACTGTTTCGACCGACTACGACACCTCCGATCGTCTGTACTTCGAATCGCTGACGCTCGAAGACGTGCTCGAAATCGTCGACAAGGAAAAGCCGGTTGGCGTGATCGTGCAATACGGCGGCCAGACGCCGTTGAAGCTCGCGCTCGATCTCGAAGCGAACGGTGTGCCGATCGTCGGCACGTCGCCGGACATGATCGACGCCGCGGAAGACCGCGAGCGGTTCCAGAAGCTGCTGCAGGACCTCGGCCTGCGTCAGCCGCCGAACCGCACCGCGCGTGCTGAAGACGAAGCGCTCAAGCTCGCCGAGGAAATCGGCTATCCGCTGGTGGTGCGTCCGTCGTACGTGCTGGGCGGCCGCGCAATGGAAATCGTTCACGAGCCGCGCGACCTCGAGCGCTATATGCGCGAAGCCGTGAAGGTGTCGAACGATTCGCCGGTACTGCTCGACCGCTTCCTCAACGACGCGATCGAATGCGATGTCGACTGCATCTCCGATGGCGAAGCCGTGTTCATCGGCGGCGTGATGGAGCACATCGAACAGGCGGGCGTGCACTCGGGCGACTCGGCTTGCTCGCTGCCGCCGTACTCGCTGTCGAAGGAAACCATTGCCGAGCTGAAGCGCCAGACCGGTGCAATGGCCAAGGCGCTGAACGTGGTCGGCCTGATGAACGTGCAGTTCGCGATCCAGCAGGTGCCGCAGGCCGATGGCTCGAAAGAGGACATCATCTACGTGCTCGAAGTGAATCCGCGCGCATCGCGCACGGTGCCGTACGTGTCGAAGGCGACCAGCCTGCCGCTCGCGAAAATCGCGGCGCGCGCGATGGTCGGCCAGAAGCTCGCCGCCCAGAGCGTGACGAAGGAAATCGATCCGCCGTACTTCAGCGTGAAGGAAGCCGTGTTCCCGTTTGTCAAGTTCCCGGCAGTCGATCCGGTGCTCGGACCGGAAATGCGTTCGACCGGTGAAGTGATGGGTGTGGGGCAGACATTCGGCGAAGCGCTGTTCAAGTCGCAGCTCGCGGCGGGCTCGCGTCTGCCGGAATCGGGCACGGTGCTCCTGACCGTGATGGACGCTGACAAGCCGAAGGCCGTCGAAGTCGCGCGCATGCTGCACGAACTCGGCTATCCGATCGTCGCGACCAAGGGCACGGCTGCCGCAATCGAAGCGGCCGGCGTGCCGGTCAAGGTCGTCAACAAGGTGAAGGACGGCCGTCCGCACATCGTCGACATGATCAAGAACGGCGAAATCGCGCTGGTCTTCACGACTGTCGACGAAACCCGCGCGGCGATCGCCGACTCGCGCTCGATCCGCATGAGCGCGCAGGCAAACAAGGTCACGTACTACACGACGATGTCCGGTGCACGGGCCGCGGTTGAAGGTTTGCGCTATTTGAAGAACCTGGAAGTCTATGATTTACAAGGACTCCACGCTCGCCTAAACTAAGGCTTCGAATACCTGTCCAAGATGTAAGTGCCGCGGTTAAGCGGCGTTCCGCAGGGGCTGTGCCCGGGTTTTTGCCCGGAGCGTCAGTCCCGCGGAATGCACTTAACCGCGGTGATTTTTTTTACGGCTGTTTTTTGCATAGAGTTGTTTATGAGCACTGTTCCATTGACGAAGCGCGGCGCGGAAATGTTGCGCGATGAATTGCAGCGCCTGAAATCGGTTGAGCGTCCCTCGGTGATCAATTCGATCGCGGAAGCGCGTGCCCAGGGCGATCTGTCGGAGAACGCGGAATACGACGCGGCGAAGGAAAAGCAGGGCTTCATCGAAGGCCGGATTGCCGAAATCGAATCGAAGCTGGCCGGTGCGCAGGTGATCGACCCGGCCGCGGTTGAAGCGGACGGGCGCGTGGTGTTCGGTGCGACCGTCGAACTGGAGGATCTGGATTCGGGTGCGTCGGTCAAGTACCAGATCGTCGGCGACGACGAAGCGGACATCGACCACGGTCTGATTTCGATCAGCTCGCCGATCGCGCGCGCTTTGATCGGCAAGTCGGAAGGCGACGTTGCGTCGGTGCAGGCACCGGGCGGCGTGCGCGAATACGAAATCATCGCGGTGAGCTACGTTTGAAGGCGGCGCCGGTGTCTTTGATGCCGCATCGTTTCTTCCGTCTGTTGACGGTGGTATGGGTCGGTAGTCTGCTGACGATCGGCTATGCCGTCGCGCCGGTGCTGTTTACGTCGCTCGACCGCATCGCGGCGGGCGCCGTGGCGGCGCAACTGTTCCGCATCGAGGGCGTGCTGGGCGCGGTGTGCGGTATTTTGTTACTGGTTCTGGCGAATATCCTGATTCGCCGCGGCAGCGAGGCTTATCGCCGGTTGCGCTGGTTGATCGCCGGTATGCTGGTGTGCGTGCTGGTGGGGTACTTTGCTTTGCAGCCGTTCATGAATGCAATGCGCATTGCCGCGCTTGAGGCGGGCAGTGACGTCGGACACTCGGCTTATGCGACACGCTTCGGCATCCTGCACGGCGTGTCGAGTCTGTTTTACCTGATCGAAAGCCTGCTGGGCGTGGCGCTGGTGTGGAAGCTGCCGGCGAGCGTCGGCGTTGTGACTGCAGAGCAGGCCGCGCGTAGCGCCACCGGGAAAGTCACCGGCTGAGTGGTGCGAGGCCAGGAGCCGGTCCAGGCGTTTCTGTCTGCCGCGCTACGGGTTGCCTAAGCGGTGTTGCCGAGACGGTCTGAGCAGTTCACGCCAAAGTGCGGACACCGCCCGCACTTCTCATCATTCGCTTATTTCGACGACTGATGCGCGCGTTTCGCGCTGGTCTGGCGTTTCTTGGCGCGCTTGATGTTGCCGCCCTGCGTGACGCGTTCATTGCCGCGCACCACGACTGCCTTTGCCTTCGGCTTGCGCATTGGAATTTCGCTGGGCTTCACCACCGTGACCACGCGCGGTGCGCGGCCCTTGCCCGGTTTGGCTTCGACAGCCGCTTCGCGGGCGCTCGGCAGGGCGCCGCGCTTGGCCTTCACCGCCGGTTGCGCCGCTGCTTCCGGCTTCCAGATCACCAGCAGCTTGCCGATATGCTGGATCGGTGCGGCGTTCAGCTGGTCGCAAATCTGTTCGTAGATGGCGATGCGCTCTTCGCGGTCGTCGCCAAATACGCGGATTTTGATCAGTTGATGGGCGCCAAGGTGAACCTTGATCTCCGACAGCACAGCGTCGGTCAAGCCTTCGGCGCCGACGAGCACGACCGGTTTGAGCGCATGTGCCTGGGAGCGCAATTCGGCGCGTTGATCGGAAGAGACTTTAAGGGCTGGCATGGAAAGTGGGAGACTCGACTAAAATGGCGGCACCTGCAGTCCGGATAGATCCGGACCATGGCGCAGGGCGGCGCGTCAGAACAACAGAATCGCGGATAACTGCCAGTTTTGGCGGTGGCCGCGCGAATTAACCGCGTATTATCCCCTAAAGCGCGACATCACGCAGCAAGAGTTCTACGATTAATGGCAAAAAACAAGTTCAACACCGCGTGGCTGCACGATCACATCAACGACCCGTACGTAAAAATGGCGCAGCGGGAGGGTTACCGCGCCCGCGCTGCCTATAAGCTGAAGGAAATCGACGAGCAGGACAAGCTGATCCGGCCCGGTCAGGTAATCGTCGACCTCGGCTCCACGCCGGGCAGTTGGAGTCAGTACGCCCGCAACAAGCTGGCCAAGGGCGCACAACGCGACGCCGAGCGCGAAGGCGGGATCGATGGCACGATCATCGCGCTGGACATGTTGCCCATGGAGCCGATCTCCGACGTTCACTTCATTCAGGGTGACTTCCGCGAAGACGCGGTGCTTCAACAATTGGAAGAATTGGTCGGGGAACGACAAGTTGACCTTGTAATTTCGGATATGGCGCCCAACCTGTCGGGAGTGGCGGTGGCGGATGCCGCGCGAATCGAGCATTTGTGCGATATCGCGATGGAATTTGCGCAAAACCACCTGAAGCCGGATGGCGCCCTTTTAGTCAAATGTTTTCATGGCAGCGGTTATAGCCAGATTGTCGAAAAGTTCAAGCGCCAGTTCAAGGTGGTCGCGGCCCGCAAGCCGAAAGCTTCGCGGGACAAGTCGTCAGAAACGTTTATTTTAGGTAGGCACCTCAAGCGGCCCGCGTAGGGGCGCTGCAGGAAGGTTCCGCACCTGCCGATAATGTGCTCAGGGCGCCGGAAATCGGCGCTCCGACAGCCCGCTACGCTATTTATGTGGTAGCGAAACCTTATGGCAGGGGTCTGCGGACTGGATTAGAATGCTTTCGTGGTGCCGCAAGGAAAATGTAGGCGCCCGTCTAAGTGAAGGAGTGGTGCTTTGAACAACAATATGTTTTCGAAAGCAGCAGTGTGGCTGGTTATCGCACTGGTGCTGTTTACGGTGTTCAAGCAGTTCGACAAGCCCCGTGTCCAGGAGGGCGTTTCCTATTCGCAGTTCATGGACGACGCGAAGAACGGCAAAGTCAAGAACGTCATTGTCCAGGGGCGGAACCTCACGGTCACTCCAGCAGACGGCCAGAAGTACCAGATCGTGTCGCCCGGCGACATCTGGATGGTCGGCGATCTGATGAAGTATGGCGTTCAGGTGAGCGGCAAGGCTGATGACGAACCGAATGCGCTGGTTTCCGCGCTGTACTACCTCGGACCGACGATCCTGATCATCGGCTTCTGGTTCTACATGATGCGACAGATGCAGGGGGGCGGGAAAGGCGGTGCGTTCTCGTTCGGTAAATCCCGTGCACGTCTGATCGACGAAAACAACAACGCAATCAATTTCACCGACGTCGCCGGTTGCGACGAAGCCAAGGAAGAAGTCTCCGAACTGGTCGACTTCCTGCGCGATCCGCAGAAATTCCAGAAGCTGGGCGGGCGCATCCCGCGCGGCGTGCTGCTGGTCGGCCCCCCGGGAACCGGTAAGACGTTGCTGGCGCGCGCTATCGCCGGCGAAGCCAAGGTGCCGTTCTTCAGCATCTCGGGTTCGGACTTCGTGGAAATGTTTGTGGGTGTCGGTGCGGCTCGTGTGCGAGACATGTTCGAGCAGGCCAAGAAGCATGCGCCGTGTATCGTGTTCATCGACGAAATCGATGCGGTCGGCCGTCATCGCGGCGCCGGCATGGGCGGCGGTAACGACGAACGCGAACAGACCTTGAACCAGATGCTGGTCGAGATGGACGGTTTCGAAGCGAACTCGGGCGTGATCGTGATTGCTGCCACGAACCGTTCGGACGTGCTGGACAAGGCGCTGCTGCGTCCGGGCCGTTTCGACCGTCAGGTGTACGTCGGTTTGCCGGATATCCGCGGCCGCGAACACATCATGAAGGTCCACCTGCGCAAGGTGCCGATTTCGAACGACGTCGACGCAGCGGTGATCGCACGCGGCACGCCTGGCTTCTCGGGCGCCGATCTGGCGAACCTGGTCAACGAAGCAGCGCTGTTCGCGGCTCGCCGCGGCAAGCGCATCGTCGAAATGACGGACTTCGAAGACGCGAAAGACAAGATCTTCATGGGCCCGGAGCGCAAGTCGGCCGTGATCCGCGAAGAATCGAAGCGTGCTACGGCGTATCACGAATCGGGTCACGCGGTCATCGCCAAGCTGTTGCCGAAGGCCGATCCGGTGCACAAGGTCACGATCATCCCGCGCGGCCGTGCGCTGGGCGTCACGTGGCAGTTGCCGGAGCATGACAACGAAACGTATTCGAAGGACTACCTGCTGGACCGCCTCGCGATCCTGTTCGGTGGCCGTGTCGCGGAAGAGTTGTTCCTGAACCTGATCAGCACCGGCGCATCGGACGACTTCAACAAGGCAACGGCTACGGCCCGCGCCATGGTGGCTCGCTTCGGTATGACGGATGCACTCGGACCGATGGTTTACGTCGACGACGAAAACGACGCAACGCCGTTTGGCCGCGGCTTCACGCGGACCATTTCGGAAGCGACGCAGCAGAAGGTCGACGCGGAAATCCGCCGCGTGCTGGACGAGCAGTACAACCTTGCCAAGCGCCTGCTGGACGAGAACCGCGACAAGGTCGAAGCGATGACCGCCGCGCTGATGGAGTGGGAAACGATCGACGCCGATCAGATCAACGACATCATGGCTGGCCGTCCTCCGCGTTCGCCGAAGAGCTCGCCGCCGTCGGCAAGCGATGCCTCGTCGGGCGGCAGCCCGGGCACCGAGGTCAAGCCGGGCAGCGCGACCGCGCCGGCCTGATAGGCGACCAGTAGAAAGTGCGGGCCGGTGTGTTTCACACCGGCCCGTTTTGCATTTATCTGTTTTACGTGATTGACCGCTACGTGCCGAAAGTCGAAATCCCCTCTCTTCCCATTCCCGAACCGCTGCAATGCGGCCGCTTCAAGCTGACCTTCGAACGCCCGTTGGTCATGGGCATCCTTAATGTCACCCCTGATTCCTTTTCCGATGGCGGCCAGTACGCGATGCGCGGCGAAGCGCTGCGCCAGGCCGAGCGCATGCTGCTCGCCGGCGCGGACATCGTCGACATCGGCGGCGAGTCGACGCGGCCGGGGGCACCGCCCGTGCCGCTCGATGAAGAACTGGAGCGGGTGATCCCGCTGATCGAGCAACTGCACGGCGCGAACGTGCCGCTGTCGGTCGATACGTACAAGCCGGAAGTGATGCGCCGCGCGCTGGCCGCGGGCGCCGATCTGATCAACGACATCTGGGGCTTCCGGATGCCCGGTGCGCTCGATGCCGTGCGCGACAGCGAGTGCGGTTTGTGCGTGATGCATATGTTCGGTGAACCGCAGACCATGCAACTTCGCGAGCCTGATTATCAGGACGTGGTGAGCGAAGTGCGGCAGTTTCTCGAAGAACGGGTGACGACGTTGAGGCAGGCAGGTATCGCCCGCGCGCGTATCAGCGTGGATCCGGGCTTTGGCTTCGGCAAGTCCGTGGTCGAACACAATTACGCGTTGCTCGCGCATCTGCCGGACACGGCGCCGCAGGCCGAGCCGCCATACCCCATTCTCGCCGGCATGTCGCGCAAGTCGATGATCGGCGCGGTGGTCGGACGCCCGGCGCCGGAGCGCGTGGCGGGCAGCGTCGCCGCAGCGGTGTGCGCCGCCGGGCGTGGCGCGGCCATTTTGCGCGTACACGATGTCGCGCAAACGGTGGATGCATTGAAAGTCTGGGCAGCCATGCGCGACGCGGCACACTACAGCCGCGCGCGCGGCTGACCCCAAAAAAGCCAAGGAGGAACATAAAAGATGGCACGTCGCTATTTCGGAACGGACGGAATTCGGGGCAAGGTTGGCGAAGGGCCCATCACGCCGGAGTTTGTCTTACGCCTCGGCTACGCGGCCGGCAAGGTGCTCGCGGGCGCGGATCGCTGGGCCAAAACGGGTACGCGGCCCACGGTGCTGATCGGTAAAGACACCCGCGTGTCGGGTTATATGCTCGAAGCCGCGCTCGAAGCGGGCTTCTCCGCAGCCGGCGTCGACGTCATGCTGGCCGGGCCGATGCCGACCCCGGGCATTGCGTACCTGACGCGCGCGCTGCGGCTCGCCGCCGGCGTCGTGATCAGTGCGTCGCATAACCCGTACTACGACAACGGCATCAAATTCTTCTCCGCCGATGGCAACAAGCTGCCCGACGAAGTGGAATTGCAGATCGAGGAACAACTCGATCTGCCGCTTGCCTGCGCTGCCTCCGAGCAACTCGGCAAGGCACGCCGCCTCGACGACGCAGCCGGCCGCTACATCGAATTTTGCAAAAGCACCTTCCCGGCAGCGTTTGACTTGCGGGGCATGAAGCTGGTGGTCGACTGCGCGCACGGCGCCGCGTACGACGTCGCGCCGCACGTGTTCCATGAACTCGGCGCCGATGTGATTCCGATCGGTGTCGCGCCGAACGGATTCAACATCAATGACGGCGTCGGTGCGACCGCGCCGGACGCGCTGGTGCGCGCGGTGCGCGCGAACCACGCGGACCTGGGCATCGCGCTCGACGGCGACGCCGACCGGCTGCAGGTCGTGGACTCGGCCGGCCGCCTGTATAACGGCGACGAGCTGCTGTACGTGCTGGTCAAGGACCGCATGGCGACCGACGGCAAAGTGGAAGGCGCGGTCGGTACCTTGATGACCAATATGGCAGTCGAAGTCGCGCTGCAGGAGTCCGGTGTGAAGTTTGTCCGCGCGGCGGTGGGCGACCGCTACGTGCTCGAGCAGTTGCGCGAGCACGGCTGGCAGTTGGGCGCGGAAGGTTCCGGCCATATTCTCTCTCTTGACCGCCATTCGACCGGCGACGGCATTGTGTCGGCCCTCCTGGTGCTGGCCGCGATGAAGCGCAGCGACAAAACGCTCTCAGAGCTGCTCCACGGTGTCACGCTGTTCCCGCAGAAGCTGATCAACGTGCGGATGCAGCCCGGCGCGGACTGGAAGGGTAGCGCCGCAATTCGGGGTGCGATCAGCAAGGCCGAGGATGCGCTGAACGGCCGCGGCCGCGTGCTGATCCGTGCGTCCGGCACCGAGCCCGTGCTGCGCGTGATGGTGGAGGCGGAAGACGTCAACGACGCGGTTCGCCATGCCGAAACGATCGCTGACGCCGTGAAGCAGGCTACGGCCTAAACCGGCCATACCGTCGTGACGGCGACGGCGGCGGCGGCGAGGGCGGCTCTGTGAGTACACAAACCGCCCCGCCGTCAGTCGGACGCTCCCGGTGCGGCATTGAGCCGCACTACGGAGCTTTCAACGAAATAACGCACCTCGCATCATCTCCCATTCGCACGCACACTCCCCACGCAAACGTTCGCGCCCCATCTTTTTCGCCTAATCTGTAAAGCGGCGCCCGCAACTCCGCTAAACCGGCAATTTCGCCGCGCGAGCGCCTTTCACCTCGTAATCCCACTGTCACATCCGTTTCACGGTTAGTCACGTTACTGTCACAAAGAGACCCTAAGCTTCGCGGTGTTCGTGTTATTCGCTTACACCGCTCACACCCTTGGAGGTCTCATGAAATTGATGCAAACCGTGTTCGCTGGCGTCGCTGGCGCGCTTTTCGCGATCGCAGCGCAAGCCGCAGACATCACCGGCGCGGGCAGCACCTTCGCAGCACCGATTTACACGAAGTGGGCTGACGCCTATCAGAAGTCGGGTGGCGGCAAGGTCAACTATCAAGGTATCGGCTCGTCGGGCGGTATCAAGCAGATCGAAGCGAAGACCGTCGATTTCGCCGGCTCGGACGCGCCGCTGAAGGACGATGAACTCGCGAAGGCAGGTCTGTTCCAGTTTCCGACGGTAGTCGGCGGCGTGGTGCCGGCTGTCAATGTGCCGGGCGTGAAGGCGGGTGAACTGACGCTGTCGGGCGAAGTGCTCGGCGACATCTACCTGGGCAAGATCAAGAAGTGGAATGATCCGGCAATCGCCGCGTTGAATCCGAAGCTCAAGCTGCCGGATACCGACATCGCCGTGGTTCGCCGCGCCGACGGTTCGGGCACCACGTTCATCTGGACGAACTACCTGTCGAAGGTCAATGCGGACTGGAAGGCAAAGGTCGGCGAAGGCGCAACGGTCAGCTGGCCGACGGGTACGGGCGGCAAGGGTAACGACGGCGTCGCCGCTTTCGTTCAACGTCTGCCGGGCGCAATCGGCTACGTGGAATGGGCGTACGCGAAGCAGAACCACATGACGTACGTAGCGATGAAGAACTCGACGGGCGCCGTGGTCGAGCCGAAGACGGAAACGTTCAAGGCAGCGGCAGCGGGCGCGGACTGGTCGAAGTCGTTCTACCAGATCCTGACGAACGAGCCGGGCAAGGACGCATGGCCGATCGTCGGCGCAACCTTCGTGTTGCTGCACACGGCGCAGGACAAGCCGGCGCAAGGCACGGAAACGCTGAAGTTCTTCGACTGGGCGTTCAAGAACGGCACCCAGGCAGCAAACGATCTGGACTACATCTCGCTGCCGGATTCGGTAACGGCTGAAATCCGCTCGCAGTGGAAGTCGAAAGTGAAGGATGCTTCGGGCAAGGCTATCGCTGAGTAAGCGAAGCGCCAGGCAGTAGGCATGCAGCAAGACATTGGCCGTCCTCACTTGAGGACGGCCAATGGCATTACCCCGGCACTACGTCAGCTTTATCGGCCGCACGACAAGTGTCGTGCGGCAACTGGAAACAGGTCCATCAGGCTCTCATGTCCGATATCCAATTAGCGTCTGGCGCGTCGAGGTCGACACCGCCCGGCAGCGCGTCGCAGCAAAAAGCCCCGAGCCGCGCCGGCGACGTCATTTTCGGCGGACTTGCCCGGCTCGCCGCCATCATCACCCTGTTGCTGCTCGGCGGCATCATCGTTTCGCTGATCGTCGCCTCCATGCCGTCGATCAAACAGTTCGGCCTCGCGTTCCTGTGGACCGCCGACTGGGATCCACCCAGCAAACAATTTGGCGCGCTGGTGCCCATCTACGGCACGATCGCGACCTCGCTCATTGCACTTATCATCGCGGTGCCCGTCAGCTTCGGCATCGCGCTTTTCCTGACCGAACTCGCGCCCGCGTGGCTGCGCCGTCCGCTCGGTATCGCCATCGAACTGCTTGCCGCGATCCCGTCGATCGTCTACGGCATGTGGGGTCTGCTGGTGTTCGCGCCGATTTTCGCGACCTGGTTCGAAAAGCCGCTCGGCGTCGTGCTTGGCGGCATCCCGTTCGTCGGCGCGCTGTTTCAGGGTGCGCCGATCGGGATCGGCATCCTGTGCGCCGGGGTCATTCTGGCGATCATGATCATCCCGTACATCGCCTCGGTGATGCGCGACGTGTTCGAAGTCACACCGGTTCTGCTGAAGGAATCGGCGTACGGAATCGGCTGCACGACGTGGGAAGTGATGTGGAAAATCGTGCTGCCCTTCACGAAGAGCGGCGTGATCGGCGGCGTGATGCTCGGTCTCGGCCGCGCGCTCGGCGAGACGATGGCCGTCACCTTCGTGATCGGCAACACCAATCTGCTCGACAACGTCTCGCTGTTCTCGCCGGGCAACAGTATCACCTCGGCGCTCGCCAATGAATTTGCGGAAGCGGATCCTGGTCTGCATACGTCGGCGCTGATGGAACTCGGGCTGATCCTGTTTGTGATTACTTTCATCGTGCTGGCAATCTCGAAGATCATGCTGCTGCGCCTCGAAAAAGGGGAGGGCGCGAAATGAGCCAGCCGACCTTGAATATGCCGGGTTCGAACGACGCCGAAGCGCTCGAAGCGATGCGCGTGCGCCTGCAAGGCCGCCGCCGCGCGAAGAACGCGGTTGCGCTGACCTTGTCGCTCGCGGCCATGGCGTTCGGCCTGCTGTGGCTGGTGTGGATTCTTTATACGACGCTGCGCCTGGGTATCGGCGGCTTGTCCGTGGAGTTGTTCACGCAGTCCACGCCGCCGCCGAACACCGACGGTGGCGGTCTCGCCAATGCGATCGTCGGCAGCTTGATGCTGGTTGCGCTCGCAACGTTTGTCGGCACGCCGATCGGCATTCTGGCGGGGGTCTATCTCGCCGAATACGGTCAGAAGGGCTGGCTTGCGAGCGTTACGCGCTTTATCAACGACATCCTGCTGTCGGCGCCGTCGATCGTGGTGGGTCTGTTCGTCTACGCGCTCGTCGTCGCGAAGATGGGGCACTTCAGCGGCTGGGCCGGCGTGTTCGCGCTCGCACTGCTGCAGATTCCGATTGTGATCCGTACCACGGAAAACATGCTGAAGCTGGTGCCGAATGCGCTGCGCGAAGCCGCTTTCGCGCTCGGCACGCCGAAGTGGAAGATGGTGCTGTCGATTACGCTGAAGGCATCGATCGCCGGTATCGTGACGGGCGTGCTGCTCGGCGTCGCGCGCATTGCCGGTGAAACCGCGCCGCTGCTGTTCACCGCGTTGTCGAATCAGTTCTTCTCGATGGACATGAACCAGCCGGTCGCGAACCTGCCGGTCACGATCTACAAGTTCGCGATGAGCCCGTTTGCGCAGTGGCAATCGCTCGCGTGGGCCGGCGTCTTCCTGATCACGCTCGCGGTGCTGGGATTGAACATCCTCGCGCGCACGATCTTTTCGAATAAGTAAGGGCGGAGTGTAATCCGATGAATATGGCAGAAACTCAACTCAATCCGAGCGCGCGTCCCACGGCGCCCGCCGGTTTCGATCCCGCCCAAAGCGGCCAGGCGCAAGCGCCGTCGCGCCCGAAGATCGAGATCAACGATCTGAACTTCTTCTACGGCAAGTATCACGCGCTGAAGAACATCAACCTGCGCATTCCCGAAGGCAAGGTGACCGCGTTCATCGGCCCGTCGGGTTGCGGCAAGTCCACACTGCTGCGCACGCTGAACAAGATGTACGCGCTTTATCCGGAGCAGCGCGCCGAAGGCGAAATCCTGATGGACGGCGAAAACCTGCTGACCTCCAAGCGCGATATCTCGCTGCTGCGCGCGCGGATCGGCATGGTGTTCCAGAAACCGACGCCGTTTCCGATGTCGATCTACGACAACATCGCGTTCGGCGTGAAGATGTTTGAGACGCTGCCGCGCTCGGAAATGGACGACCGCGTGGAGTGGGCGCTGACCAAGGCCGCGCTGTGGAACGAAGTGAAGGATAAGCTGGGCCAGAGCGGCTACGGTTTGTCCGGCGGCCAGCAGCAGCGTCTGTGCATCGCGCGCGGCATTGCGATCCGTCCTGAAGTGCTGCTGCTCGACGAACCGTGTTCCGCGCTGGACCCGATTTCCACGGGTCGTATCGAAGAATTGATCGCTGAACTGAAGAGCGATTACACGGTGGTGATCGTCACTCACAACATGCAACAGGCCGCACGCTGTTCGGACTACACTGCCTATATGTACCTCGGTGAACTGATCGAATTCGGCGATACCGAAAAGATCTTCATCAAGCCGGTCCGCAAGGAAACCGAGGACTACATCACTGGCCGCTTCGGTTAAGCCGCCGCGCAAAACAAAGGGGTACGACATGTCCGATAAACATCTGTCCAGCCAGTTCGACGCCGACCTGAACCTCGTTTCGTCGAAGGTGCTCGAAATGGGCGGCCTCGTCGAGTCGCAGATCGTCAACGCGATGATCGCGCTCAATAACTTCGACCTCGACGTCGCCGAACAGGTGATCGCGGCCGAAGAGCGCCTGAACACGATGGAAGTCGAAATCGACGAAGAGTGCAGCAACATCATCGCGCGCCGTCAACCGGCCGCGCGCGATTTGCGCCTCCTGATCGCGATTTCGAAGACCATCACGAATCTCGAGCGCGCCGGCGACGAAGCCGAAAAAATCGCCAAGCGCACCAAGCGTCTGATGGAAGACGGCGCGTCGCGCACCATCAATATCGCCGAGATCAAATTGTCGGGCGAAATGGCGGTGTCGATCCTGCGCCGTGCACTGGACGCTTTTGCGCGCCTGGACACGGTCGCCGCCGCGCAAATCGTGCGCGACGACAAGGCGATCGACGAAGAATTCCGCGCTTTTGTTCGCAAGCTGATTTCGTACATGACGGAAGATCCGCGTTCGATTTCGGTGGGCCTCGATTTCCTGTTCATCGCCAAGGCGATCGAACGGATCGGCGACCACGCGAAGAACATCGCCGAATTCATCATCTACATCGTCAAGGGCACCGACGTGCGGCACAAGTCGCGCGACGCGCTCGAACGCGAAGCGCTAAGTTAATCCAGAGATAAGGATCAGAGGTGCCGATGCCCAGCAGCATTCTCGTCATTGAAGATGAGCCCGCCATTTCCGAATTGATTTCGGTCAATCTTCAACACGCCGGACACTGCCCGATTCGCGCGTACAACGCGGAGCAGGCGCAGAACCTGATCAGCGACGTACTGCCCGACCTCGTCCTGCTCGACTGGATGTTGCCGGGCAAGTCAGGCATTGCGTTCGCCCGCGATCTGCGCAACAACGAACGCACCAAGCACATTCCGATCATCATGCTGACCGCGCGTGGCGATGAACAGGACAAGGTGCTCGGCCTCGAAATCGGTGCGGACGACTACGTCACCAAGCCGTTTTCGCCGAAGGAACTGATGGCGCGTATCAAGGCGGTGTTGCGCCGCCGTGCGCCGCAGTTGACCGAAGACCTCGTGGCGATCAACGGTCTGAAGCTCGACCCGGCAACGCATCGCGTCGCCGCGCACGCGGAAGGCAGCGAAATCAAGCTCGATCTCGGTCCGACCGAGTTCCGTTTGCTGCACTTCTTCATGACGCACCCCGAGCGCGTGCACAGCCGCACGCAATTGCTCGATCAGGTGTGGGGCGATCACGTGTTCGTCGAAGAGCGCACGGTCGACGTGCACATCAAGCGTTTGCGCGCGGCGCTCAAGCCCGCCGGATGCGATGCTATGATTGAGACGGTGCGCGGCAGCGGCTACCGGCTCGCGAAGAGCGCCTGACGCCTGAGTTCGCGGTAGTACCTTTCTCTTCGATCGCTAGAACATGAACATCATCTGGGCACGTTCCATCGTGTCGGTCGTGCTGCTGGCTGTTCTGTGCGTAGTGGTCGGCGCACTCGTGAACGTCAAGGCAGGGCTGATCCTCGCGATCGTCATGCTGCTCGCGCAAACTCTGTTCAGCACCTTTCACAAGCAGCGCTTGTGGCGTTTGCTCGATGCGCCGGTCTACGGGGAAGTGCCGAGCGCCCCCGGCATCTGGGGCGAAATCTACTACCGTCTGCATAAGCTCGCGAAGCGCTGGCATGCGCAGGTGCGCCAGGTCGAGCAGCAGCATTCGCGTTTTATCCAGGCGATCCAGGCGTCGCCGAACGGCGTGGCGATGCTCGACGATCACGATCAGATCGAGTGGTGCAACGCGATCTCCGAACTTCATTTCGGGCTCGACGCGAAACGCGATCTGCGCCAGCACATCACCCATCTGGTACGCCAGCCGGATTTCGTGCGTTACCTGAATTCGCAGCGCTACGAACAGATGCTGATCATGCGCGGCATGGGCGACAAGCGTCAGAACGTGCTGTCGGTGCAGGTGTTTCCGTACGGTGAAAATCGCAAGCTGGTGCTGTCGCAAGACATCACCGAGCTCGAACGTACCGACGCGATGCGGCGCGATTTTGTCGCCAATGTCTCGCACGAATTGAAGACGCCGCTGACCGTGCTGTCCGGTTTTCTCGAGACGATGCGAGAATTGCCGTTAGGCGAAGCTGAGCGTGCGCGCTACCTCGAGTTGATGGAGCAGCAGGCCTCGCGCATGCGCCATATCGTCAACGACTTGCTGGTGCTCGCGAAACTCGAAGGCGACAACAAGCCGCCGAGCGATCAGATGATCGATATGCGCGCGGTGTTGCGCCATCTGAAGGACGACGCGCAAAGCCTGTCGAGCGACCATCACAACATCGTGTTCGACGCCGACGAAGGACTCACCGTCACCGGCATGGAAACGGAAATACTCAGCGCGCTCGGCAATCTCGTGACCAATGCGATTCGCTATACACCGGACGGCGGAGCGATCACGGTGACCTGGCACAGCAACGGCGGCAGTGCGGTTTTCTCGGTCACGGACAGCGGCCTGGGGATTCCGGCCGCGGATATTCCCCGTCTGACCGAGCGCTTTTATCGCGTCGACCGTAGCCGTTCGCGGGATACGGGCGGGACGGGGCTAGGTCTCGCCATCGTCAAGCATGTGCTGCAACGGCACGATGCGCAACTTGACGTGAAGAGCGAAGAAGGGCGGGGCAGCACGTTCACCGTGCGCTTCCCGGCATATCGCACGGCGCGTCGGCAACCAGCGCCGGTTTAGGAGTCGTGGTCCGAAAAAAAGCCCGCCTGTAGCAAAGGCGGGCTCTTTTTATGCGCGTCGCCGTTATGTGGCGAGCGAACGCGACCACGCGCTCACGAACAGAATTTCGCCAGCAGACTCATCTGTGCATTGCGCGAGGATTTGCCCGGCCGCCGGCGCCTATAGTGACCGTCGCTTTGCATGAGCCACGCGGACTGGTTGTCGCCGAGAAACGCCGACAGGCCTTCGGCAATCACACGCCGTTTCAGGCGACGGTTGTTGATCGGAAACGCCACTTCCACGCGCCGGAAGAAGTTGCGGTCCATCCAGTCGGCGCTCGACAGATACACCTGTTCCTTGCCGTCGTCGTAGAAATAGAAAATGCGATGATGCTCGAGGAAGCGCCCGACAATCGAACGCACGGTGATGTTCTCCGACAAACCCGGCACGCCCGGCTGCAACGAACACACGCCGCGCACGATCAGATCGATCTTCACGCCGGCCTGCGAGGCCTCGTACAACTCGGCGATCACGGTGGGTTCAAGCAGCGCGTTCATCTTCGCGACGATGCGCGCCTTTTTGCCGGCGCGCGCGTGAGCCGCTTCCGCGCGAATCGCCTCGACCAGTTTCGGATGCAGCGTGAAGGGCGACTGCCACAACTCGTGCAGTTTCAGTTCGCCGCCGATGCCGGTCAGTTGCTGGAACACGTGGTGCACGTCTTCGCAGATCTGCTGATCCGCGGTCATCAGGGCGAAGTCGGTATAAAGGCGCGCGGTGCGCGGATGATAATTGCCGGTGCCCAGATGCACGTAACGCTTGAGCGTGGTCTTGCCGCCGCACGATACCCGCCGCACGATCAGCATCATCTTCGCGTGGCATTTGTGACCCACCACGCCGTACACGACGTGCGCGCCCACCGCTTCAAGCTGCGACGCCCAATTGATATTGGTTTCCTCGTCGAAGCGCGCGAGCAGTTCGACCACCACGGTCACTTCCTTGCCGTTGCGCGCCGCCTGCATCAGCGCGTCCATCAGCGGGGAATCGGTGCCGGTGCGGTAGATGGTCTGCTTGATGGCCATCACGTTCGGGTCTTTGGCCGCCTGTAGCAGCAATTCGAGCACCGGTTGAAAGCTTTCGTAAGGATGATGGAGCAGCACATCGCCGTGGTCGATCACATCGAACATGCTCGCACTGTTGGCGATCTGCGCCGGAATCGCTGGGATATGCGGCACGAATTTCAGATCGGGCCGGTCCACCATCTCCGGCAACTGCATCAGGCGCACCAGATTGACGGGGCCGTTGGCGAAGTAGCAATCCTTGGTGGTCAGGCTGCTTTCGTCGAGCAGGCGCCGCACGACGTGCGTGGGCGTATCCGCCGACACTTCGAGCCGCACCGCGTTGCCCAGATGCCGGGCCGGCAGTTCACCTTGCAGTGCGACCCGCAGATTGGTGATTTCGTCTTCGTCGACGAACAGTTCGCTATTGCGCGTGATGCGAAACTGATTGCAGGTGCGCACCACCAGATTCGGAAACAGCTCGCCGACAAAGCGCTGCAGCAACGAGCTAAGCAGCACGAAACCATGCGGATAGCCCGACAGTTCCTGCGGCATGCGCACGAGCCGGGGCAGGGCGCGCGGCGCCTGCACGATGCCCATCATCGCCTGGCGGCCGAACGCATCCTTGCCTTCGAGTTCGACCACGAAGTTCAGGCTCTTGTTGAGCACGCGCGGAAACGGGTGAGCCGGATCGAGGCCGATCGGCGTAAGTACCGGCAGCAGTTCGTCGAAGAAGTAATTGCGCGCCCATTCGGTCTGCGCTTCGTTCCACGCTTCAGTGCCGTGAAAATAGATACCTTCTGTTTCGAGCGCGGGGAACACCGTGTCGTTCAGCATGGTGTACTGACGATGCACGAGCCGCTGCGCGCGCTCGACCACGAGGTCGTATACGTGCTGCAGCGACATGCCGTCCGGCGACATCGCGCCGGGGTTGTCGCGCATCTGTTCCTGCAGTCCGGCCATGCGGACTTCGAAGAATTCGTCGAGGTTGCTACTGGTGATGCAGATGAAGCGCAGGCGTTCGAGCAAAGGGACGGCGGGGTCGGCGGCTTGTGCCAACACACGCTCGTTGAAACCCAGAATGCCCAGCTCGCGATTCAATAAGGGGTAGCGGATGGACATCGGCAGCGAGAATGGAATGTCAGGAAGGGAGACGAAAAGACGCTCGGAAATTCTCACAGTATGATGACGTTGTTATGACATTCGGAATGTTATAAATTCTACGCCGTAATCGTCACGTGTCGTAATTGTGACGCAGTGTATGTGGGAGCATAGGGCACCCCCATTACTGCGAGGCGACATCGTGAGGCCCGGTACGCTTAGAATGGCGTCTTTCAACCGCGCGGCCGGCCATAAGGCGTCCAAGGCACCGAATGGACATCCGGCGCCTTGCGCATCCAACGCCGCCGCACACGCGCGCACGGAGTTCGCTTACTCGATGGTCAATACTCCACAACTGCTTGCCGCCGTCGACCTCGGCTCGAACAGCTTCCGGCTGATCGTCGGCCGGGTAGAGGAAACCGATGCAGGCAGCCAGATCTATCAGGTCGACGCATTGCGCGAGCCGGTGCGTCTTGCCGCCGGTCTGTCGCGCGACAAGATGCTCGACCGCGCCTCGCAAGTGCGCGGCTGGGACGCGCTCAAGCGTTTCGGCGAGCGCTTGCGCGACTTTCATCCGGACCATGTGCGCGCCGTCGCCACCAATACGCTGCGCATCGCCAAGAACGCCAATGAGTTTCTCGGTGAGGCGCAAGCGGCACTCGGCTTCCCGATCGAAGTGATCGCCGGACGCGAGGAAGCGCGTCTGATTTATGCGGGCGCTGCACACTCCGTGCCTGCCAGCGCGGGCAAGCGTCTCGTGGTGGATATCGGCGGCGGTTCGACGGAATTCATCATCGGTTCGCACTACACGCCGATCAAGATGGAGAGCCTGTATATCGGCTGCGTGAGCCACAGCCGCGCGTTTTTCCCGGCCGGCAATGTCGACGAATACACGATGCGCCAGGCTGAACTCGCCGCAAGCCGGGAAATTCAGATCATTTCCTCGGAGTACAAAAAAACCGGGTGGGAACAGGCCATTGGCTCGTCCGGCACCGCGCGGGCGCTCGCGGAACTGGTCGAGGCAAACGGCTTCAATGATCCGGGCATCACGCACGGTATCTCGCGCGGTGGGCTCGAGCGTCTCAAACGCGCGCTGATCAAGGCTGAGAACGTCAATCGTCTGAAGTTGATCGCGCTGAAGGCCGATCGCATTCCGGTGCTGGCAGGCGGTCTGTCGATCATGATCGCCGTGTTCGACGAACTCGGCGTGGATTACGTCGATACGACAGACGGCGCGCTGCGCCTCGGCGTGCTGTACGACTTGCTGGGCCGCGCGCAGCACGAGGACATGCGTACGCTGACGGTGGAAGGCTTCATGCGCCGTTATGGCGTGGACCGTGCGCAGGCCGGGCGTATCGGTGAACTTGCGGTGCGCTTTTACGACCAGTTTGCCGAGCCGGATGAGGAGCGGCGCGCCGAGAACCGCATGTTCCTCGGTTGGGCTGCGGCCTTGCACGAAATCGGCTTGTCGATTTCCCACAGCGCCTATCACAAGCATTCGGCCTATATCGCCAGCAACGCCGATATGCCGGGGTTTTCGCGCACCGATCAGGCGCGGCTTGCCGCGCTGGTGCTCGGTCACGCCGGCAAGCTCGGCAAGCTGTCGCAAACGCGCGAAGTGGAATGGCCGTTGTTGTTCTGTCTGCGGCTGGCAGCGCTGCTGTGCCGCCGGCGTGCGGATGTCGGCCTGCCGGGTATCGCGGTTGCGCAGGTCAACGGCGGTTATGAGGTGCGTTTGCCGAACGAATGGGTGGCTAACAATCCGCTGACCGATTACAGCCTGATCCAGGAGGCCGCGGAATGGGAGAAGGTTGGCATTCCGTATCGTGTGGTCTACACCGACGATTGAAATCGATGCGTTGTAAATGAAAAGCCCGGCGGATTCGCCGGGCTTTTTTTATCTGCATCGTCAGCCGGCTGAAGCTGCCCGCTGGTGCGCGCGGGCTTGCTCGATGCTTATGATGCTTAGCGCGGCGAGGCGTCGCCGAGGAAGTGCCGTGCGTAACGCGCGTTGATATCCGTGAGGCGCAACAGCGTCAGAAAGTCCGCGGTATTGAAGTCGGGATCCCATGCCGGCGCGCCGCAGATCTTCGCGCCGAGGCGCAGATAACCTTTCACGAGCGGCGGCGGTGCAACGTCGGCGCCGGTCTGCAGTTCTTCGACCGGCAACGGCGTATGCGCAAACGCGCGATATTCCGGCGCCGTCAGCGCGTTGTCGCGCAGCGAGCAGTAAAGATTCGCTGCGTAGTGGCCACCGTCGACCATCGCGACGCTCGCGCAGCCGAGCATCGTCTCGTAGCTGTTGTGCTTCATGTAAGCGGCGAGGCCGGCCCACAGCGACATGATTACCGAGCCGCTGCGATAGTCCGGGTGCACGCAGGAGCGGCCCACTTCGACCATTTTCGCGCGCAGGTGTGTGAGACGCGACACGTCGAATTCGCTTTCCGCATACAGGCGCCCGATACGGGCGGCCTGGTGCGGCGGCAGTGCGCGATAGGTGCCGACCACCTTCAGCGTGTCGAGATCGCGCACCAGCAGGTGATCGCAGTATGAGTCGAATGCATCGACGTCGAGGCCGGCCGGACCCGTCAGGCGGGCACCCATTTCATCGGCGAATACACGGTAGCGCAGACGCTGGGCCTCGCGCAGTTCCTCGTCGGTGCGTGCCCATGTGACTTGCAGGCGATGCTGGGCGGTGACCGTCTCCTCGGCGCGCGGCAGACGGCGCGTTTCGAAGATGGAAGCCAGGGGCAGGGTGGGCGTCGGCAGTTCTCGCATGTGGCGTCCTGGTCGAAAAGAGGGGGATTTCTTTTTTCGCCAATGTAGTAACGCCTGGTGACGCTCGCATGGCAAAGCCATGACGATTAGGTGACGGCTCGTAAGCTGCGCGCGCGCGGCTTGTAATGTCGTGGGCCGCGCGGGTGGTGTTCGCGGTATGTGTTGTTTCCGCGCGACCGGCCTAGACCAGGTCCGGGCTCATTGCCGCGCGCAGCACGGCCTGGTCGTCGCCGTCGCGTTCACGGCTTTCGATCCACCAGAGGCCGGCTTTCTTCAGCGGCCAGCTCGCTTCGCTGTTGCCGAGCAGACGCGCCGCAACATGGCCGAGGGTCGGTTGATGGCCGACGATCACAACAGTCGGCGCAATGCCTTTTGACCAGCCGGCGGCCGTGAGCACGTCGTCCACGCTGGCGTTGGGCGCGAGTTCGCGCACCACGCGATACTGATCGCTCAAGGTTTCCGCCGTCTGCACCGTGCGCACGGCGGGACTCGCCAGGACGATGGCATCGTCGGGCAGGCGGGTGCGTAGCCATTTGGCGACGTTTTGCGCCTGTTTGCGGCCCTTCGTGGTCAGCGCACGGGCGAGATCGCTCGGGGCGAAATCTTCGGCTTCGGCGTGACGCCAGAGGATCAGATTCATGCGTGTCTCCTTGACGCTGGTTGCGGCGTGAATAGCGGCGCCGGATATCAATCACTGTCGCATGCGCGCTCGTGAGGGCGCAAGGCGGTGGCGCGGGTGAGGACGGGTGAGGAGTATCGGTGCGGGCGTATGCCGCCGTCGGCGGCTATGAGGGGGTGAGCATGAGGTAGCAAATGCGCCTGGGCCCCGGGGTACTACTGGACGCCAAAAGCAAAAACCCGCGAAGCCGGAGGCGACGCGGGTTTCGTATTGCTTTTTCGTGGTCGGAGCGAAAGGATTCGAACCTTCGACCCTCTGATCCCAAATCAGATGCGCTACCAGGCTGCGCTACGCTCCGACGAATCCGAGATTCTACGTGGCATTAGGTGCCAGAGTCAACCACGAATTGCGTCGGAGTGAAAAAAGGCCTCGCCGTCGACGAAGGTTGTCCTCTCAATGCCGGCGGCGCATCCAGTGCGGCATGTGCTGGTGCGCGATCCAGTGGTGCAGGAAGCCTTCGCCGTCGTGTTCGCGTCTGTAGGTCCTCGCTTCGAAAATCGACAGGGCGAGCAACACGAGCAGACCTATTGCAAGTCCGATCAGACCTGCGATCGATTCAGCGTCCATGGCAGTCTCCTATGACACGCAACTGTGCCTTTATAGTAGGTCACGCGTAACAAAATGGGAGGTGGGAGACTGCTTACGGCGACTTCGTCGGACGCGAATTGCAGGTAGACTCTCGGCGCTTCATTGCCGTTATCGTCATTCTGTATCGAGAGTCTATGAACCGCGTTTTATTGATTGCGCTGATGCTGACCGCCGGACTCGCCGGCTGTGCCAACGATGTTTCCGGGCATCATGGCGGGCCGCCGCCGAAAGATCCCGTCGATTACCACGGCGTACCTACCGACGACCGCCCGCCTGTGATAGCGCCAGCGCCCTGAGCGCCTGCTGGTAACAAAAGCGAAGCGCCGGCGCGGGCACGCCGGTGCTTCTGACCCGCGCAGACTGTTTGCGCGGAGAGCGCGGGCTGTGGTCATTCTAGGGCGCGGTGTGCGCGCGATATGTGTGCGCTTGTTTCAAGCCGTAAATAACCGTGTACGGCGTTGCGGGAATGAACGCATGGTGTGCCGTTCATCCGCGGCGGAGGGACCACGACGTGCGCGTTCCTAAGACAAAACCATGCACCGTCGGCACGCCGGACGCTGCAGCAGAGCTCACGCGGCGACGCCTGCCATGCCGCGTACAACGCCCGGCAGGAAGCGCGCAAGCGTGAGGCCGCGCGCCGCCATGAAGATCAGCATGGCGGCCCACAAACCGTGATTGCCGTATAGCGCCAGCAAGGCCCACGAAGCCACGACGAACACCGCAAACGACAGCATCATCGATATCATCAGTTCATGCGTGCGCGTGGCGCCGATGAACACGCCGTCGAGCAGAAATCCCCAGACGGAGATCACCGGCAACAGCGCAGCCCACGGCAGATAGGTTTCGGCCGTGGCACGCACCGCTGCCTGATTGGTCAGGCCGCCGATGATCCATGATCCCGCGCCCCAGTACACCAGCGAGAAGCCCAGTGCGCCGAGGGCGGACCACAGCGCCGTCACCCTGACGGCCTGCGCGAAAGCGTGCCGGTCGCGCGCGCCGATCGCAGCGCCTACCAGCGCTTCTGCGGCGTGCGCGAAGCCATCGAGTCCATAGGCCATGAAGGTCTGAAAGTTGAGCAGCAGCGCGTTGGCGGCAAGCGTGACGTCACCCTGCCTCGCACCGAGATGCGCGAACCAGCCGAACGACGAAAGCAGGCAGAGCGTGCGCACAAAGATATCGCGATTCAGCACGACGAGACGTTTGAGCGCGGCAGTGTCGAAGAGGGCGGCGCGGTTCAGCGCGGGCAGGCCACGCGGTCTGCCGTGCCACAACAATGCAGCGCTGAGGATGAAGCCGAGCGCATCGGCCGTAGCCGTGGCCGCGCCGATGCCGGCCACAGCCCAATCGAATACGTACACGTACAGCAGCACCGCTGCGATATTCACGCTGTTGATGAAGACTTGCGAGAGTAGCGCCAGCCGAACTTTCTGCGTGCCGAGCAGCCAGCCGAGCGCCACATAATTGCCGAGCGCGAGCGGCGCGGCCCAGATGCGCGCGTGACAATAGATTTGCGCGTGGCGTTGCACTGCGTCGCTGCCGCCGATCGCGCGCAACGCGTAGCCGATCAGCGGCATTTGCAGCAGAAGCACCGCTGCACCGATTACTGCCGCGAGCAACAGCGCGCGTACGACTGTGTTGCGCAATTCGGCATGGTCGCCCGCGCCGTGCGCTTGCGCGACGAGACCGGTGGTGCCCATGCGCAGGAAGCCAAAGCCCCAGAACACGAAGTTGAAGAACAGACCGCCAAGGGCCACGCCGCCAAGATAGGAAGCGCCGTTCAGATGGCCGGCAACCGCGGTGTCGACCGCGCCGAGAATCGGCTGCGTCAGATTGGCGAGGACGATGGGGAACGCCAGCGTCAGCACCCGGCGGTGCCAGCGCACCGGAACCGCGGGTGGCGTCGCGGCCGCGCCGCCCGCCAGGGGGACTTCGTTCGGGGCCTGCGCCGGGTCGCTCAATTACGTTCCTGCACGCATACCCACGGCGAGACGACCACGGCCCACAGATCGGGATCGCGCGCCGCGAAATCAGCGGCGGTTTCCGCCTGCACACGCTCGACGAGGCCGGCCGACAACCATTGCGTGACTTGTGTGGTGTCGTCGCTGGCAATGGCCTCCGCGACGCTCACCAGATCGATATCGCGCGCAACGCGCAGCAGTATGCCGCGCGCAAAAAAGCGTTCGAGTTCGACCCAGCCGATCCTGGCGGTTTCGGCGAGCAGCTTGGCATACAGCGGGCTATGAGTGGCGTCGTTGGAAGTCATCGTAAGCGGGTTCTGACGGGGCCGTTACTATAAACCATCGGCACGGGTCGCCAGGGCGGCGCGCGTTCCGGTACGCTTGAGGTCTTTCGAAAATCATTTTGAACCTTCATGTCACTGGATTCAACGGCGCCGGCTTCGGACGCACAAGCTCACGGGTTGGTTGGCGTCACACTCACGCGCGCCGACGTGGAACGCCTTATCGCTGCGAGCGCCGCGGGGACTAAAGAGCCGCTCCATTTCACGGATTGCGATTTCGAAGGCGCCGATCTGTCGCGACTCGATCTGCGCGGCGCCGAATTTCATCGCTGCACGATTGTCGAGACGTCATTTTTCGGCGCGCTGCTGTCCCACACCCGCTGGGTCCGGTGTCGTGGCCGCGAGGCGGATTTTGCGTCGGCCGATCTGGTCGACGCGGCGTTTCAGTCGAGCGACCTGAACAACACCAGTTGGCGGCGCACCAAGCTTGCCTCGGCGTCGTTTCACAGTTGCAAGCTGACTGGCGCCAACTTCGAAGCCTGTACGGCGCTCGGTTTGAGCTTCGTCGAAACCTTGCTGGTGGGGGCGCATTTGCGCGGCCTGTCGTTTCGCAAGGCCACGCTGCAGCAACTCGATTTCTCCGATGCCGATCTGGCCGGTGTCGACTTCCGCGAGGCGATTTTCGACGGCGGCAGCCTGAAAGATGCGCATCTGAAAGGTGCGCGTTTTGACGGTGCGGACCTGCGCGAGGCTGACCTGAGCGGCGTGCGGCTCGTCGATGCGGCGCTTTTCAAAGGCGCGACGATTTCGCATCAGCAGGCGGCGGTGCTGGTGACCGAACTGGGCCTGCGTGTCATGTGATCGCCAGTTCGAGTTGGCTGGGTTTAGCCATTCGGCCAGCTTGAACGAATGGCGACTCGCGCCTATCATCCGATTTATCGATTCATTAACCGCGGCTGATTTTAAGCTTTGCGATTTGTCAGTTGATCTGACAATTATTTTAATATATTCGCCGTTCGCGAATGCGTTGGGCGGAAGGCGACTCTTTATTCGATCGCCCGATATTCACTAGTAGATTAGTATGGTGCGTTGGCGCACCAAAGGTTCGCAAGGCATAAAGCGTCCGGATCATACTGGGCGCGGCGCGCGGGAATCGGGGAATCGCTTTCGTCAGGCCTTTCCGGTGCAGTGCGGGCAGATGATTGATTCATAAGGCATTACGGCAACGCGTGGGTTTTTCGTGTTGCCGTTTGCGTGCCGTTTCGTCCGCAATGGATCGGGGTATTCAGCTCGCTTATTTCCGACATTTTCATTCACATAATGCGGATTCCGTACGCCGCGTCACATTTTCAGTGCAATTAATAGATTGCGCTTGTAAAAGCAGGTTGTTAGATTCCGTTTTGGCGCATGGTGAACCGGTCCTTTGCCGATATGCGCCGAACCCCCGTTCGCCCGGCCTCGTGCCGGGCTTTTTTTTGCCTGGTCACAGCCGTTTCAAGCCGGCGTCACCACGAATTCACACGTGGCACGGATCATTGAAAATTACTTTTCGCTTGCAATGATCATGGCCTGGTTGACCATCTTCCTCGGCATCTGGCCGATTGCGCTCGGTCTGCTGTTCGCATTCGCTGCGCGCATCGACCCGCGTTCCGGACGCTGGCGGCGCCGCTCGCGCTAGCGTTGCGCCCTGTCCGTTATTGGGTTTTGTCTCGCCTTCACTGCTTGCAGCGAATCACCATCGAGCGGTTTTTGACGTTCGCTCCGAAAATTCCGCCGACCGTACCGCCCGAGGTCGCGCCGTTGTCGACGTCTTTCGAAATGACGTCGTAGCCATAGTTGCCGCAGACCTGGCCGGCGCGCTTATAGCACTCGGCCCAACTGGAGCTCGCGTCGCTGCCGCTGCAGTTGATCGCAAAGCCCGTGTCGCCGCTCGGCAAGTAAGTCATCGTGGTCGTGCTGGAGCAGCCGCCGAGGCTGCCGAGGGTCAGCAGACCGAGGCCGATCGCCGCGGCCGTTGTAAAGGACGCGAGTGCGCTCTTCATTGCAGGTTCCTTACAGGTGACGGGGAGGACGTGGCCGAGGCCACGTCATGCATAGGATGGAGCGTGTTACAGCGTGCCCGGTTCCCTCGACGGTTGCAGGGCGCGTGCCTGACGCAGCGGACGGCTAGCGCGGCGGCAAGGCCCGTGACGGGTCGATCGAGCGGCCCTGATAACGCAGTTCGAAGTGCAGCATGACACGATCGGTATCGGTGTCGCCCATTTCAGCGATTTTCTCGCCGCGCGCAACGGACTGCCCTTCTTTCACCAGCAGTACGCGGTTGTGCGCATAGGCGGTCAGATACTCGGCATTGTGCTTGATGATCAGCAGGTTGCCATAACCGCGCAAGCCGTTACCCGCATAGACCACGGTGCCGGCCGCCGCGGCGACCACCGGGGTGCCTGCTGCCGCCGAAATGTCGATGCCCTTCGAATTGCCGCCGTCGAAGCGCCGGATTATCGTGCCGTCGGCCGGCCATACCAGCGATATGGTCGAAGCCGGCGCGGGCGACGGCGAGCTATCGGCAGGCGCCGGGCGCGGCGCAGTTGAAGCGCTAGCACTGCCTGCGCCGCTGCTGCGGACCGCCCCGCTCGTGGGCGATGCAGCATTGCCCGGTGGCGCGACGCGCAGCACCTGGCCCACCTCGATGCTGTCCGGGTTGGTCAAATTGTTCCAGCGCGCGATGCTTTGCACCGATTGCCGGTTGCTGCGCGCGATCTTCGACAGCGTATCGCCCCGTTCGACGCGATAAAAACCAGGTCCCACCGGAGCGGAGCCGCACGCAGCGAGCACCGCCAATAACGACGCGCAGGCGAGCCGTTTCACCATTCTTGTTCTGTTGAGCATTGGACCTCGCAAAGCGCTGCCACGCGCCGATCCTGATCACGCGGCAGGTAAGTGCAAAGCGTCCGATTCTAACGGTTTTGCGCTGCAGCACCCGAAAAACGGATGTCGAGGCGGGTGCGTACACCGGATTACGCGGCGAACGCCGCGTAATCCGGCACGTAGCAAGGTGCGGAAAATCGGCAATCAGCGCGGCTTGCCGGTGTTATCAGCGACGTTCTCGCTGACGGTAATACGCAGCGTCGCCGTTTCGGTTTCGCCTGCTTCGAGCCAGCGCAACCCCATGCCGTTGTGGATCGCGTCCGGCAGGCCCAGCCACGGCTCGACGCAGAAGAAGTCCGAGTCCGCGGCTTCGGTCCATGTCGTGACCGCGTACCAGGGCAGCGAGTCCGGCCGTTGCAGATCGATCGTGATGAGCCGGTTCAGACCTGGCGCGACCACGCGCACGGGTTGGTCCGGCTCACCGACGAGACAATGGAAGCGATCCTGAATGCGCGCCTCGTCGAACGTGTAGCGCGCTGCGCCCGGCTCGGCGGCGCTGATCGAGCCATCGTCCTGCTGATAACGCCGCTCGGTGCGCGGCAGTTCCAGCGAGGTTTCGGCGCGTTGCGTGTGCGGCAGCGTGAAATAGAAGTGATGACCCGCGTAATAGGGCAGCCGCGTGTTGCCGGTGTTGGTCGTGCTTAGCGTGACGTCCAGCGCATGCGTATCGGCAAGCCGGTAGATTGCCTCGAAGCGGAAACCGAACGGATAGCCAGCGCGTGTCGCGTCGCTATCGGTGAGGGTCATGCGCAAGCCGGCGCCGTTCACGTCCGCGTGGGCTTCGAAAGGCAGATCGCGGGCAAAGCCGTGCATCGGCAATGCGCGCACCGTGCCTTGTGCGTCACGCCAGTAGCCGATCTTGCCGTCGACACGATGCCGGCCGAGAAACGGGAAGAGCAGCGGGTTGCCGCCACGAATTCTCGCGGGTTGGCTCCAGTCGGCGTTTTCGGGCCAATGGATCACCTCTTTGTCGTCGATGGTCCACGACAAGAGACGGCCACCGGCTTGCGGCGCGAAACGGAGCACGGAGGTGTCCTGAGCGATCTCGAGAATGTCCTGTTGCGGGGAGAGCGGCATGGTCGGTGGGCTGCTTGATAAAGGGTTGAGGGTGTGTGAAGGTGATTCGGCGGCGCGATCAATGTGGGCGAGCATGACCCGAACGCAGGTTGGGAACGTCCGGGCGGCGCTGCCCGGCAACTCGCGACGGGACGATTTTGCGCTGCTTTGCGCTACGGGGAAACCCTTCTGGGGAAATTGCGGGTGGTCTGGAAACCCCAACCTTGCCGATAATCCGTTGACTGCCCGGTAATATTGACGATCGGGCGAGACCGGCTCAGGAGGCGTGATGGATCTGGCAATGGCAATGGGTTTGACGCTGTTCGGCATGTTCGCGGCAAGCACTGTCTACTTCTTCTACAAGCTCGAACGTTGATCCGGTCGTAGCCCGCCTCATTTTCTGCTGGGCTATCGGCACGAGCCCGGCGTGAGTCAGGCGCGTCCAGCCCTTTGAATCCCTCGCGATGGCTGGGCGGCCGACGGCGGCGCCCCGTTTCTTTTCCGCGGCGTAACAACGGTTTCCAGTTGTGACGCAGCGCGTCAATATTTCCCTGAATGTGACCCAAACGCTTGGCGCTGACTTTGCAGCCAGGCATAATCGGTGCGCTTTTGACGCGCCGTCGATTTTCTATTGCGGCGCGCTGTTCCCCGACATTTTCCTTACAAGGACCGCCGCGTGAACCTGTCGTTTCTGATTTTCCTGAGCGTGCTGCAAGGCGTCACCGAACTGTTCCCGGTCAGCAGCCTCGGCCATACGCTGCTTGTGCCCGCATTGTTCGGTATGCATATCGACAAGCATGCGCCGCAATTGCTGCCGTTCCTCGTCGCGTTGCACCTCGGTACGGCTTTCGCGCTGCTGTGGTACTTCCGCAAGCGTTGGTGCGAGTTGGTGCGAGGCTTCTTCGCGTCGCTCGGCGGCCGTCCCAACGACAACGCACACATGATGTGGGCGCTCATCATCGGCACGATTCCGGCGGGTCTCGTTGGGTTGATCCTGGAGAAACGTCTTGAGCGGATTTTCCACGATCTGCGCATCGTCGCCATCGCGCTGATCGTGAACGGCGTGCTGCTGTGGTTCGGCGATCGCCTGCAACGGTCGCGCGCACATCAGGCGCCGGAGAAGCTGACTTTCCGCCAGGCGTTTTTTGTCGGCCTCGCTCAGATTGGCGCGTTGATTCCGGGTTTCTCGCGTAGCGGGCTTACGATGATCGCCGGCAATGCGGCCGGCCTGACGACCGAGAAGGCCGCCGAGTTCTCGTTCCTGCTCGGCACGCCGATTATCTTCGCGGCCGGCGTACTCGAATTGCCGAAACTGTTTCATGCGCCAGGCCAACTCGCCGATGCATTGCTCGGCGGCGTGCTGACTGCAATCGCCGCCTATTTCAGCGTGCGTTTCCTGATGCGTTATTTCGAAGGCCGCGGACGTCTGGCTTCGTTCGGCGTGTATTGCGTGATCGCGGGGATCGTGTTCCTCGGCTGGTTTATGCTGCATCCGCAGCCGGTCTGACTGCGTTCGATTGATCGTGCCCGATAGACGTACGGCTGTCTGCTGAGTGCTGATGCGCGGCTAGCGGGCTACTAGCGGGCAAGAAGCGATCGGTTATAATCCGGGCCCGGCTTAACTCGCCGGGCCCGTTTGTTTTACGACGTCCCGGCACTCGGGGTCGCTGGGCCGGAGCGGATTTCCACAGTCTGCGGCCCGGTCAGTTAGAATTTCGGTGTGTGACAGGGACCCTGTGGCAGCAATATTGCACGGGTTCCAATGCCCGATACGGGTTCCCATTGCGGGCGATGCATGTTGTACACGTTCGTGTAGCGTCGCCTCACTTCATTACGGCAGTAGCTCAGCTGGATAGAGCATCGGCCTTCTAAGCCGAGGGTGGGGGGTTCGAGTCCCTCCTGCCGTACTTCAAAAACTTAGGCCTCGCGCATCGCGCCTCACAGCAGCGATGCGCGCCTGATCCTTCCTTCATCCCGCCGGCTGCACTTCGATCGAATCGACCCGGTTCGGATAGAACGCCAGATGCTGCGCGATCTCTTTCACGGGCGCGTAGGGCGATTCGTAGGTCCAGACCGCGTTCACCGTACGCTCGCCGCCGATCGGAATGCTGTAATACGCGCAATCGCCTTTGTACGGGCAATAGGTTGCGTGATCGGTGCGCTCCAGCAGTGTCATCTCGACGTCGTTGCG
This sequence comes from Paraburkholderia sp. BGA-UO-ETr-F12, assembly GCF_059567945.1. NCBI lineage: Bacteria > Pseudomonadati > Pseudomonadota > Betaproteobacteria > Burkholderiales > Burkholderiaceae > Paraburkholderia > Paraburkholderia sp. BGA-UO-ETr-F12. The sequence continues at coordinate 27,340 of NZ_JCAQOZ010000005.1, read as the reverse complement.
CGGAATGTAATACGCCGGCGGATACGACGCCTCACGCAGTACGAGCGCATTGCGTGTATCGGCGATCACGCGGCCGGCTACCGTCACCACCACGCGAGCCTGGGCTGGCTCGACTGTAATCGGATGATCGGGCCCGGGGACCTTGATGGTTTTCTCAGTCATGCTGTCGAACTCCTGGATGAGTGGGCAAATCCACAACACGTTGCCAAGGGGCAAGCGGTTGCGAGCGCTTGCAAGCGGCTGTATGCGACCATCGGCGCGAATGATCGCGTCCTGCGTCGAAGCATACGCCGCTCATGAAAACGCGTTGTGTCGCCGCCTGCTCACGACACGCCGCGTGTGCCGTGTTGCGTCGTCCTGTTCTTCGCGCAACGAAAACGAAAAAGGGCAGCCGAAGCTGCCCTGTCAAAGTCCCATCATCAAGCGGACTGTTGCTTACCGACCTTGCGTGTCTGTGAATCGCGAACCGCCTACTGTTTGATATTCAACGCCGCCGTCAGATCGCCCATCGGCTTGCTGCCGTTGCTGACCAGCGCCGCATCGCGCGTGGCGATACCCGGCAGCGTCGGCAGCGAATAACGGCGCGTGATGAAGCGCAGAATCGACGTCGTGTCGTATTGCGTGTGATCAACAAAACCCTTCTTCGCGTACGGCGAAATGATCAGCGCGGGAATGCGCGTGCCCGGACCCCAACGATCGGCCTTCGGCGGCGCCACGTGATCCCAGAAGCCGCCGTTCTCGTCATACGTCACCACCACCAGCATGTTGTTCCACTGCGGGCTCTTTTGCAGATGCGAGATCACGTCGGCAATGTGCTGGTCGCCCGATGCAACGTCGGTATAGCCCGGGTGTTCATTCAAGTTGCCCTGCGGCTTGTAGAACGACACCTGCGGCAGCGTGCCCGCGTCGATTGCCTTGATGAACTCGGAGCCTGCGAGACCACCGTCGAGCAAGTGCTGCGAACGGTTGGCCGAGCCCGGTGCGAGGTCGGCGAAGTAGTTGAACGGCTGGTGATGCGGCTGGAAGTTCGGCGCCGTCAGATTCGCGCCGTAGATCACATTTGACGTGCCGTTCTGCGCCGCCGAGACCGCCGCGCCCCATGCGCCGCCGTACCACGCCCACGACACCTTCGCGTTGTTCAGCAGATCGCCGATGTGCTGTTGCGTCTGGGCCGGCAGCGTGGTGGCCGCGCCGGGGTCGGCGAGGTTCGCGTCGCCGCCCGAAGCCGGCTTGTTGCCGCTCGGCTGATACGGCGGCTGCATCGTGTTGATCGCGTAGAAGTCAGGCGTCAGGTTGCCCGAATTCACGTACTTGGGCGCGCCGGTCAAGGCAGAAGCCGGCGAGTTGGCCGCTACCTTCAGTGTGACGCCGTCGCTTTCGACCGCGGAGATCGAATTGACCGCCGGGCTCTTGTCCGCGTTCGGGTAGGTCGGCGTACACGCGCACACCAGCCACTGGTGATTCAGGAACGAGCCGCCGAACGCGCCCATGAAGAAGTTGTCGGCCAGCGTGTATTGCTGGGCGATTTTCCACAGCGGCAGCTTGTCGGCGTTGAGCGTGTAGTGACCCATGACGAGACCACCCGAATCCGCCCACGCGGCGAACTTGTCGTTCTTGCCGCCGTTGATCTGCATCTGGTTTTCATAGAAGCGGTGATACAGATCGCGCGTCGTGGCCGTGATCGGCGTATTGAAGCCGTTCGGGTCGTCGATGGCGAACGGGCTGTTCGGCAGATTGGCGGTCATCGCTTGCGTCACCGCCGGCGTCACGCCGGTTTGTGTCAGGCCGTTCCACACTTGCGGCAACGTGGCGAGCGGTGTGCCGTTGCGGTCGACCTGCATGGCGCTTGCCGCCGTTACATTCTGCAGACCGTTGGCGCCCGGGAAGTTGCCGTAGAGATTGTCGAAGCTGCGGTTCTCCGCATAGATCACCACGACCGTCTTGATCGACGTGATGTCCGGCTGAGCCGTGACATCGTCGCCGCCGCACGCATACAAGCTTAGCGCTGCTGCGATCGCGATAGGCGTCGCGCAGATCAGTTTTTTGTTCATTGGGTGTGTGTTCTCTCTCTCGCGTTGGGGACCGGTCAGGCACCGTGCTTACAGACTGACCGTGAGAGAAAGTTTGAATAAGGAGTTTGACAGAAAGATGTAAATAATTACGAATTGCCTCTTTTTCAAAATTTTCGTCGGCTGTATGTCATTTTGGCGACATGCAGGTGAAATACGCTTGCCGACTTCGATATCGCAAATTCACACCATTCATATGCGGCTTGGTCTCACGGGGATTCGGGAAACGGCGGCTCAGCCGCAGGCGCAGCGGGGCGCGGTGCCAGCAAGCACAGGCGCAGGGCTCGCAAAGCTGACGGTGGCGCTCACGGTGGTTATCCTGAGCCTTGCAGCGTGCGACGCTGGCTCGTCGACAGCCAGCAGTAATAGTAATGAAATTAATAGTAATGTTAATGAAAGAATAAATGGTCAAGTAAATGCCCGGGCAAATCCGCACGCCAATGCAAGCGTGGAGATTGCGCCTAAAGCGTCTGCATTGCTTGCGGCTTCTGCCGTGAAAGCGGCCGCGCAGCAAGGCGGCCAGACTCGCGCGCAAGTCTATGAATCCGTGCGGAAGATGACGGCGGTGGGCAAGCAGTTGTTCTTCGACCCATCGCTGTCCGGCTCGGGCAAGCTGGCGTGCGCGTCGTGCCACAGTCCCGAGCACGCTTTCTCGCCCGCGAATTCGCTGGCGGTCCAACTGGGCGGCAACGACATGCACCGCACCGGCATGCGTGCCGCGCCCACGCTCAAGTACCTGCAATCGGTGCCGGCGTTCGCCGAGCACTACCACGAGTCGGACGACGAAGGCGATGAAAGCGTCGATGCCGGGCCGACCGGTGGTTTGACGTGGGACGGCCGGGTCGATCGCGGCTCGGACCAGGCGCGCATTCCGCTGCTGTCGTCGTTCGAAATGGGCAGCTCGCCCGCCAAAGTTGCCGCCGCGGTAAAGGCCTCGCCATATGCGGGCGCTTTCCGCGCGGCCTTCGGCGAACATATTTTCGATAGTGACGAAGCCACCTTCAACGCCGTGCTGCAGGCGCTGGAAACCTTCGAGCAGACCCCGGAGATTTTCTACCCGTACACCAGCAAGTACGACGCGTATCTGGCGGGCAAGGCACAGTTGACCAAGGCCGAACTACACGGTCTGGAAGTGTTCAACGACGAAAAGAAAGGTAACTGCGCGAGTTGCCACATCAGTCAGCGCAGCATGGACGGCGCGCCGCCCCAGTTCAGCGACTTTGGGCTGATTGCGATCGGCGTGCCGCGCAACCGTGCGCTGCCGGTGAATCGCGATCCGCATTTCTACGACCTCGGCGCATGCGGCCCGGAGCGTACCGACCTGGGCGGACGTGCTGAGTTTTGCGGCATCTTCCGCACGCCGACGCTGCGCAATGTTGCGTTGAAGAAGAGTTTTTTCCACAACGGCATCTATCATTCCCTCGATCAGGTGGTGCGTTTTTACGCGCAGCGCGACACCAACCCGGAGAAGTTCTATCCGGTCTCGAAGGGCAAGGTGCAGAAGTTCGACGACCTGCCGCAGCGTTACTGGGCCAATCTGAATACCGAGCCGCCGTTCGATCGCAAACCGGGTGACAAGCCGGCACTCGACGAGGCTGAAATCAAGGACGTGGTGGCGTTTCTGAATACGCTCACCGATGGGTACAAACCGGAAGACAAGCAGGGAAACAAACCGGGAAACAAGCCCGAAAAGACCGCGGCTGCGAATTGATTGTCGGGCACTGAGCGCGCCGCGGTGCGCGCGGTTAGATGCCTGTGCCGGCAAGGATGCAATAGCAGGCAGCCAGCAGTAGTGCGAATGAGATCAGAAGGCATGCAACGCCTGCGCGCGTCAGCAGATTCGGCCACCGTGCGAGGGGGAGCTTGTCCATTCGCACGATGCGCCGCGCAAGACCGGGATCGCGGCCGATGGCGAACGGCACCAGCGCGACGCAGAAGAACGCGAGCGCGACGGTGACGGTTTCGAGAGCAAGTGAGATGTCCATAAGGCGGGTTTGAAGCTTGAGCAGCGCAGTAGCGCGACAGACTTATCTTAGAAAGACGTCCCATAAAAAAGTATGGGACTGGTCCTAAAAGTCCTGGTGCCCGTCCGTCTGTCCGTCGGCTCGTCGGTTCCTGAGCGGGCGGAGCGGGCCGCCGCATCCGCAAGGCCATTTCGGGAGCGACATGCTATGCTTTTGGGGTCCAGATCATGAGCCGCCGCGAGCGCGCTCGATAGAGCCAAACCTTTCTTCGAGGAGTACCCTTCATGTCGATGCGAACCCGTGCCCTGTTTCACTTGACCGTCGGTGGCCTGCTGCTTGGCGGCGCGATCGGCGCGCAAGCGGCGAACCTCGGTTTTCTGAACGACACGCCGATCAGCTACATGAAGCAACGCGACGTCGATTCGATCAAGGGCGCCGTCATCGGTGCGTTGAATGACAAGCAGGACGGCGAAAGCGTGAGCTGGGTCAACGAAGGCACCGGCAACAGCGTCAAGATCGACGCGACGATCACCATCGCCAGCACCGCGAAAGACGGCGAGCGCACCTGCCGCGACGTCGGCGTCGTACTGAATGCGAAAGGGCAGTCAATGACGCTGCGCCCGCAGTTCTGCAAGCAGGGTAGCGCTAACTGGCAATTGCAGAAAAAGCGCTGAGCGTGCCGGCGGGTATGACCATGCGTGTCGGCTTGCTGCCGGCGCTGCCTGAAACCACGCGTCCTTGCGGCGCAATGTGTCAATGAGCGCGCGGGTCGTCTCGTGTGGCGTTGTGCTGCTCGATCCGCAAGGGCGGGTGCTGCTCGCCCACGCCACCGAAACCTCTCACTGGGACATTCCCAAAGGGCACGGCGAAGAGGGCGAGGCGCCCCACGTCACAGCGCTGCGCGAGATGGTCGAGGAGACCGGTATCGTGATCGAACCCGAGCGTCTGAAGGATCTCGGACTGTTCGTCTACCGGCGCGACAAGGATTTGCATCTGTTCGCGGCCCGTGCAACGGCCGGCGAACTCGATCTCAGTGCGTGCACCTGCACGTCGCTGTTTCCGCGCCGCTCTGACGGCACGCTGATTCCCGAAATGGATGCATACCGCTGGGTTGCGCCGGACGAAGTCGAGCGGTATGCGAGCCGCAGTCTCACAAGACTCTTTGAGACCACGCTTTCGCTCACCGAACTGCATCGAACGCTATAGCAGATCGCAGCACGGGCGTGTCGCCTGCATGTTCAGTCGAGTGCCCGGTCGTTCGGATGAGCGAATAGTGTGCGATTCTGTTCCGACAGCGGAAAATTCAGATTGATGCCGCGCGGAGGAATCGGCTGCGTGAACCACTGGTTGTACAAACGTTCCGCGTCGCCGCTAGTCTCGCCGCGCGCGATCACCCCGTTCACCAGCGCTCGGAGCGGCTCGTCACCTTTGCGAAACATGCAGGCGTAAACCTCGGAGCCGAGCGGCGTGCCGGTCACCACGAAATCGTCAGGGTGCGGATCGGTCGACTTGAAACCGTACAGGATCGGTTCGTCCATCACGAAGGCCACCGCCCGGTCGTCCTTGAGCGCGGTGAAGGCTTCCTGATGATCGCGCGCGCTCATGATGCGCATGTTCAGATGTTTCTCGGTATTCAGGCGGCGTAGCAGACGCTCGTCGGAGGTGCCCGCGGTTGTCACCACGGGCTTGCCGGCGAGGTCAGGAAAATCCGTAATGCCGCTGCTCTTGCGCGCGATGATGCGTACCGCGTACTGGAAGAAGCTGTTCGAGAAGGCGGCGACGCTTTCGCGTTCCACTGTGTGCGTGGTCGAGCCGCATTCCAGATCGATCTGGTTGTTCAGCAACATCGGCGTGCGGTTCGACGAGGTGACCGTAATTTCGTGCACCTTCAGTTGCGGCAGGCCGAGCGTTTTCTTGATTTCGTCGACGATCTGCAGCGCGATGGTTTGCGAATAGCCGACCGTGCGCTTGCCGTCGAAGTACGAGAAGGGAATCGACGCTTCGCGCACGCCGAGCACGACCACACCGTCGTCGTGGATTTTCTTCAGTGTGCCGGTGAGTTCGTCCGCGTGAGCGGTGCCGGCGAGCGACATTGCGCTGAATGCGGCCAACGCGGCGATTGTGCAACGGATGCTTTGCGCGACGCGCGCGGCGCGATTGATGCGCGCTGCAGGCGCAGTATGAGCGTGACGCGTGCCTTCTGCCGTGCTCCCCCATGTTCTTGCCCCGCTGCGGGCTGCAACTTTCATCGGGCCTCCCGGACTGGCGCGGGCATGGTGGCCGCGCTGTCACATGTCGATGGAATGTCGATGCAACGAAAAGGCGTGCATCCCGCTTGCGAAATGCACGCCATGTTCAACGTCTGGTAAGCAACGTTAAATGCGTAACGTCAAATACGCAACGTCAAATGTACTTCGCGTCGCAGCTTCAGTTTATGCCGGCTTGCCCCAACTGTCGCGCAAGCTGACGATGCGATTGAACACGGGTTTGCCCGGTTTCGAATCGACACGGTCCGCGACGAAATAGCCATGGCGTTCGAACTGATAGCGTTGTTCCGGCAGCGCGTCGCGTGCACCCGGTTCCAGGTAGGCGTTGACCACGCGCTTCGAATCCGGATTCAGCGCTTCGAGGAAGTCGCGGCCACCGGCGTCCGGCTGCGGTTCCTTGAACAGCCGGTCGTAGATGCGCACTTCGGCCGGGACCGCGCCTGCCGCGCTGACCCAGTGAATGTTGCCCTTGACCTTGTAGTTGTTCGCGCCTTCGGTGCCCGATTTGCTGTCCGGGAAATAGTTGCAGTGGACCGCGACGATATTGCCGTTCTCGTCCTTGTCCGCGCCGATGCATTCGATCACGTAGCCGTAGCGCAGACGCACCTTGTTACCCGGGAACAGGCGGAAGTAGCCCTTCGGCGGCGTTTCGTTGTAGTCGTCGCGTTCGATCCACAGCTCGCGCGAAATCGGGAACTCCCGAACCCCCATTTCCGGATGATGCGGGTGGACGGGCGCGTTGCACGGCTCGCTCACGCCTTCGGGGAAGTTGTCGATGATTAGCTTGAGCGGATCGAGCACGGCAGCGGTACGCGGCGCCTTGTCGTCCAGATCGTCGCGCAATGCGCCTTCGAACACGCTCATGTCGATCCACGAATCGACCTTGGTGACGCCAATTCGTTCGCAGAACAACTGGATCGCTTCCGGCGTGAAGCCGCGCCGGCGTACCCCGACGATGGTCGGCATGCGCGGATCGTCCCAACCGTCGACATGGCCTTCCGTTACGAGTTGCAGCAGCTTGCGCTTGCTGGTGATCGCGTAGGTGAGGTTCAGGCGCGAAAACTCGATTTGCTGCGGCAGCGGGCGCGTGAAGATTCCGGCCTCGGCCAGCTCGTTCAGAATCCAGTCGTACAGCGGACGGTGGTCTTCGAACTCGAGCGTGCACAGCGAATGCGTGATGTTTTCCAGCGCGTCCGAGATGCAGTGCGTGTAGTCGTACATCGGGTACACGCACCATTTGTCGCCGGTGCGGTAGTGATGCGCGAAGCGGATACGGTAGATGACCGGGTCGCGCATGTTGAAGTTCGGCGACGACATGTCGATCTTCGCGCGCAGCACGTGCTCGCCTTCCTTGAACTCGCCGGCTTTCATGCGGCGGAACAGGTCGAGGTTTTCCTGCACCGAACGCTCGCGGAAGCGCGACGGCGTGCCGACTTCGGAGGCCGAGCCGCGGTTCGCGCGCATTTCCTCGGCCGACTGGCTATCCACATACGCCTTGCCGCGCTCGATCAGCAGTTCGGCGAATTCGTACAGTTTGTCGTAGTAGTCGCTGGCGAAGTAAAGCTGTTCCTTGCCGTCTTTTTGCCATTCGAAACCGAGCCAGCGCACGGAATCGATGATCGAGTCGACGTACTCGACGCTTTCCTTTTCCGGATTCGTATCGTCGAAGCGCAGATGGCACACGCCGCCGTAGTTGCGCGCCACGCCGAAGTTCAGGCAGATGCTTTTGGCGTGGCCAATGTGCAGATAGCCGTTCGGCTCGGGCGGAAAGCGCGTTTCGACGCGCTGGCCCCATTTGCCGGTGCGGTTGTCTTCGTCAATGATGTTGCGGATGAAATTGGATGCCGCTGGCGCGTCGTTGCGTTCGGTATTCATGCGAGAAGGTGAATGTCGGTCGGGGGTGCGCAATGCGCCCACTTATCTGTCAATTCTACCTGACGCGTTCGCTCACGGCAGGCGAGTGCGGCGCGCAGCCAACGTTTGAGCGGTTTCGGCTGGTTTTTGGGGTCAGGCGGGGTCCTGCAAGCTGCGTTTAAGGTGCTGTAACAGGAGGTAAAACGTTTTGTTGACGCATGCGCCGGCGACTTAGGATGCGGGCGGCACACTTGCCACCCGCGCGCCGCGCGACCTTTTCCGGGGTAGTGCAAGCCTACGCTCATGCCTTGCCGCGCAACGCTTGCCTGCGTGGCCGTGGTCCGGCCACACGGTCCAGTCAGGTCTCGCTCTCCTTGGTCGTTTTGCACGGCCCGCGCCGTTCGTGCAACATGACGCCCTCAGTTCCCGGAGTTTCTCGGATGCCCGTTTCGCCTCATGACGCGCCTCGCGTGCCTTTCGCCTCTATGTCCTTCGCCCGGATCGTGACGGCCACGACCGTGTTCGCCGCGCTCGCGGGCAGCTTCGTGGCGCCTGCACCCGCGCTCGCGAAAACGCCCCCGCCCAAGGCCGTGCTGGACGCGTCGGCAGTCGCTGTGCCGGATCGCTACAGCGCCGACGCCGCGCAGCAGATCTTCGCCGCCGGCGGCAATGCGGTGGATGCCGCTGTCGCGATCGCCTTCACGCTGGCCGTGACCCGCCCGGACGCAGGGAATATCGGCGGCGGCGGCTTCATGACGGTGTTCATGGACGGCAAACCGTATTTTCTCGACTATCGCGAGCGCGCGCCGCAGCAGGCGACCCGCGACATGTACCTCGACGACAAAGGCAAGCTCATACCGGGTATGAGTGTCGTCGGCCATCGCGCGGTGGCGGTGCCGGGCACCGTCGAAGGCATGTGGGAAGCGCAGCAGCGCTTCGGCAAGCTGAAGTGGAAACAGGTACTGGCGCCCGCGATCCGCTACGCCACCGACGGCTTCCAGGTCGAACCGGGCTTGCAGCAGCGACATGACGCGGCGGCGAAGAATTTCGCCGGCAAGACCAATTTCGACGCCTACTTCTCGAACCTGAAGGCGGGCGCGACGCTCCGTCAGCCCGAATTGGCGCAGACCCTCTCGCGCATTGCCAGCGACGGCGGCCGCGAGTTTTACGAAGGCCGCACCGCGGATCTGATCGCCCAGCAGATGTACGGCCACGGTCTGGTCACGAAGCAGGACCTGATCCAGTACAAGGCCGTGTGGCGCCAACCGCTTATCGCCGATTGGAACGGCTACAAAATCGTGACCGCGCCGCCACCGAGCTCAGGCGGTATCGGGCTGATCCAGATGCTGAAGATGAAAGCCGACCTGAAGCAGGCGTTCGACGGCCTGGAGCTCAATTCCGCGCCGTATATCCATCTGGTCGCGCAGATCGAAGATCGTGTGTTCGCCGATCGCCAGCAATATATCGGCGACCCCGATTCGTACCGGATACCGGTCGACAAACTGACTGACAACGCCTACCTCGCCCAGCGCGCCGACGAAGTGAAACCCGACGAGGTGCCGGGCGCGACGCCCGTTAAAGGCGGTCTCGGCGATTCGTTGCCGGAAAAGACGCAAACCACGCATTTCTCGGTGGTCGACAAGTGGGGTAACGCCGTTTCGAACACCTATACGCTGGACGGGTCATTCGGTTCCGGCGTGGTGGTGGACGGCGGCGGCTTCCTGCTCAACGACGCGATGGACGACTTCGAGACGAGTCCGGTTGCAGCCGGCGCGCCGGGTGCGACGGCGAATGACCTGAATACGGTGGTGCCGGGACGCCGGCCGCTTTCATCGATGACGCCGACCATCCTGTTGCAGGACAACAAGGTGTCGCTCGTGATCGGCACGCCCGGCGGCTCGCGAATTCTGACGTCGATTTTCCAGGTGATGACCGACCTGTACGATTTCGGCATGACGCCGGCCGACGCGTTGGCCGCGATGCGATTCCATCATCAGTTGCTGCCGCCGAAGACGATTTACTTTGAGCCGTATCATCCGATTACGGGCGAGTTGGCCGATCAGTTGAAAGCCAAGGGGTACACGCTGGAAGCGCAGTCGTTCAACGGCGATGTGCAGATGATTCGCGTTGAAGGGACGAAGCCCGAGCCGGCGGCCGATCCGCGCGGCACGGGCGTGGGGCGCGTGATGCCTTGACGCGTGGTTTGCGCGGTCGTGCGAAGCAGACCGTGGGTAAAGTGGATTGCTGAGGCGGGCTGTGGAAACGCCGTGTGGAAGCAGACTTGATGAACGCACTTTTAACGCGCCTGAACAACGAACTTGAACGACGAACGTGGATAACGAACCGAGGCGGGGAACGCGATGAGCGGACAAAAATTAAACGTACTCGTGCTGCCGGGCTACCAGAATTCCGGCCCGGGGCATTGGCAGACGCGCTGGGAGGCGCTTGATCCCGCTTTCGTGCGTGTGCAGATGCCGGACTGGGACCATGTGGAACGCGACGCTTGGTGCAGCACGCTCGACGCCGCGGTGGCTGAGGCAGACTCGCCCGTGGTGCTCGCCGCGCACAGCCTTGGCTGCCTGACCACCGCCTTCTGGGCGTCGCAGTATGCAAGCGCCGCGCAGCTTGCGAAGGTGGCGGGCGCGCTGCTGGTGGCGGTGCCCGATCCGTCCGGCGCACATTTTCCACGGGACGCCCACGGCTTCGCGCCGGTGCCGCTGACGCGCTTGCCGTTTGCGAGCATCGTGGTGGCGAGCAGCGACGATCCGTACGGCAGCGTGCCGTTCTCGCAAGCTTGCGCCGAGGCTTGGGGCAGCCGCTGGATCGATATCGGGCCGCGTGGCCACATCAATGCCGACAGCGGGCTCGGCGATTGGGACGAGGGGCGGCGCTGGCTGACTTCATTGGGCGAGCGGCGCTGAACCTCCGTTTCCGTTGATTTCCGCTGATGCTGCGGCCGTAGCTGGGCGGCGGGTGAGCTGGCGCTGTCGCTGTGGCCGGCGTAACTGAAAAAACGTCCGCCTCAGCCACCCTCAAATCACCGACCGGTCCCGCAGCCGGGCAATCTGGGCCTCGTCATAGCCGAGCACGTCGCGCAGGATGCTGTCGGTGTGTTCGCCGAGCATTGGCGGATGAGCCAGCGCTTCAGGCGGCGTGCCGGTCATGTTGATCGGATTGCGCACCAGTTTGACCGTGCCGCCCGACGGATGTGGCAGATCGACCCGCATGCCGCGCGCCACCACCTGCTCGTTTTCGAACACCTCGCCCAGATCGTTGATCGGCCCGCACGGCACACCCGCCGCTTCCAGCGCGGCGATCCATTGCTGCTTGCCCTGCAGGCGCACCATGTCGGCCAGAATCGGCACGAGTACGTCGCGGTGGCGCACGCGCGCCGGATTGGTGGCGAATCGCGCGTCTTCCGCGAGTTCGGGGCGGCCGCCCGCCTCGACGAACTTGCGGAATTGGCCGTCGTTGCCGACCGCGACGATGATCCAGCCGTCGCTGGTCTGGAAGGTCTGGTAGGGCACGATGTTCGGATGCGCATTGCCCCAGCGCACCGGTGGCTGGCCGCTCGCCAGGTAATTCGAATTCATGTTGGCCAGCATGGCCACCTGCACGTCGAGCAGCGCCATATCGATGTACTGGCCTTCGCCCGTCCGGTCGCGATGCGTGAGTGCTGTGAGCACGGCGATGGTCGAGTACATACCGGTCATCAGGTCGGCGATCGCGACGCCGGCCTTCTGCGGGCCGCCGCCCGGCTGGCCGTCGCGCTCGCCGGTAATGCTCATGAAGCCGCCGATGCCTTGCACGATGAAGTCGTAACCGGCGCGCTGCGCATACGGCCCGGTTTGCCCGAAGCCGGTTACCGAACAGTAGATCAGATCGGGCTTCACTTCCTTGAGCGACGCGTAATCGAGGCCGTACTTCTTCAGCTGCCCGACCTTGTAGTTCTCCAGCACCACGTCGCTTTGCGCGGCCAGTTCGCGGATGATCCGCTGGCCTTCGGGCGAGGCGATATCGACGGTGACCGAGCGCTTGTTGCGATTCGCCGCGAGGTAATAGGCGGCTTCGCGGGTGTCGGCGCCTTCCGGCGTTTTCAGGTACGGCGGCCCCCAGTGGCGCGTATCGTCGCCGACTTCGGGGCGTTCGATCTTGATGACGTCGGCGCCGAAATCGGCGAGCGTCTGTGCGCACCACGGCCCGGCGAGCACGCGTGTGAGATCCAGCACGCGGATATGACTAAGAGCGCCCATATTCTTCAATGTCTCCAATGTCGGCCGGACTTAGCGCTTTAGCGCTTAGTCCGGCCCCATGCAAAGCGGTCGGCAGACTTAGCGCTTTAGCGCTTAGTCCGGCCCCATGCAAAGCGGTCGGCAGACTTGGCGCTTTAGCGCTTAGTCCGGCCCCATGCAAAGCGGTCGATCGGACTCAGCGCTTTGGCGCGTACACCGGCCCTCTGCAAAATTTGCGAGTGATGACGCAGCGCGCGTGACGCCGCGAATGGGGGCAATCTTAAGCGATTCCCGCGCGCCGGCGCAGTCAGCCGAACATCATAGGACGGCCGACACACCTTGTCGTGTCTCCCGCTACCCGGTCAAACCTGGCCGAATGGCCAACGCGACGCGGCCGGGGCAGGGCCGCTGCCGCGCACGGGCGCTGATCCCGTATAATCAGTCGTTTAAGAAACAAACAGTTGGCGCATCCCCTTGATGCCGCCGGTAACAGCCAGGGAACTGGCAAACCCGTCCCACGCACGCTATGAAAGCCGCCGAAATCCGCGAGAAATTCCTCAAGTTCTTCGAATCGAAGGGCCATACGATCGTTCGCTCGTCGAGCCTTGTGCCCGGCAACGACCCGACCCTGCTCTTTACCAATTCGGGAATGGTGCAGTTCAAAGATGTGTTCCTCGGCGCCGAATCGCGTCCGTATGCGCGCGCCACGACCGCTCAGCGCAGCGTGCGCGCCGGCGGCAAGCACAACGATCTGGAAAACGTCGGCTACACCGCGCGTCACCACACGTTCTTCGAAATGCTGGGCAACTTCTCGTTCGGCGACTACTTCAAGCGCGACGCGATCCACTACGCGTGGGAACTGCTCACGGGCGTGTACCAGTTGCCGAAAGACAAGCTGTGGGTCACCGTCTATCACGAAGACGACGAAGCGCACGACATCTGGGCCAAGGAAGTGGGTGTGCCGGTCGAGCGGATCATCCGCATCGGCGACAACAAGGGCGCGCGCTACGCGTCGGACAACTTCTGGCAGATGGCCGACGTCGGTCCCTGCGGACCGTGCTCGGAAATCTTCTATGACCACGGCCCGGACGTGTGGGGCGGCCCCCCGGGGTCTCCTGAGGAAGACGGCGACCGCTACATCGAGATCTGGAATCTCGTGTTCATGCAATTCAGCCGCGACGCGCAAGGCAACATGACGCCGCTGCCCAAGCAGTGCGTCGACACCGGCATGGGTCTCGAGCGTATCGCCGCGGTTTTGCAGCACGTTCACAGCAACTATGAGATCGACCTGTTCCAGGCGCTTATCAAGGCTGCGGGCCGCGAAACCGGCGTGACCGATCTGACCAACAATTCGCTGAAGGTGATTGCCGATCACATCCGCGCCTGCTCGTTCCTGATCGTCGACGGTGTGATTCCGGGCAACGAAGGCCGCGGCTACGTGCTGCGCCGAATCGTGCGCCGTGCGATCCGTCACGGCTACAAGCTGGGCAAGAAGGGTTCGTTCTTCCACCGCATGGTGCCGGACCTCGTCGCGCAAATGGGCGCCGCCTATCCAGAGCTGAAGGACGCGGAGCAACGCGTGATCGACGTGCTGCGCCAGGAGGAAGAACGCTTCTTCGAGACCATCGAGCACGGCATGTCGATTCTCGAAAGCGCGCTGGCCGATCTGGAAGCGAAGGGCGGCAAGACGCTCGACGGCGAACTCGCATTCAAGCTGCACGACACCTACGGTTTCCCGCTCGATCTGACGGCGGACGTCTGCCGCGAACGTGAAGTGACGGTTGACGAGGCCGCTTTCGACGAAGCCATGGCGCGTCAGCGCGAACAGGCGCGCGCGGCCGGCAAGTTCAAGATGGCGCAGGGCCTCGAATACTCGGGCGCGAAGACCACGTTCCACGGCTACGAAGAAATCGTCTTCGACGACGCCAAGGTGATCGCGCTGTATGTCGACGGCGCCTCGGTGAAGGAAGTGAATCACGGCCAGCAAGCCGTCGTCGTGCTGGACCATACCCCGTTCTACGCGGAGTCGGGCGGCCAGGTCGGCGACCAGGGCGTGCTGGCGAACGCGAGCGTGCGTTTCGCGGTAACCGACACGTTGAAGGTGCAAGCCGACGTGGTCGGGCACCACGGCACGCTGGAGCAGGGCACGCTGAAAGTCGGCGACGTCGTGAAGGCGGAAATCGACGCGGTGCGTCGTGCCCGCACCGAACGCAATCACTCGGCCACCCACCTGATGCACAAGGCGCTGCGTGAAGTGCTCGGCTCGCACGTGCAGCAGAAGGGTTCGCTGGTCGATGCCGACAAGACCCGTTTCGACTTCGCGCACAACGCGCCGATGACCGACGAGCAGATCCGTCAGGTCGAGGCGATCGTCAATGCGGAAGTGCTGGCGAACGCGCCGGGCATCGTGCGGGTCATGCCGTTCGACGAAGCGGTGAAGGGCGGCGCAATGGCGTTGTTCGGCGAAAAGTACGGCGACGAAGTGCGCGTGCTCGACCTCGGTTTTTCGCGCGAATTGTGCGGCGGTACGCATGTGCATCGCACGGGCGACATTGGCCTCTTCAAGATCGTGATGGAAGGCGGCGTGGCCGCCGGTATTCGTCGCGTGGAAGCGATCACCGGCGATAACGCCGTGCGTTTCGTGCAGGATCTCGATGCGCGGATCAATGCGGCTGCCGCCGTGTTGAAGGCGCAGCCGTCGGAGCTGACGCAGCGGATCATGCAGGTGCAGGATCAGGTCAAGTCGCTGGAGAAAGAGCTGAGCGCGTTGAAGTCGAAGATGGCTTCGAGCCAGGGCGACGAGCTTGCCGGCCAGGCAATCGAAGTGGCCGGCGTCCATGTGCTGGCTGCCACGCTCGAAGGCGCGGATGTGAAAACCTTGCGCGAGACCGTCGACAAGCTGAAGGACAAGCTGAAGAGCGCGGCGATCGTGCTGGCCTCGGTCGAGGGCGGCAAGGTTAGCCTGATCGCCGGGGTGACGGCGGACGCCAGCAAGAAGGTCAAGGCCGGTGAACTCGTCAACTTCGTTGCCCAGCAAGTTGGTGGCAAGGGTGGCGGGCGACCGGACATGGCGCAGGCCGGCGGTACCGAGCCGGCGAATCTGCCTGCGGCGTTGGCAGGCGTGAAGGCCTGGGTCGAAACCCAGCTTTGATTCGGGTTTGATCGGGCCACGCGGGACGCTGGTGTTTTTTGCGTCCCCGTGGCCCAAGTTGTTTCTGGACTTCGCGTGCGTTGCCGCGCATCAATCTGGCTGAGTACGGTGGGGTTGGCGTTCCCCGCCACGCCGGCCACGCACCAGGTATAAAGCCCGGTATAAACCCAGACATAAACTCAGGCAGAAATTCAGGCAACACCCACCGTTGCAGCAGGTACCTCCACCGCATCCCCTCCCGACACAAGCGTTTGCCGCAGCGCATTGAGCGCGGACGAAAAATGCCCCCGTCGCCAGACGAGAAGCGTCTCGATTGCGCCAATATCGGGAAGCTCGTGAACTGCGATATTGCTCGCTTCGGTTTGTAGATTGAGCACGGATCGCGGCGCCACGGCCACCCCCGCGCCGGCGGCGACACAAGCCACAATCGCGTGATACGAGCCAAGCTCCAGAACGCGAGCCGGTCTCACATCGTGCTCCAGATACCACTTCTCGATATACGACCGGTAAGCGCAGCCACGCTCGAACGCGATCAGTGTCGATAACGCGATATCCCGCACTTCGTGAATCGGCCGATGGCCGCGCGGCGACAGCATCACCAGTTCTTCGCGGAAAACCGGCACCGTCTCGAACAATTCACCGAGCGCGGCAGGATCCAGCGGCGTTGCCATCAATGCTGCATCCACTTCGAATTCACGCACCCGCTCGATCAGCTTGCCGGTTGTGCCGGTTTCGAGTTCCAGCGCCACATCCGGCCACTGCTGGTGATAGCGCGCGAGCAGGCCAGGCAGGCGCGTTGCCGCCACGCTTTCCATCGTGCCCAAACGCAGGCGCCCGCTCGGCCGATCCTCACGCAGCGCATGGCGTGCCTCGTCGGCGAGCGCGAGCAGACGCTCCGCGTAGGGCAGCAGCGTCTCGCCGGCGGGCGTCAGAACGAGGCGCCGGCCATCGCGGATGAACAGGTCGGTCCCCAGTTGCTCCTCGAGCTGCTTGATGCGCGTCGTGACGTTCGATTGCACGCGATTGAGCTTGGCAGCGGCGCGGGTCACGCCGTTTTCACGCACGACAGCGCGAAAAATGGTCAGGGCGGCCAGATCCATAGTTCTCTCCTGGCGATGGTTGGTATCCTGATTATTCATTTTTCATGATCTAAAGGTCAAGCTAGTATGGAGTGAAGAAACCGGTGACCGCCGGTTCGAACCTCTTTACTGCCTACTCATGAACCGCCTCGCTTCCCGTGCGCACGACACTTTTGCTGAACGCCACGCTGCCCGTCACGCGGCGCTTGCCTGCATGGTGACGTTGGCCGTGGTGCTCGGGATTGGACGTTTCGCCTTCACGCCGCTCCTGCCGCTGATGCTGCACGGCAGCGCCTTCGGCCAGCCGCAGATCGATATCCAGCATGGCGGCTGGCTTGCCTCGTTTAACTACGCGGGCTATTTCGTCGGAGCGCTCACCTGTGCGGCACTGCGGGTCGAACCCGCACGCATGGTGCGCATGGGGCTGGTGGGGACCGTTTTGCTGACCTTGGCAATGGGCGTAACGAGCCAGTTCTGGTTGTGGGCGGTCGTGCGCTTCGTCGCCGGCGCGATTAGCGCCTGGACCTTCGTGTTCGCCTCGCAGTGGGGCTTGCGGCGGCTCGCCGAACTGGGCGCGCACGGATGGGGCGGGGTGATCTATACCGGGCCGGGCGTCGGCATTGTCGGGACGGGTTTGCTGGTTAGTGCTGCGGGCGGCTACGGCGCAACGGCGGGTTGGATTGGTTTTGGGCTTATCGCTGCCGTGCTCTCGATCACGGTTTGGCCCGTGTTCGGCACAGTAAGAGGGCACCACAGCGCCGCAGAAGGCGCGGCGGCGGCCGCGGGCAGCGCCACCGTGGCCACCCGTGCGGCGCCGGGCTCCGCCACCGGCCAACACGTTCCCACGAGCCATCCCGGTAATCGCGCCGATGCCCTTTGGCTGGTCCTGCTGTATGGCGTGCCCGGCTTCGGCTACATCATCACCGCAACCTTTCTGCCGGTAATCGCGCGCCACGCGCTGCCGGGCTCGGCCTGGCCTGATCTGTTCTGGCCGATGTTCGGCGCGGCATTGATCGTCGGGGCATTGCTTGCGGCGCGCCTGCCGGTGCATTGGGACAACCGCACGCTGCTCGCCGGCTGCTACGTGCTGCAGGCGGCCGGCATTGCGCTCGGCATTGTCTGGCCTACGGCGGCCGGTTTCTCGCTGGGCAGCATCCTGATCGGCCTGCCGTTTACGGCGATCACCCTGTTCGCGATGCGCGAAGCACGGCGTCTGCACGGCGACAATGCAGCCGGTCTGATGGGCTATGCGACCGCGGCGTACGGCGTGGGTCAGATCGTCGGCCCGCTGGTGGCCGCACCGATAGCCGAACACACAGGGTCTTTTTCGCCGGCTTTGTGGCTGGCGACAGGCGCGTTACTGCTGGGCGCGGTCGGGCTGATCATCGTGGCACGCATGCCGCGTGGCCGTGGCCGGATGCCCGATTGCGGCTGCAACTAACGGTCTTCCCATTCGGCGCAGGGGCGCTCGCCGCGCCAATCCTCACGGCTGAAAAACAAATTAGCCAGCAGCGCACTAAAATGACCGCTTTCCGGTCATCACAGTGCGCCTGTCGCCGGGTGCGCCGCCCGCCATGCAACATTTCGCGTCCGACAACTATGCCGGCATCTGCCCCGAAGCGCTCGCCGCGCTGATCGCCGCCAACACTAGCGGCCACGAACCGGCGTATGGCGACGACTCGTGGACCAACCAGGTTTGCGATCGTCTGCGGGATCTGTTTCAGACCGACTGCGAAGTGTTTTTCGTGTTCAACGGCACGGCCGCCAATTCGTTGGCGCTGGCGTCGCTGTGCCAGTCGTACCACTCGGTGATCTGCCATGAACTCGCGCACATCGAAACCGATGAATGCGGCGGCCCCGAATTCTTCTCGGGCGGCTCCAAGCTGCTGACCGCGCCGGGCGTTAGCGGCAAGCTCACGCCGGATGCGATCGAAGCGGTCGTCACGCGCCGCGCCGATATTCACTACCCGAAGCCAAAGGTCGTCACGCTGACCCAATCGACGGAAGTAGGCACGGTCTATACCGTCGAGGAGGTGCGCGCGATCGCGGCGATCGCCAAACGGCGTCATCTGAAAGTGCACATGGACGGCGCACGGTTCGCGAACGCGGTTGCCGCGCTCGACGTGCATCCGTCCGAGATCACGTGGCGCGCGGGCGTCGACGTGTTGTGCTTCGGCGGGACCAAGAACGGTTTGCCCGTCGGTGAGGCGGTGGTGTTCTTCGACCGCTCGCTCGCCGACGATTTTGCCTACCGTCTGAAGCAGGCCGGCCAACTCGCTTCGAAAATGCGCTTCATTTCCGCGCCGTGGCTCGGTCTGCTGGATAACGACGTATGGCTGCGCAACGGGCGTCACGCGAATGCAATGGCGCAACTGCTGCAAACGCGGTTGCAGGAAATCCCCGGCGTGAGCATCATGTTCCCGACAGAATCGAACGCGGTCTTTGCGCAATTGCCCGCGCAGGCCGCCAAGGCAATGCGGGCACGCGGCTGGAAGTTCTACGAGTTCATTGGCGCGGGCGGTTGCCGGCTGATGTGCGCCTGGGACACGCAGCCGGAAACCGTCGAGCGTTTCGCGGCGGAAGTGCGCGAGTTGTGCGTGGCCTGACACCACGTTGCGGCCGCGCCGGAACAAGACAACAGACACAGAACATAAGAAACGACCCACTCGCCATGACCGATTATCAATTTTGTCCGCGTTGCGCCAAGCCTTTGATCGAGCGCGCCGATGCCGAACACGAAGGCGGCAGGATTCGCCAGAGCTGTCCCGATACGGAATGTGGCTACGTCCACTGGAATAATCCGTTGCCGGTGGTGGCCGCGATCGTCGAATACGAAGGCAAGATCCTGCTCGCGCGCAACGCCGCGTGGCCCGAAGGCATGTTCGCGCTGATCACCGGCTTTCTGGAAAACGGCGAGACGCCGGAACAAGGCATTGCCCGCGAAGTGCTGGAGGAAACCTCGCTGCACGCGGAGACGGTCGAGTTGATCGGCGTGTACGAATTCATCCGCAAGAATGAACTGATCATCGCGTATCACGTGAAGGCGTATGGCACGATCGCGCTGTCGCCGGAATTGCTCGAGTACCGGCTGATCGAACCGGCCAAACTGCGTCCGTGGCGTGCGGGCACCGGTCAGGCGCTCGGCGAATGGATGCGGCGGCGCGGCTTGCCGTTCGAGTTTGTGGAAAAGCCGGGGCAGTAAGCGATGAACAAACCCGCCCCCGCCGCGCGCAGCGCCTACCCGCATTTTCTGCCGATCACCACGCGCTGGATGGACAACGACGTCTACGGCCACGTCAACAACGTTGTCTACTACAGCTACTTCGATACGGTGGTGAACGAGTATCTGATCCGCGCCGGTGTGCTCGACTTCGAGCATGGCGCGACGATTGGCCTCGTGGTCGAGACGCATTGCAACTACTTCGCACCGCTGGTGTTTCCGGAACGGGTCGAAGCGGGTCTGCGAGTGGTGCGGCTCGGCACGTCGAGCGTGCGCTACGAAGTGGGTCTCTTCAAGGAAGGCGAAGATCAACCCGCCGCCCAAGGCCATTTCGTGCACGTGTATGTGGATCGCGTGACGCGCCGTCCGGTGACGTTGCCCGCCGGTCTGCGCGCGGCGCTCGAACCGCTGAGCGTCGCTGTGCAGGCGGAATAGGCGCGTGCAGTCGTTCGTCATCAATCTGCTCAACGGTGTCAGTTACGGCCTGCTGCTGTTCATGTTGTCGGCAGGCTTGACGCTGATCTTCAGCATGCTCGGCGTGCTGAATTTCGCGCACGCGAGTTTCTATATGCTCGGCGCGTACGTCGGCTTTTCGGTGTCGGCGCACGCGGGTTTCTGGAGTGCGCTGGTGATCGCGCCGCTGATCGTCGGCGTAATCGGCGCGGCGCTCGAGCGCTGGCTGCTGCGCCGCGTGCGGGTGCATGGTCATCTTCCCGAGTTGCTGCTGACATTCGGCGCCGCGTATCTGCTCGGCGAACTGGTCAAGCTCGGCTGGGGTCTTAGTCCGCTTGGCGCGACCGTGCCGGCCGTGCTCGACGGGCCGCTGTTCACCGTCTACGGCGCGGCCTTCGCACGTTATCGCGCTTTCATGATGGCGGTATCGCTGGCGATGCTGGCGGTGCTCTATGCAGTGCTGCGCGTCTCGAAGGCGGGGTTGATCGTGCGTGCCGCGCTCACGCATGCGAGCGCGGTCGAGGCGCTCGGCCACAACGTGCCGCGCGTGTTCACCGGCGTGTTCGCGGCGGGCACCGCGCTCGCCGCACTGGCCGGCGTGATCGGCGCGCCGATCTTCGTCATCGAACCGGCGATGGCGGAGTCGCTCGGCTCGATCGTATTCGTGGTGGTGGTGATCGGAGGCCTCGGCTCGCTGAGCGGGGCGCTGGCGGCTTCGCTGATCGTCGGTTGTGTGCAGACTTTTGCGGTGGCGAGCGACGTGTCGCTGGGCGATCTCACCGCGGTATTCGGCGACGCATTGCCGCCCGCATGGGACACGCTCACGCTTGCGCAACTCGCGCCGCTGATTCCGTATCTGCTGCTTGTCGCGATGCTGGCGCTGCGCCCGCAGGGACTGTTCGGCCGGCGTGACGATCATGCGTGAGCCGCTCGAACAGGTCGCCATGCCGGCGGCCTCAACTCACTCAGCGGCGCGTAGCTTCGCGCCATGGCTTGCGCTTGTCCTGTTCCTCGCCGTGCCGCCCTTTGTGTGGCCGCAAAGCTGGCTGCTCGCCTATCTCGCGCAAACCGCGACGATGATCGTGTTCGCGCTGTCGTACAACCTACTGCTTGGCGAAACCGGGCTATTGTCCTTTGGTCACGCCGCCTATTCCGGCCTCGGTGCGCTCATCGCGGCGCAGGTGTTCAACCGCGTTGGTGTGCCGCTGGTGCTGCTGCCGTTGATCGGCGGCCTCGGCGGCGCGCTGTGCGGCATCGTGTTCGGTTTCGTGTCGACGCGGCGTGCCGGGACGGCTTTCGCGATGATCACGCTCGGTATCGGCGAACTCGTCGCCGCGGCGGCGTGGACGCTGCCTGACTGGTTCGGCGGAGAGGCCGGCGTGCCGATCGATCGCACGAGCGGGCCGATGCTCGCAAGCTGGAACTTCGGTCCGGCGCGCGAAGCGTATGCGCTGATCGCGCTGTGGTGTGTGCTGGCGAGCGTGGCGATGTTCGCGCTGTCGCGCACGCCGTTCATGCGCCTCGCCAACGCCGTGCGCGACAACCCGGCGCGCGCCGCGGCGATCGGCTGCTATCCGCGCCGCATCCGCTATGGCGTGGCGGTGATGTCGGCGTTCTTCGCGGGTATTGCCGGCACCCTGGGGCTGATCAACGTCGAACTGGTGTCGACGGAAAGTGTCGGCATGATGCGCTCCGGCGCCGTGCTGATCGCGACGGTGATCGGCGGCACCGGGGCATTCTTCGGGCCGGTCGCGGGGGCGATAATCCTGACCTTTTTCAGCGTCGCGGTGGCGAGCGTCACCCGGGCGTGGCTGTTTTATCTGGGGCTGTTCTTCATCGCTGTCGTGGTGAGCTCGCCGAATGGCATAGCGGGTTTTGTGCGGCGGCATTCGGCTCGCGTCGCTGCCTACGGCTGGCGCGCGTGCGGTAAGGCCTATCTGTGGGGCGCGGCGTCAGCGGTGCTGTGGACGCTCGCCGTCGTGCTTGCGGTGCAATGGGCGTACGCCGTGCAATTCGGCGCGGACGACGGCACGTTTTTCAGCGTTGCCGGCGTACCGCTGGAGACGGGCTCGCCGCACCTGTGGCTCGGCGTCGTGGTGTTCATGCTGGCCGCGCCGGGGGCACTCGCCGCGCGCTACGCGATTCGCGCCCAGGCACGCCTTGCTGTTCGCACCGTTGTCACACCGATCGCCGGAGGCGCGCGATGATCCCGGCCCTCGCGGTCTATGGCATCGAAAAGCGCTTTGGCGGCACGCGGATTCTGCGCGGCGTCGATCTGGCGATCGAGCCCGGCGAGCGCCACGCCTTGATCGGCCCGAACGGCGCGGGAAAGTCGACGCTGTTCAATCTGATCGCCGGGGGCGCGCGGCCGAACGCTGGACGCATCGATCTGTTCGGCGCGGAAATCACGCGTCTCGCGCCGGCCGCGATCATGCGCCGGGGCCTTGCACGTAGCTTCCAGACCACCAGCGTGTTCGCTCGCCTCAGCGTGTTCGACAACCTGCGCTGTGCGGCCATGCTGGCCGAACGCGACCGTACGCGCTGGTGGCAGCGTTTCAGCGGCTCGCGCACGGTCGACGCGCGCGCCGAGCAGGTGCTCGAAGCAGTCGGTTTGAGCGCACGCCGGCATAGCCTCGCCGGCACACTGAGCTATGCCGAGCAGCGTGCACTCGACCTCGGCCTCGCGCTCGCCGGCGGCGCGCACACCTTATTGCTCGATGAGCCTACCGCCGGCATGAACCGCGCCGAAGCGGCGCGCGCCATCGAACTGATTCGCTCGACCACCGCGGGGCGCACGCTTCTGATGGTCGAGCACGACATGGACGCCGTGTTCGCGATCGCCGACCGCATTTCCGTGCTGGTGCAAGGCCGCATCATCGCGACCGGCACGCCGGCGGCGATTCGCGCGGATGCGGCCGTGCGCGCGGCTTATCTTGGCGACGGTTTCCCCGCATGAGCGCCTTGCTCGACATCCGCCAGCTTGACGCCTGGTATGGCGCGAGCCAGGCCCTGCATGGCGTCACATTGCAGATCGAACCGGGCGAAGTCGTCGCGCTGGTCGGGCGCAACGGCTCCGGGCGTTCGACGCTGGCGCGCGCGATCATGGGGCTCGTGCGCAGCGAGGGCGAGTTGCGTTTCGCCGGTCATGCGCTCGGCGGCTTGCGCACCTTCGAGATCGCCCGCCTGGGATTGGGTTACGTGCCCGAACATCGCGACGTCTTCCCGGCGCTGAGCGTCCATGAGAATTTGCAACTCGGTGTGGCGCCGCGTGCGCGCGAGCGCATCTCACGCTTTACCTTTGACGACGCCTACGAACTGTTCCCCGTCCTGCGCGAAAGAAGGCGCACGCGCGCCGGCGCGCTATCGGGTGGCGAGCAGCAGATGCTGACGCTCGCGCGGGCCTTGCTCGGCGATCCCGATCTGCTGGTGGTCGACGAACCGGGCGAGGGGTTGGCCGGTCAGGTGATGGGACAGGTCGCGCAGTGTCTGCGAAAGTTGCGTGATCGAGGCGTGGCGATGCTGCTGATCGAACAGCGGCTGGTGATCGCGCAGGACATTGCCAGTCGGGTCGCGGTGATGGGGCACGGCGAAATTGTCTTCGACGACGCGCTCGCGTCGTTTGTGAGGCGGCCGGATGTGATGCAGGAATGGCTCGGCGTGGGTTAGCCCGGCGTGCCGCAGCTCGATTGCTATTCCGTTGGCGCATTTCTGGAGCATCGTCGTGCGTCGCGTGCCTCCGAGCCCGTTCGACCGGTGAGGGTCGGAATTACGGTTTATTGCAGCGCCGCATTAGAAATTGCAGCCGTTTTGTCGCCCTGAAGTACACCTCACGCGCCACGCAATACCCGTGCGCCTCATTGCGCGCCCAGATCGCTTCCAGAATGCCGTTTGAATTCCGTTTTCTCGCCGGCTGCTCAAGCCCGACGCGTGGGGCTCTTCGACGATTCGGCGGAGCGATTCAAACGCTTGATCGTTTGGTGAGCGTCCTCCAGAAATCTTGTCGGCAGCGCGCCGACAAATCAAGACAATCAGGTTAAAGGCGCGCAACGGCGGCACGGTGTTTAAAGCCGGCGTATGTGCGACGAACCATGCCGTGCCGGATACGCGAAAGACGCGAAACACGCGAAACACGCGCCGCGGCTCAAGGAGGAGACATCATGAAAAGAACAGGCGCATTGGGCGAACAATCGGCTAATGGCGTGCAGGCGCGGGCTTCGTTGCGGCCGCAGCGCACGATGCTGCCGCTTCGAATGGCGCGTGCACCGCTTCGAGAAACATGGCGTACGCGTGCCGGGGCTGGCGCCGCGCTGGTGACAGCCGCCCTGCTGATGTCCGCGTGCGCCGACGCGAGTTCCACGACCGGCGACGCGGCATCCGCGCCAGCGACGCAAACGAGCGCGAACGCGAACGTCGCGAGCAACAGCGATAGCCCGCCTACCGCAAAATCGCAGCCGGACGTGGGACTTGTCGCCGACGCCGCGGGTGCCTCCAACGGCGCCGTCGCGAGCGCCGCTCAATCCGCCTCCGCATCGCGTCCCACGCTCGAGGTTGTCAAAGCGAAACAACTGGCCGACGAGCGGCGTGTCGCTGAGCGCGTACCGTCTGCGAGCGGCATGACAGAGAAGCGCAGCCGTCCGTTGACGTTGCGCGATTCCGGTATCGACGGTTCGTTGATGTTTGCGCGCGATGTCGACTTTCGCGTGACCGGCGACATCGGCTTCATGATTCACGACATGGCGGCGACGCTGACCCCGGCGCGCGCCGGCCAGCCGATCGTGTTCGACGACCCGACTAGCGTGACGATCAATGTTCACCGTGGCGATGTCACGCTCGACAGCGTCAAGCTCACTGCGATTTTCAACCTTTACCTGTTCCAGTACCAGGGTTCGCCGCTGCGCAATATGCGCGTCGTGCCGCAAGATGGAGGGACGTTACGCATCACGGGCGAAATGCATCGCGACACCTGGGTGCCGATCGTGCTGACTGGATCGCTGTCGATGCGCAACGCCGACGAACTCGTGTTCCATGCCGATCACGTCGAGGTCGCCGGGGTCGGTGCCGACAAGCTGATGCAGGCCGCGCACGTGAAGATGGCCGACCTGCTGAAAGTGGACACGCCGATCGCGCGTCTTGCTGGTGACGACGTCGTGATGCAGGTGGCCAAACTGACGCCGCCACCCGCATTGCGCATGACGATCACGCGGATCGACACCAGTGCCGCGGGCGTGCGCTTCACGCTCGACGACCATACGGTGCAGAAGATCGATTGGCCCGCGACGATGCCGCCGCGCGGCATGCTGGTGCAGGGCGGTGACGTGAAGTTCATGCGTTCGATGCCGATGAACATCGACATGGCGTTGACTCCGCTCGATACCAACGCGCCGTTCGTGCTCGATCTATACCACTACCGCGACCAGATGGCGGCCGGCTACTTTACTTTCGACGAAGCGGGCGCTCTGGATGTGCATCTGCCGTCGTATCCGACGCTAGCCAGCGCGGCGAAAGACGCGCCGATGCAGATGGGCAGTGCGGGCGCGCGTTATAACGACAGCTTCATTCGTGCGCAACAGGCGTCGCTCGCGCAGGCGCGTCTCGTTTGGCAACACGTGCCGCAGACCATGCGGACCGCGTCGGTTGCACACGCGATTCCGGTCGGCACACGGGCGGCGTTTTCGGGGCGGAGCATGTCGACACCGGGTTCTGCGATCGTCGACGAGCGGCATTCGGCGGGACCGTCGCCGGTGATTCACGTCGAGAATGTCGACTTCTACGTATCGGGTCGAATTGGTTTTCATGTGCGTTCGCTGGATGCGCAGATGGTGCCGAAGAAGCCGGGTCAACCGGTCGATCTCGACGACCCGGATCAGTACGACATTCGCATCATTGGGGGCGAGGTGGTGGAGCCATGGCCCGCGATGGCGGCGTTGTTCAACGATTACCTGCTCGACTATGAGCCGCGTTCGCTGAACGATTTGCAGTTGAAGCCGGTGGACGGCAAGTTGGAGGTGACAGGCGGGATCAAGTTGTGGAATCACTTTCCTGGTGTGTGGCTGCCCACGACGATGAGCGGCACGATTGTGGCGAAAGATGAGCGGCATCTTGTCTATGAGCCCACATCCGTGAAGGTGCTGGGTGTGCCGCAGGCGGGGTTGTTGCGGGCGTTGGATATTCCGTTGGCGTCGTTGACGCCTTTTACGCGCAAGGGTGTGGCGTTGAAGGGTAACGAACTGGTGTTCGATCAGTACACCGTGTTTCCGCCGCCGGTTCTGCAGGGGCGGCTGGCTAGCGCGACGGTGACCGATGAGGGGTTGGTGTTGAAGTTCAAACGGGATAGTTCGGTTGTGGCTGCGAGGCCGCCTGCTGGCGCGGCTAAGAGCTTTGTGTGGATCGAGTCTGGGGATGTGAAGATGTTTAATTCGTTGGTCACGAATGCACGGACTTTTATTCGGGATAGTTCTAATCCTGGGGCGATGAAGTTTGATCTTTATGGGTATCGGAGGGATGTTTCTAAAGGGACGGTCAGGATGGGGGTGGATGGGGGGTTGGAGGTTGACCTGGCTGCCAGGAAATGACAGAGAGGGTTGGGGTGACTGGCGGTGCCTTGCTGTGTTGTTTTGTCTGTTCTGGGGTTGGTCTGTTGGCCTTTCCTTGGTTTCTTAGTGGTCTATTAGCGTTCCCCCTGTGCGGGGGGCACCTACTTTTCTTTGCCTGCCGCAAAGAAAAGTAGGCAAAAGAAAGCGGCTCACCCCGCCAGCTCATAAGCGGGTCCCCTGGCTTGGAGGGGGTAGTGGTGCATCTGGAATCTGTCGCCTCGCACACTTCGCCTCAGTGACAAGGCAGTCATACCTCCGGCGACGCTACGCGCGCCGACACCAGGTTCAAAAACCATCAGTTATGCAAAGCGCCGGCCAGGTTTCCCTGGCAGACCCATCCGCGACGCACGCAGTGCGGAGTGGGAGCTGATGAGCGCCTTGTCGCTAACGCGGAGTGTGCGGGGGCACGGATTCCAGATGCACCACTACCGTGGCTGTGCGGGGGACCCGCTTATGAG
>NZ_JCAQOZ010000004.1:0-30602 GCF_059567945.1 Paraburkholderia sp. BGA-UO-ETr-F12 | reverse complement strand
GTCAGGGAACAGCTTCGGCGCCTTCGGGTTCTTGCTCTTCTTGGTCACGGTTGCTTCGGTCATAGGACGTTATTTCCGTTATCGTCTCATGACCTCGGCACACTAAAATTCTGACAGGCTCGGCCCCGATGAAACCCGGATACTCACGCTTCATTCAGTTTACGATACCAATAGACGCAGACGAATTTTCAGGCTTGGTGGGGCCCCGGTCCTGCCGGCTTGTCATTACACTCAAAGTCCGATGCGGCTTTTGACGTTCTATCCTTTACAAGCAACTTCCAACGGTTCAAGGAACAAGCGCGCCTTACGCTTTCCCCGACACTCTCGTATTGCCCTTGATATGCCAGCATCGCCCCAAATCGTTACTTCCCGCTGAATGGCGACGCCAGCAGCGTCTTTGTTGCACTCGCTCTGGCCCCGGCCAACGCCGGCATCTAACGATACACCACAACGCTCGAGCCGTTGTAGTTGTCTTTTGTCACCTCATATTCGCCGGTGCAACGCCGATACGCCCGAAGTCTGTAGGTCAAGTCCACGTCGCTGTTCACGTTGACTGCGTTCGGATTGCCATTGACGAACGTGGTGTCGAGATTCCCCGTCGTGAGGTTAAAGGCATCGATATTCGGCACGGTATGGACATAGCCCACAAACAGATAATTATCGGCGGCCGTAATTGATTTCGCATTCGCGTCATTGATGTTAATCACCGGGCTCGGCATGGTACTATTGTCGGCCAGCCGGCCGTGGTACACCTCGACGTACACCTCGACACGCGACCCGACCGCAGTCCAGTCCATGCTACCGATTGCCCCTTGCGTGAGAAACATCGTGTCATTGTCAGGCAGGTAGAGAATCCGCGTCAGTTGCGAGATCGTGTGCGGGAGCTGCATGATGATCGCCGCACCCCACACTGGCTTGCCGCTCGCATCGAAGCCGTTTGGCGGATAGTGGGAAATGAGGTTGGTTTTGTCGAGACCCGCCTGGGTATCGCCCGTACTATCCAGGCAGAAACCATTGCGGACTTTCGCCGTCGTTCCAAAGGACGGTCGCGGCAACGTGCTATCGGGAATCGCAATGTATCCGCTCGACGGGTGTAAGTGGAAAAAGTAGAAGGTATCGGGATTCTGGCTCGCTGCGACGAGTATCCGGTGCGCGCCTACGCTGGCGATCTGAGCGAACTGTTCTCCGCGTTCGTGGTCGGCGAGATTGATCCGCGGATCGGGGGGGGCGGTGATCGGATCGATCGTGTTGGCGACGAAGGCGCCTCCCACGGTGCCCGAATAGATATTCATGCCGCCATAGAAGATCGCCCCGTCTGAGATCGCCCCGTCTGCGGCTGGGTCCGGTGCTGCGTACCTTCAAAGTTCACCGATTGAAGCTGCCAGCGCAGAACCACGGCGCCATCGTATGCCTGGATGTCGATGCCGCCGTTGCGCCCGAGGTCCCACGAACCGCCCCATGGGCTGTTCAGAACATAGAGATTGCGCGCGGAATCCCGGCCGATGCCGGCAACGCGCGTGAAGCGCCTGTCGCCCACCTGCCCCTTGATTCCGGTGTCCGTATTGAGGAAGCCGCCTTGAACATCAAACCTACCCACGGCATAAGGTGAGTTGGACATGTCATAGATCTTGATGTTCATGTCCGGACCCTCCGGTAACCGCATCCGCGAGGCGTTCGGTGGTCGTGTCGCTTAGCGTGATGAGCAGCTCGCCCGTGCGGCTTGTCGGGTTGTATCGGCCAACCTTGCCGCTGCCATACGTAGCGTTGAACTGCAGCGCAGCGGTTACAGCTCAGGTAATGATCGACGGCCGCCTTCTTCTGTTCAGCCGGATACCTCGGCCTCGAACGGACATAGCCAGCCCGTAGACCATGGCGCTGCTCGTATTCGCGATGCCAGGCTTCGAGAGAATTCTTTGTTGGGTAGCCCAATTGTCGGATGGTCGCCCCGACGCGCTTGCCCAGCTTCAAGTAGAGCCGACCGCTCGCATGCGGTCTTCGTATGAACTACCTCCAGGTAGTCCAAGATTTTGTCCGCACCCCCGCTGTATCAACTCGAGATTGCGTTTGACACTGGTGAAGTCCGATCCGTGGTCCACATGTAGCACGTCCGCAACACCGCAGACCGGCCAATCTGCTTTCGGCTTTCGCCAGATAGCCTGTCGCAACGCCAGCGAGGTGTTGAGTGTTGACGGCGCTCCGACGAACACCGTGTATCCCGCACGGACGAGCCTCTGCGCCGTCGGCGTTGAGGATCACTATGTCAAGCTGTATATGATCCGCCTGCCAGGTGGCGTTCGGCCGTTCGGCACGATGCCGATGGATCAGCTCGTATCGGTCGCGGAAAGCGGCCGTGCCTCCATCGGCAAGTGTAACGGCAGCCGGATCAAGGTTGCTGACGATGGAATGGACGCTCGCGTAGGAGGGAGGGCGCCAGCCTTTCTCTTCGGCGGCTTTGCAGGCGAGACGATGAATGGTCGATATGGATAGGCGCGGCTCCGTGAGCGCCAGCCCCTCGACCAACGTGATCAGGTCAGCACCGATTCGTTGTTTCCGTCCGAGAGCGGCAGGGCCGCCTTCACGCATACGAGTGACCCAACGCCGAGCTGTCCGCAGTGGAACGCCAACTGAAGCGCCGACGTCGGCGATCGGAGAGTGTGCACTCCCCGCACTCAATGACCACTTGCCGCATCTCAATCCGCTTCTCAGAATGCCCGAATCGTGGAAAACAGCGGCCGCTATTCTCCCGGATCCTTACCATTCCGTGGCGTTATCACACAATTGTGACGACCCTCCACAGGTTTTGCGTCTAGAAGACATTTTTCGAATATTCCTTGATGTGCATCGTTAAGTAGCATATTAAATATATGACAGCGGTATAAAGTCTTTGCGAGGTTGGAGTTACTGTAATGTATATGAAATGAGCAGAACTTTGATCAGTTCACATTGGGTCGGGCCAACCTCGATGTGGATCGTCATGGCGCTGCTCCGTCCCCTGTCGGGACACACGACGGCTGCAGATCTCACCTTTTACGGTCAGCCATTACAGGGTGCCGTCAAACGGCCAGCAGCCGGTCTGGCGGCGGACCAGGCGGTGAGGTCACGGCGATTTCAGCTGGCTTGCACGCGCTCTGCCACTTCATTTACGCCTGCGACACTGGGTAGGCCGTTACAGTCAGCGATCGCTTCACAGATGCATTGCATCTCGCCTGCCATTCGCGCTCCGTCGCCCTCGGCAGATGAAACGGTCGTTTTAACTGACGCGCTGCAGGCGACGCGCGCTAACGTTCTTCCGCCCGCCTCCTTGCCCGATACCCACGTCCGCGAACGGACAGTCGCGGCCCCTTCGGCCGGAACGCTTTTGCCGGGCGCGGACGGCTGCGGTCCGCCCGTGATCTGTGGCCCAATTCCTGCTCGTCGTGTTGAAGATGCCGACTCTCGCAGGACACCGCTGCGCGAACCTGAGGCGCCTCTGCTTTCCTCGGCAAGCGCCCGCGTCCGGGCTGCCCTGTTATCCTGGTTCGGGCTGTGGTTCGCTTTGTGGCTGACCTTCATGGGTCTGTTCGGTCTTGGCGCGTGGGTTTTCTACAAGCGGCGACTGGCGCCTGAGGTCAGGCTCATTCGTGCCGCTGAGGCAGGCCTGAGAGGAGGTGAGTTTCGCCTGGAGTACCAGCCCGTGATGAGCTTGCGCAGGGGCGGGTGTGTGGGAGTCGAGGCAATGATCCGCTGGAACAACGCAGAGTATGGATCGAGGGGGCCGGCCTACTATATGCGTCTCCTCGGGAAAACCAGGCTAAGCGGGCGCCTCACCCGCTTCGTCCTTTCGACTGCGACTCAGGAGCTCGCGGAGGTCACAGCCGGCAGCGCCCTGTTCATCGGGGTGCATGTTAGTGCTACCCATGTCGAAAGCAAAAGCTTCGCGTCGGATGTCAGCCGCTCGGCCAGGTCGATCCTGTCCCAACTGGTCCTGAACATGCCACAACGCGGCTGCGCGGTACCGACTGCTGATGTGCTTCATACAGTCGCGACATTACGAGCGCAGAACGTGCGGTTTGCCCTGACCAATGTAGACGAAGTCCCGTCTTATCGTGACCGGCTCGAAATGTTCGGGTTCGAGCAGATCAAGATCGACAGGCACATCATGACGCTCGACGAGGAGGAGCTCCGGCAACGCCTGAGCTCGGTGGTCCGTGCGGTTCGTCCTTTGGGGGCGACTGTGGTCGCGGAAGGCGTGGAGAGCGCCAGTCATCATGCAGTGATCAGCCAGGCAGGGGTTGACCTGGCGCAGGGATTCTTTTTCGGGCGAACCATGACCCTCAGCCTTTTGCTCACTTTTCTGGAGGCTGGTGGCATATCGCTCCGGATGCGAAAGAAAGGTCGCTGGAATTAACACCGAGGCTGGTCCGGTCAAGAAATTCAGAAACGGGAGGGAATTTTTATGAAATGTCCGCCAGAACTGACGACGGAGCCAGAAAGGCTGAAGGCCCTGTCCGCGTATGAGCTCGGCGCTGAACAGCCATTGCCCAGCCTCGACCCGGTCGTGAGGATTGCGGCGCGCATGTTCAACATGCCGGTTGCCGCAGTGAATATGATCGGCAGCGACCATGTCTTCTTTGCTGCAAGCGTTGGCGTGGAGAGTGGAGAAGTCAACATGAGCCGCGACGTCTCCTTCTGCGCACATGTGATTACGCAGGACAGCGTGATGGTGGTGCCCGACGCCACGCTCGACGGCAGGTTTCACGACAACCCCCTGGTCACGGGACTGGCCAATGTGCGCTTCTATGCTGGCGTGCCGCTATGGTCACCTGATGGTCACGCGCTGGGTGCGCTCTGCGTGATCGACAACAAGCCGCATCACGATTTCTCGTCGGACGACCGTGAGCGTCTGGCCGAACTGGCAAAAATGGCTGCCGACAGGCTGGAGCTGCGTCGCGTAGAAATGGCCATGCAAAAGGCCGAGGAGCCCTCCCGGGAAACTGACCGCAGCCAGGCCGGCGCCCTTGTACAGTTCGATGAGAGGCACGCGGTGATTGCCTGGGACGATGCAGCTGCCGCCCTGTATGGATATGAGCCAGAGGAAGGGTTTGCCCGGTCCTTCGATGCGCTCGTTCCCGAGCGCGAAAGGGCCGGAGTACGCGAACTCGTTGCGCGTGCCGCAGCCGGCCTGGCCGACGACAGGCTGTCCATGGCGGCAAACCTGCACGGGTTGCGCAAGGACGGGGCGGAATTTGAGCTCCAGTTATGCCTGAGTCGCGGGCGCCGCAATGGCAGCCCGATATTCAATGCATTCCTGGCTGATCAGGCCGTACTTCGACGGGAACAGGAGGAGCTGCAGCGCCTGGCCAGCACTGACAGTGTCACCGGGCTGGTCAACCGGGCTGGCTTTTATCGACGTGTAGAACAGACGCTGAAGAATACATCGTCCTCGGCCCTGCTCATGATCGACCTCGACGCCTTCAAGGGCATCAATGCCACGTTAGGCCACGCGATAGGCGACGGCATCCTTTGCGAAGTAGCACGCCGTCTGGAGCGGATCGCATTGCAGCACGACAGGGTGGCGCGCATTGGCGGAGACGAGTTCACGATTCTGCTGGAAGACGCCGGCGCTGCGCAGGCGAACGAGACGGCGAGCGCCGTCATGAGCAGTGTTTCCGAACCGATTACCATCGCCGGACAGGAGATGCGCGTGACGGCCTGCTGCGGCATCGCGATTGCGCCGCTTCACGCACTGGAAGCAGTGCAGCTGATCGGTAATGCGGGCCTGGCGCTTTCGAGGGCAAAAAGCCTTGGCCGTGGCAAATCGGTATGGTTTGTCAATGCGCTGCGGGAAACAGCGGTGGCGAACCGGCTCTACGACATGGAGTTGCATAGGGCCGTCGACGATGGTGAGTTCGTGCTCTTCTATCAACCGCAGATCCGGCTGACAGATGGTACCCTTGCCGGCGCGGAGGCGCTCATACGCTGGCTACATCCGCAGCATGGGCTTCTCTCGCCCGCGGCTTTTCTGCCTGCACTGGAAACTGGTTCCCTCGCAGCGACTGTGGGATGGTGGGTCCTTGACGAAGCCTGTGCGCAAGCGGCGCTGTGGCGCAGAAGCGGCGCGACGGACTTCCGCATTGGTGTCAACCTGTTCGCCGCGCAGATTGTCACGAACGGCAACCTTGATTCGCAGGTCTTCTCTGTTCTGGAGCGGCATGGCCTGCCGCCGCAGGCACTCGAACTGGAAGTCACCGAAAACATCGTGCTCGATCGCGACGACGCGGTGCTGGAATCACTTGAGAAACTGAGAAAGCGTGGCGTCGGGATTGCCCTTGACGATTTCGGCACCGGCTATGCGTCACCAGGTCTGCTTAAACGCTGTCCGGTCACCCGGATCAAGATCGACCGGTCTTTCGTGCAAGGCATGCTCGACTCGGAACGTGATGCCTCGGTGATCCGCGCCATTCTTCACATGGCGCACAGTTTCAGGATGGAGACGATTGCCGAAGGTGTCGAAAGCGAGCAGCAACATGAGGTCCTGAAAAGCCTGGGTTGCGAGGAGGGGCAAGGATTTCTGTTTGGCCGTCCTGTTCCCGCCTGTCGATTCGAGGACGCTTTCGGGATTGAGCTCCCCACCCGGGTCTTGGCACACGCATAAAGGCGGCAATCGGGCTCCAGTCGGGACGGGAGATTACGAAGTCTGACGTGCGAGGTGCTATAGGACGATATGCGCATGCCATGCTGGTTGGGCTGAATCCAAGCCGGTTCTGAGCGGCCCAGCGCATTCCTGATTCCGGTCACGCAGGCGAACGGCGCCGCGCTACCGGAGGTAGCCGTCAGCTGGCTGCGCGGGCGCGCCGGCCGCACGCCGCGGATGACGATTGGCGGCGTCAAGGCCGCGGCCTGCACGCCGGCGGCCGTCTCGCAGTTCTTGCAGCAGGCCCGGGCTCTCAAGAGCAGCCAGACGAGACCGAGGCGCCGCGCCGCTGCACAACTGAGCATCTTTGTGCTGCGACGCTGGTCGCTGGACCCGTTGTCCGCGCTGATGGCCTGCGTGGACGTGCACAATTGCGCTGATGGCGTTTTCGTTTGCACGCGTCAGTGCGGCGCTGACGATGTCTGGACGCGTATCTCGATGGCGCCGGCATCGCGATGACATCAAGGCGCCGCTGTGCCGCACGGTCCGGCGCAGCACCGGGCAGCTCAGCAATACGCCGTCGCCGCAGGGGAACGCCGATGCGATTGTGCGACGTCAGGCACTGGCGGCCGGGAGCGGCATGCAGCCCCACGTTCCGGGGGATGGGCGTCGCCGTGTATCGGAAGAACGGCGGCACGCGTGAGAACGCCGCGGCGACGGGGAACCACGCTTCCCCGCGTTAGATTCAGCTTTACGACGGACGTCACGACGTAATCAGGCTGGACGAGGTCGGGGGATCCGCGTGTAACGGGGCCTGCCCAGGGAGAGAGGATATATGCACGTCAGCCGTCTGGAGATGGGGCGGATCGAATGTCGCTAATCGCCCCATTCTTCCATGTTCCTCCGGCAGTTTCAGCGCATGTCACCACGGCCCTCCAGATCGGTGGTGGTGCTGGCGCACGCCGGGAATTTACCTTTCGCAATAAACAGGTGCGCAGGGAAAACTGGCATATAGTATTTGTACAACAAATGGTCAACAGCCGTACGGGCAAACGTAAACAAAAATCCGGGGCCCATGGAAACGTTGATCGATGTGGAGATCGCGCATATTGCGCGGATGATGAGGCCATCGCTGGCTGGCAGCCCGAGGGGGCCCCATACTGCGGGTGCAATACTGGCGCTGGCGGCTCCGCAGGCTTCTGGACTCGCCGCACCTGACGCGGTTCCAGCTTTGCGCGCTGGACAGCCTGTTGTTGCAATTGGCTGCATCTGAAGCCAGCGTCAAGAGCCAGCCGTCAGTATCCGGGGACTAGAGATCAAGGCGACCCCGCACCGCCGCTGCTAAGACGCTGGCAGCGGCGAGAAGCAAAGGGACCGACTAGTCCGGCGCAAGGCGTCATCGGCCCTCGCGGGTCGAGGAAATCTGGGCGCCACCTACGATCTGCCGGTGCGATACCGCGATAGATCAAGAAAGGGCGGAGTTCGACGGGTCTTACGGCTTCGTGGCGTTTTTTGCAAAGGGGTCAACATGCGACTTTCTGATGACGGGGCGACGCGTCGCCGCCGCGCGGCCGCGAGCAACGAACTCATCGGCGCGCAGTTCGACGCGTTTTCTCGGCAGGTGCCGCTGCTCTACCTCATACTTCTGATCAACACCGGAGCAGTTGCTTACGCGCATCTGGACGACTCGCCCAGATGGCTTTCGATCTACATACCCGGCATCCTCGGGTCGGTCGGCCTGACGCGCATCTTCGTGTGGCTCAGACGACGGGATCGTCACCGTCATCTGGCAGACGGAGAGGTTCGCCAACGGCTGACGACAGCGGCCTGGTTTATCACAACCTTCGCGATTGGATTTACAACCTGGGCTTTTGCACTCTATCCGTATGGCGACGCCGACGCGCATGTGCAGATCGCGTTCTCGACCGCGATCACCGTCATTGGTTGCATCTTCTGTCTCATGCATCTGCGAAGGGCCGCCCTACTGCTGACGGCAATCATGGTTATCCCATTCACCATATTCTTCACGCGCACCCAGAATTCGATTCTGATGACCATCTCACTGAACATGTTATTCGTCACGATCGCCATCATCGTGATGATGCTCATGCATTACCGCGACTTCGCGAACCTGATTGAATCCAGAAAAGCCCTGCAGGTTCTCAGCGACGCCAACCTGAGGCTTGCAAAGCTGGATACGCTGACGGGATTAACGAACCGCCGGTCGTTCCTCGAACAGCTCGAGGGACTCTGCCGCGAGATGGCTGGTGACTGCCGGACATTCGCGGCTGGCGTGATTGATCTCGACGGGTTCAAGCAGGTCAATGACCTCCATGGGCATCAAACCGGTGATCGGGTACTTGAGGAGGTCGGCAAACGGCTGATGAGGCTGCAATCTGCCGAATGTACGTTCGCTCGCCTGGGCGGCGACGAATTCGGACTGCTGGTGAGGAACGAGACGCAGATCGAGAGCCTGCTGACGCTCGGGGAAAAAATCTCCATGGTGCTGAAAGAGCCGTATCGCTGCGCGGGTGCAAATATCAGGCTGTCCGCATCGCTGGGCATCGCGCAGTTTCCGGTTGCCGCGACGACGCCGCATCAATTGTTCGAGCGGGCGGATCACGCCCTATATCACGCCAAGGAACACCGGCGCGGCGGGACGACGATTTTTTCCGGGGAGATCGAAAGCGCGGTACGACGGGCAAGCATGATTGAGCAGTTGCTGCGGCAGTCGGATCTGGATCGCGAGATGACCCTCCACTACCAACCCATCATCGACGTGACGAATCGCCGTGTCGTGTCGTTCGAGGCCTTGGCACGCTGGCGAAGCAGTCTATTGGGCGACGTCCCGCCGTCGGAATTCATACCCGTCGCAGAGCGCAGCGATCTTATCCATACGATTACACTGATGCTGCTCGGCAAGGCGCTCGGCACCTTGCAGGTGGCAGAACCAGGCGTTCGTGTGTCGTTCAATCTGTCGGCGCGCGACCTGAACTCGCCCGATACGATTCTTGCCATCATAGACATGATCCGACGCAGCGCCGTCTCGCCCGATCGCCTCACGATCGAGATTACCGAAACCGCAGTGATTCGCGATTTCGATCAGGCCCGACACGCGTTGAGCGAGCTCAAACAGTACGGCGTCCACCTCTCGCTCGATGACTTCGGCACGGGCTTTTCGAGTTTGCATTGCCTCCATCGGTTGCCGCTTGACAAGGTAAAGATTGACCGTAGTTTCGTGCGGGAAATCGACTTCGACACGGGCGCGCAGAACATCGTGCGTAGCATCGTCAGTATGTGCCGAAGTTTGAGGCTGACTTGCGTGGTCGAAGGAGTGGAAACCGAGGCGCAATCGACTGTGCTGCGAAAACTGGGTTGCAACGTGATGCAGGGCTATCTGTTCGGTCGTCCGGCCCCAGTACTCAATGACCCTATCAGCGCGTGGTCCTGGCGAGGCGATGAGGCTAGCTCGGGAGATATGGAGCTAAAGTCGGAAGTGGTGTACGGGGGAGTTGAGGCGGGAGATTGAAGGCGGTGGAGGTTTCAGCTGAGAATCTGATTGTCGAAGTCGGAAACCAGCAAACAACAAACCATCCACCATGAGCAAGTTTACGGAAAAAGAAGTCGTTGGTCTATCGGGNTGCGAGACGTGCTGGGTCGGATCGTTGGGCCACATGCGCTTGAGGGTACCTGAGATCTGCTGGGAGCTAAAGTCGGAAGTGGTGTACGGGGGAGTTGAGGCGGGAGATTGAAGGCGGTGGAGGTTTCAGCTGAGAATCTGATTGTCGAAGTCGGAAACCAGCAAACAACAAACCATCCACCATGAGCAAGTTTACGGAAAAAGAAGTCGTTGGTCTATCGGGCGTCGGTCTGTGCCTTGACGAGCTGGTGCGGCAAGGTGCCCGGCAAGTGATTCAGCAGGCGATCGAAGCCGAGTTGTCAGCACTGCTCGAACGGTTCGAGAACGTCAAGACCTTGCACGGGCAGCGTGCCGTGGTGCGCAACGGCTATTTGCCGGAGCGCGAGGTGCTGACTGCGGCCGGCCCGATTGCGGTGAAGGTGCCGAAGGTTCGCGATCGGTCAGGATCAGGCGTGAAATTCAATTCTTCGATTGTGCCGCCGTATGTGAGGAAGTCGCCGCGCGTGAGTGCCGCGCTGCCGTGGCTGTATCTGAAGGGCATTTCGACGGGCGATATGAGCGAGGCGCTGCGCGTGCTGCTGGGCGAGGATGCGAAGGGTCTGTCGGCAAACGTGGTGAGCCGCCTGAAGGCCCAGTGGGCCGACGAGCATGCGAGTTGGAGCCGGCGTGATCTGTCGAAGTCGCGCTACGTGTACTGGTGGGTGGACGGGATTCACACCGGGCTGCGCAGCGAGAACTCGGACGGTCAATGCTTGCTGGTGATCATCGGCGTGAGGCCGGATGGGCGCAAGGAGCGTGTGGCGATCGGCGACGGGTATCGTGAGTCGAAGGCGTCCTGGCAGGAACTGCTGCTCGATCTGAAATCGCGAGGCCTGCAGGCCGGTCCGTTGCTCGCGGTCGGCGATGGCGCGATGGGCTTCTGGGCCGCGCTGGAGGAAGTGTTTCCTGCGACGCGGGGCCAGCGCTGCTGGTTCCACAAGATGGGCAACGTCCTGAACGCGCTGCCGAAGTCGCAACAAGGCAGAGCGAAAGCAGATCTGCAGGCTATCTGGATGGCCGCCACCCGCGCCGACGCGTATGCCGCGTTTGATCGTTTCGTGACGGTCTACGCGGCGAAATATCCGAAGGCGACGGAAACGCTGAAGAAGGACCGGGAGAGCCTGTTGGCGTTTTATGACTTTCCGGCTGGGCACTGGCAGCACCTGCGCACGACCAACGCCATCGAGTCGACGTTCGCGACCGTGCGCCACCGGACGACGCGTACGCGCAACTGTGTGTCGCGACCGACCTTCCTCGGTCTGGCATTCAAGCTGATCGAGGAAGCCGAGAAAACCTGGCGCCGCATCAACGGCCCTGAACAGATCAAGCTGTTACTTGAAGGCATTGCCTTCAAGGACGGCGAACCGGTGCAAGACGATCGACCGGGTCAGCAGAAACTCGCCGCTTGACGTCGCCGGCCATCAAGCTGCCCGTACACCACTCTTGACCTTATCTCGCACATCTGCTGGGGCGACCACTTCCATTCCAGCAGGGTGAGTACGACGCGCCACGACACGCNGGCGCCGCATCAACGGCCCTGAACAGATCAAGCTGTTACTTGAAGGCATTGCCTTCAAGGACGGCGAACCGGTGCAAGACGATCGACCGGGTCAGCAGAAACTCGCCGCTTGACGTCGCCGGCCATCAAGCTGCCCGTACACCACTCTTGACCTTATCTCGGAGATATGGCAGGCGAATTACATCGCTGATTGACGACCAGCTTCCTTGCTCCGCACATCGACCGTTGTCAGTGACCGGCGTTATGGAGCGATTCCGGGATCGGCGTATAGGCGCCACTGGCGCGGGGTGCAGAACGGCGACGCGACGAATGCCGTACACGCGGACTCCCCTGTAAATGGCGCGATGCGAGCATTGTTGAAGTGCACCTAATTTCCATGTTCTCTTATCGGGGCTTACATTGTGTTCGAGGAGGGCATCACGTCTGCCAGCAAATTGGCGGCGCACTCATCGCGCTATAGCACACCTGCCGGGAGCCCCATAGACGCCATCGTTTCCAGGTACGTGGATTATCTACGTAACCGACGTTATGCGTCCGATACGATCCAACGCTATCTGGCTGCCTTGCGCCACTTCACCCATCGGCTGAAAAAGCGGTTGACTCTTGCCGATATTGATGACGATTTCGTGATGGTCGCGCAATTCAGGCTGACGTGAAGCATTGTGCCTCGCCATTGAGGGCGGCGCTCGGAACTGGGGCGTTCGTTGGCGCAGAAGCGAGAAGGCGGGCAAAAGGCTCGTCCTGTCGCGTAGGGTTATGTGGAGGCCGGTTGCCATGACTCCGGCGCATGATCCTCTCGGCAAGTCATATTAGCAGGTCGGTGAGATACCTCGTTGAACGGTCATCCGGGACGCAGGCGTAAGCGTTGAATTGATGTTATCAATGAGAGCGAGATGGATCGAATGCGCGGGCCAGACGGTTTACCGAGTCGATGTTCACAGTGGTCGACGCTGGATGACTTCGTGCCGAAGGATCATCCGTTGCGTCCGATTCGCAGCTGGCTTAATGACGCACTCCAGCGCATGGACGACGTGTTCGCGCGGATGTACGAGGCTGACGCGTGAGGCGGTCGGCCGAGCATCGCGCCGGAGAAGCTGGTGCGAGCTCTTTTGCTGCAGGTGCTATATTCGACTCATAGCGAGCGCATGCTGGTAGAACAGATTTCCTTCAACATGCTGTTCCGCTGGTTCGTCGGCCTGCCGATGGACTGGACCGTCCAGACAGGTGCACGGACATGACAACAGAGCGCTGCCATAACGCCGCCGCTTAGCCGGGTTGTTCTTCACGTCCTGAGCGGGCGGCGACGTATTGGTAGTCTTCAGTATTTAGCCGCGATATTCGAAGTTCCACCGCGCAACGGTTATATGAGTATGCGATCCGTTGGATTTGCAACAACGGCGCGCCGACGTCGAGGTCGAGCTCACGGCTTTCGAGTTGATCCGCTAGTGCAACAGTCACGCTTTCGTCAGTCTCCACAACGTTGATTGCGAACACGTCCTGGTAGAAATTGTAGAGGGTGTTAGGGCGGTTGCGCAGTTTGGTCTCGGTCAGACCCGGGAAGTGAGCCTCCGGCACGGTAATGTGCTCGATCAACACGGTTTTGCCATGCAAGGCGAGGCTGTTGATGAACTGAAACACCCGGGCGCCGGATTCGATGCCAAGCGCTGCCGCCACCTGGCGGGACGCACGAGCTTTCTTGAAGTCGATCAGCGTGACAACCGGATAGGCCTTTTCGCCGTCGCGCCGGACGATGCGAAAGAAGCGGAAGAAATGCCGGTCGCGCTGATGCATGGCGACGAATGTGCCCAGGCCCTGATGGCGAATTAGAATGCTTTCGGCGCAGAGTTCGTCGATCGCTTTGCGCAATGTGCCGATGGAAACGCCGAATCGTTCCGCGAGCCGCTTTTCCGAAGGAATGCATTCGCCGCCTTTCCATTCGCCAGCCGACAACGCGACCAGGATCGCACTCTTGACCTCTTTGTATCGCGTGCCGCCCAATGCCGGCGGAGTGATGGCGAGCGTGCTCATGAAAAACCTCTAGGTGCGGGAGCCACTGTTAAATCTGCCCTGATTTTATCCGACCACATCATCTAGCACATCTAGATGATGTGGTTTCTGTCGCGAGGTTGAGACAGGTACTTTCGCTTCCTGTGCGAGTCACGCCGTCATGCGCAAAAAATCCTTGTTCATGAGCCAAGAATTACTGGCTTTTCAGCTTGTGCGCGTCGCTTTAACCTGATGTCCAGCCCTTATTTTTCGCAGAACAACCAGGCTCGACGGATCCCCATGCAAGTGACTGCAACTGTCAGCGAACTCCTGAGCGTCCGGGTGTGGCGCGGCTCTGAAAACGGCGCGTTCGAAGCGTTCGAGGTTCCGCGCCGTGCCAGTCAGACTGTGCTCGATGTCGTTACGCACATTCAGCGCTGCATCGACGCCACGCTTTCGTACCGGTTTGCGTGTCGGGTTGGCATGTGCGGTTCCTGCGCGATGACCGTGAATGGGCTCGCGCGTTGGACTTGCCGCACGCACGTGGCGAAGGTGCTGCGCCGCCCCGGGGACGTGCTCGAAATTGCACCGCTGAATCATCTGCCGATCGTTAAAGATCTGGCGGTGGATATGACCGGATTTTTCGATAAATGGCGCGATGCAAAAGGGTATTTTGCAGGCAATCGCGACCGCGGCGCGCCGCTCGAACAGGTCGATCCCGCTTCGCCTGAACGGCAGGCAGCCGACGCGGGCATCGAATGCATCGGCTGCGGCGTGTGTTACGCGAGTTGCGACGTAGTCGGCTGGAAACCGGATTACCTAGGTCCAGCCGCGCTCAATCGAGCGTGGACGCTGGTGAACGATGTGCGCGACGTTCAGCAGGGCGCCCGGCATGAAGCGGTGGCAACCGATGCCGGCTGCCACTCTTGCCATACCCTCGGTTCGTGCACGGAGCGTTGCCCGAAAGCACTCGCGCCGACCGCGAGTATTGCCGGGCTCAAGCGCGCAGGGCGTACCGTGCCAAAAGGCGGTGCGAAATGAATCGCGGCCTCGACGGCTGGTGGCTCCAGAGACTCTCCGCCATGGTGTTGACGCTGTGCGTCACCGTGCACCTTGCAACGATGATCTGGGTCGTGCACGGAGGCCTGCGCGCAACGGATGTCATCTCGCGTTTGCACGGCAATCTCGCGTGGGGCGCGTTCTACTCGGTCTTCGTGATCGCCGCGGCGGTGCATGTGCCAGTGGGCCTTCGCCGTATCGCGGACGAGTGGCTCCGCTGGCGCGGCACATGGGCCGCACGCGCCAGCATGGGCGTAGGTATTGCGTTGGCGTTGACGGGTTTGCGGGCAGTGTATGCGTTGATTGCAGGAGCCGCCGCATGAGTACGAATCCGCCCGTACCCACTCGTGCGCGTGCAATCCCCGCAGTGTCTCCCGGCCGCAAGCTCGACTTCCGCGCGCGCAATCGTCCCGCGTGGTGGGCCTTTCTGGTCCACCGGCTCTCAGGCCTTGCACTCGCGTTCTTCCTGCCCGCGCATTTCTGGGCGCTCGGCACCGCGCTTCACGGCGCCGCGCGCTTCGAATCGTTCCTGCTCGTGACACGATCGCCCTGGTTCGTCTTCGCCGAATGGGGACTGGTGACGTTACTGGCCGCGCACCTGATCGGCGGCGTCCGCTTGTTGCTGATCGAACTCAGGCCGTGGTCCGGTTTGCGTAAGGATCTCATCGCACTGACTGCGGGCGGTGCGTTCGTCATCGGTATGGCGTTTGCGCTCTCGCTCACGTTGTGAGCGCGTGGAAAGAGGCTTTAATGGAAACCAGAACGAGACTCGAAAGCGGCTTGACCGTCGACTACGCACAGGTGGAAGAGATCGCCAAGGCGCTGTATATCCGCTCGCTTAAATTGCTACCGCCGGATATCAAGGCAGGTATCGAGGCGCTCGAAGCCAGTGAACGCAACGATACGGCGCGACGTGTGCTCGGCACCATGCGACGCAACATCGTGGTGGCCGAATTGGCCGACAACCTGCTGTGCCAGGACACCGGCCTGCCGATCTATAACGTCACGCTCGGCGAGGGCGTGCAGTTCGACGGCATGCGCCTGAAGGCGGCCATCCGTAGCGGTTGTGCCCGTGCCACGCGGGAGCACCCGCTGCGCTCGTCGGCGGTCCATCCTCTCACGCGTCATAACGAGCAGAATTCCTGCGGCGCCGAGGCGCCCGTGATTCACGTCGATTTCGACGATACGCCGGGAACGTTTTCCATTGAAATGATCCCCAAAGGTAGTGGCTCGGAAAACAACTCCTTTTTGTGTATGGCGGTACCGGCGGAAGGCGTCGACGCGATCCGCCGATTCGT
This sequence comes from Paraburkholderia sp. BGA-UO-ETr-F12, assembly GCF_059567945.1. Taxonomy (NCBI): domain Bacteria; kingdom Pseudomonadati; phylum Pseudomonadota; class Betaproteobacteria; order Burkholderiales; family Burkholderiaceae; genus Paraburkholderia; species Paraburkholderia sp. BGA-UO-ETr-F12. The sequence goes on along the minus strand of NZ_JCAQOZ010000004.1, from coordinate 14,448 downwards.
GATCGACTGCGTGGTCGATGCAGGCGGGAAAACCTGTCCGCCGACGATTGTCGGCGTGGGTATCGGCGGTACGTCCGATCTGTGCGTGGCGCTCGCCAAGCGCGCGGCCACGCGACCCCTCGGCAGCCACTGCCCCGACGAACATGGCGCAGCGCTCGAATCGCAATTGTCGGCGGTGGTCAACCAACTGGGCGTGGGGCCACAAGGGCTGGGCGGCGATGCCACCGCATTCGCGGTACACATCGAACTGGCCGCCACGCACATCACGATGAACCCGGTCGCGGTAAACATGCAGTGTCATTCGGCGCGCCGGGCGCGCGCGACGGTGACCGCGCGGGGAGTCGACTATGGCTACTGATATCCCGGATACCGGCGCCCATCACACGCTCGCCATGCCCGCCAGCGACGCTCAGATCCGCGCCCTGCACATCGGCGATACCGTTACGCTCGAGCACACGCTGTTCGGCATTCGGGACGCCACCCAGATCCACATGTTCGATCGAGGCCGCACGACGCGTTTCGATCTGCGCGGACATGCGGTGATTCACACGGCGCCGAATGTGCGTCGCGTGGAGATTTCGCCGCAGCATCCGGCGGGCTATGAGCCGGTTTGCATCGGCACGACGACTTCCGCGCGCATGGAGCGCTTTACCGCGCCGCTCATGCAGGCGTACGGGGTCCGCGCGGTGATCGGCAAGGGCGGGCTCGGCGCTGCCTCGAGCGCCGCGTTCGCCGAGTTCGGCGGCGTTTATCTGGCGATCGTCGGCGGCACGGCCGCGTTGGAGACGACCTGGATCGAGCAGATCGAAGACGTGGACCTCGACGATCTCAATCCCGAATCGTTATGGCGTTTCCGCATCCGCGGTTTCGGGCCGCTGCTGGTCGCGATGGACAGCCACGGCGGCAGCCTTTACACAGCAGTCCAGGACAATACGCGCACGCAGCGCGACGCGGTACTCGCGTCGCTCGGCATACGCGCCTGAAGACGCAACCGGAAAAGCGCCGCGATGAAACAGTTCGATACCGACATTCTCATTCTGGGCAGCGGCGGTGCTGGCCTGTTCGCCGCGCTCCATGCGCAGGCGGCCGCGCCACATCTGCGCATCACGGTGGCGGTCAAGGGACTGCTCGGCAAATGCGGCTGTACGCGCATGGTGCAGGGCGGCTATAACGTCGCGCTGGCGCCGGGCGATTCAATTGAGCGGCACTTCATGGATACCATCGAGGGCGGCAAATGGCTCTCGAATCAGGACCTCGCGTGGATGCTCGTGACCGGCGCTGTCGAGCGGATCCGCGAACTCGAAAACGAACTGGGCTGTTTCTTCGACCGCAATCCGGACGGCTCCGTGCGGCAGAAAGCATTTGCTGGCCAGACCTTCGACCGTACCGTCCACAAGGGCGACCAGACCGGCATCGAGATCATCAACCGCCTGGCGGAGCAGGTGTGGGCGCGGGGGATCGACAGACTGGAAGAGCATCGCGCGGTGGAGTTCATCCGCAGCTACGACGGCAAGACGCTGGCGGGTGTGCTGATGATCGACATGCGCAGCGGCGAGTTCGTGTTCGTGCGCACCCAGGCGGTCTTGCTCGCGACAGGGGGCGGCCCGACCATGTACCGCTATCACACGCCAAGCGGAGACAAGAGTTGTGACGGCATGGCGATGGCGCTGCGCGCCGGCCTCACGCTGCGCGACATGGAGATGGTGCAGTTCCATCCGACCGGTTTGCTGGCCGGCGCCGATACGCGCATGACCGGTACTGTGCTGGAAGAGGGGCTGCGCGGCGCCGGCGGATACCTGCTCACCGGCGCGGGTGAGCGCTTCATGGAGAAATATGACCCCCGCGCCGAACGGGCGACGCGCGATGTAGTTTCGCGCAGCATCTTCCGCGAATTGCGCGCCGGACAAGCCACGGCCAATGGCGGCGTCTATCTGCAAATGCATCACCTCGGAGCGGACAGCGTGAAGAAGCGCTTCAAGGGCATGGTCGAGCGTTGCGCCGATTGTGGTTTCGATCTCGCGGGCGGGCTTGTCGAAGTCGTGCCGACCGCGCACTACATGATGGGCGGCGTCATGTTCGACGCGAATTGTGCGACAACGTTGCCGGGTCTCTTTGTCGCGGGCGAAGACGCTGGTGGCGTGCACGGCGCGAACCGGCTGGGCGGTAATGGCGTGGCAAATTCAACGGTGTTCGGCGGGATCGCCGGCGATACGCTGGCCGCCTGGGTGCCGCGCCACGGCAGGTTCGCCGATGCGGACACGGACGCGATCAACTCGGCGATGGCGCGCTGCAATCGCCCGCTTCACCAGCCGCGCGGCAATCTGGAAGCGATTCGCGATGCACTCGCCGAAGTCATGTGGGATGAGGTTGGCATCCTGCGCGACGCGCAGGGACTGCAACGTGCAAAGCGCCGTCTAGTGGAACTGGATGCCCAGCTCGACGAGACCGGCATCGACGGTCATGACTTGCGCTTCAACCTGTCGTGGCACGACTGGATAAATCTGCGTAACCTGATTCTGGTGAGCCGTGCGATCACGGAGTCGGCGCTGCTGCGCGAGAATTCACGTGGCGCGCACTATCGCGAGGACTTTCCGGAGGCGGGTGATCTGGAGACATCCGAGTACATGTGCCTTCGGCTCGAGGGCGAAACATTTGCCACGAGCCGTCGGCCGGTTCAGTTCACGCGCGTGAGGCCGGGCGAATCGCTGATCGAAGAGGAAAGCTCGGCCGTGTCGATGAAGTGACGCTTCACTGCATCCGTGAAGGCCTCGCGTGGGTGATCTCGCCGTTCCAGCAGTCCGACTCTGCGCGGCGTGACGCGCTGCGGCAAGGTCGTGACCTGTAGACCAGTGTCGCGCGTCCAGTTTGCATTGGCGAGCAAGGGCACGATGGAGACGCCGAAGCCGCGCCGCACCATTTCCGAAATCGCCTCGATCGAGTTCAGTTCCATGATCTCGTTACCGTTGAAGTCGAGTTGGCGAAGCGCGTTGTCGACCAGCACGCCGGTCCAGGTGTTGCGGTCGAAACGGATGAACGGCTCTTCGAGCAGCGCCTCGATCGATGCGTGCTGGCCGCCGGCGGGCGAGATGAAAACCATCGGTTCGCTGTATAGCATGGTCCATTTGAGCGCGGCCGGCAGCGCTAAGGGTGCCTGCGTGATGATGGCTGCATCCAGTTCTCCGCTCTCCACCCGTGCCGCAAAGTCGCTCGACAAACCCGTGAATAACTTCAGATCGAGCCGCGGATAGCGCTGCTTGAGTTTGAGCATCGCATCGGCGAACGCGCCCATGAGCGAGGAGACGAGCGCGCCGACCCGCACCGTGCCCGAGAGTTCGCCGGAATTGCCGACGGCAAGCATCTGCCGGTATTGCGCCACTAGCGTCTCCGCGAGCGGCAGCATGGCGCGTCCCTGCGCGCTGAGCGACACTGAGCGGGCCGCGCGATCGAACAGCACGAGGTCGAGATCCCGCTCAAGCGAGCGCATCTGCAGGCCGACCGCCGCCTGCGTCAGACACACTTCCTCAGCGGCGGCAGCGAAAGAACCGTGGTGCGCGACGGAAAGAAACGTGACGAAGTAGCGAATCGCGCTCACGGCGGCTCCGCGTTATTGCATGCCCCAGCGCTGCACGGTGTGGCGCTCAAGCACACGGAAAATCAGATTTTCGACAGCCAGGCCGATCAGGATCACGGTGAACAACCCGGCGAACACGTTGGCAATATCGAGCAGATTCTTGTTCTCGTAAATGAACCAGCCGAGACCGCCCGAACCGGAACTTACGCCGAACACCAGTTCGGCGGCAATCAGCGTGCGCCACGCGAATGCCCAGCCGATCTTCAGCCCGGTCAGGATGCTGGGGAATGCGGCGGGTACGAGAATCTGCAGCACGTAGCGGCCGCCACGCAGGCCATAGTTGCGCCCGACCATCTTCAGAGTATTGCTCACCGAGAGAAAGCCCGAGTGGGTGTTGAGCGCCACCGACCAGGTCACAGAATGGACCAGCACGAAGATCAGACTGCCGTTGCCGAGGCCAAACCAGATGAGCGCGAGAGGCAGGAGAGCGATCGCGGGCAGCGGGTTGAGCATTGAGGTCATCGTCTCCAGAAAATCGGTGCCGATGCGCGAGGTGATGGCCGCAGCCGTAAGCAGCGCCGCGAGCACGATGCCAAACGCGTAGCCGATCAGCAGCACATGGATCGAGGACCACGCTTTGCCGGGCAATTCACCGCTCGCGATGCTCCTGAAGAACGCTTCGATGGTCGCGCTGAAGGTCGGAAAGAGTAGCGGGTTGTTCAGGAGCCGGCCGTAGATTTCCCAAGCGCCTGCGAGTAGCGCCAGAATGATGAGCTTGCGTATCCAGGCCTGGTTATAAAGCCGTTCGAACGGCGACAACGGTTTTTCGACCACGCTGAACTCGTGCGTCTCGGACGGCTCGCGTACCACCTCGGAACGAGGCACGACAGGCGCGGCATTGCGACGACCGGAACCACCATGGGTGAGCATGTCAGACATTTTCTGCCCTCTCGATTTCGTCTTCGAACAGCATGTGCTGAATGCGCTTTTCAAGCGCAATGGCGGCTTCCGGCGTTGCCGCCGTTTCCAGTTCGGCCTTGACCTGGCCGGGGTGCGGCGACAACAGCAGAATCCGGCTGCCGATCTTGATCGCCTCCGGAATCGAATGCGTGACAAACAACACGGTGAAGCGCGTTTCGTCCCATAGGGTCAGCAGTTCATCCTGCATCTTGCGGCGCGTGAGGGCGTCGAGTGCGGCGAATGGTTCGTCCATCAACAGGACGTCGGGCTCCATCGCCATGCCACGTGCAATTGCCACCCGCTGCTTCATGCCACCCGAGAGGGTATGCGGATAGCTGTGGGCGAACGAGGCCAGATTGACCTTGTCGATGTAGTGCATCGCGCGGTCCTCGATCTCCTTCGCGGGCAAACGGTGCGAGGCCTGCAGTGCGAACATCACGTTCTGTCTGACGGTTTTCCACGGCAGCAACTGGTCGAATTCCTGAAACACCATCATTCGATCGGGGCCGGGGCGCGTGACCGTTTTGCCCTTCAACGAAATGGTCCCCTCCGTCGGCGGTAAATAGCCGCCAACGCTTTTGAGCAACATAGACTTGCCGCAGCCGGACGGGCCGAGCAGAACGAAGCGATCTCCGCGGAACACTTCGAAGTCGACTCGGTAGGTCGCCATCACGAGCATTTTCGGCGTCTTGTACTGCAGCGTCACGCCGCGCACCGCAAGCAGCGGCGACGTGTCGGGATAATGCAAGGCATCGTTCGCGGCGCGCATGTCAGCTTCCTTGCAGGGATTGGGCGGTCGGAAAAAACATGTCCTTCCACGATTGCGGTTTGGCCTTGATGAGGCCCGTGCGCGCCATGAAGTCGGCGTATTTGATGGTGTTCTGTGGAACAGTAGTGAACGAGACGTCGGGTGACGTAATCATTTTTTCCACTTCATCCACGGTGCTATTTTCTTTTGAAATCCGCAGATAGGAAACGGCCGCCGTGATCCGCTTACGTATCTTCAGTCGCCGTCGCTACTCTAGGTCGCAAACTATTCTTAGGCGGTTTGAACTGCGACGTCGGAACGAGCCGCGAAGAGCGCTTCATCGCGGGCCTTTTGAATGGCTGTTAGCCGGAAGCTTTTCGGTCGTTCGATGTCGTTAGGCGGGTGTCTGTTCGTCTCCGGAGGGAGGGCGGTGTCCATTCCATCACGCCCGAACTCTGCCCAGTCACGAACGGATGCCCTGAGTCGCCGCCCCAATGAACTGAACCCCAAGAGTTGGACACAACCTTGGAGGTTCTGTGAGGGAATTCGATGTAAAGTTTAAGGGGAAGATGGTTCGCGAGTACCTCGCTGGCAAAGGGGGTTATAAGCTCCTTGCGGCGAAATTCGGTATTGCAGAAAGCATGGTAAGGCGATGGGTGGCGGCATATCGTCACCATGGTAACGCTGGGCTCATCCGGCAGCGTGGTGCTTACACCCTTGAGTTCAAGCTTGAGGTGGTGCACCGGGGCGTGGCTGAGAACCTTTCCTGTCGAGAGCTGGCTGCCATTTACAATATCGGCAATCCGCACAGCATCACGATGTGGCAACAACAGAAAGCACGGGGAGAGCCCCGTTCGCTAAAGAGCATGCGCCCGTCGGGACAGGATGTTTCGGTGCCAGCAAAGAAAAAGACCTCGAACCAGTCGTTGGAAGCTCCGCGATCTGAGGAGTCAGACCAACTGCTTCGTGAGAATCAGCAGTTACGCGCGGAGGTCGCGTACCTAAAAAAATTCAATGCCTTGGTTCTAGCAAAGAAATTGGCGCGGCAGAAAGAGCCAAAATAGTGCTTGAACTGAGGCAGGAATTCCCCTTGGCCGATCTTCTCCAGGCTGCGGGGTTGCCACGCAGTACGTACTACTATCGGGTCAAGACGTTGGCCGCACCAGACCGGCATGGTGGGCTCAAGGCGAAGATTCAGGCTGTCTATGCGGCACATCGCGGCTTGTATGGCTACCGTCGCATCACCTTAACTATCCGCAGTGATGGCGAGCTGGTCACTCACAAGAAGGTGCAGCGCCTCATGAACGAATTGGGAATCAGGTCGAGGGTGCGCCGGAAGAAGTTCCGGTCCTACCAGGGCGAGGTCGGCGAGGCCGCTCCGAACCTGCTCAATCGTGAGTTCACCGCGTCGAGCCCGAACGAGAAGTGGGTTACCGATGTGACCGAGTTCCGGGTCGCGGGGAAAAAGCTGTACCTTTCTCCGGTCATGGACCTCTACAATGGGGAAATTGTTGCCTACGGGTCGAGCCATCGCCCCAACTTCCCGATGGTCATGGGCATACTCAGGAAAGCTGTCAAGAAACGCGGGAATGCGGCTACACCGATACTTCATTCAGACCAGGGTTGGCACTACCGCATGCAACCATACCGAGCGGCACTGGCGCGCTACGGAATGAAGCAAAGCATGTCGAGAAAAGGAAATTGCTTCGATAACGCGGCCATGGAGAGCTTCTTTGGCACGCTGAAGGCCGAGTACTTCCATCTCACAGACTTCGAAGACGTCGACGCATTACGGGCAGGCCTGAAGGGCTACATCGACTACTATAACCGGCACCGCATCAAATCGAAACTTGGTGGACTGAGTCCCGTGGAATATCGAATGCGAGCGGGAAAAAATTAACGCTTCAACGTCCAACTCTTGGGGTTCAGTTCACAACCGCGGCGACTCAGGCGCATCGTCAATTCGCACTGAATGGCGACACCACCGTCGCCTTCGTCTTAATCATCCCGGTCCCGATCCATGCGGGCGGCGTCCAGCGATACACCACGATGCCCGAGTCGTTATAGTTGTCCTTCGTGACCTCATATTCACCCGTCGACCGTCGATACGCCCGAAGTCCGTACATCGAATCCACGTCGTTACCCACGTCGACCATGTTTGGGTTGCTATTCGCGAGCGTGATATCGAGCTTACCGGTCGTGAGGTTAAAAGCATCGACATTCGGGACGGTGTGAACGTAGCCGACGAACAGATAATTGCCGGTGGCCACAATCGACTTCGGATTCGCGCCAGTAATGTTGATGACCGGATTCGGCGTGCTCCTGTTACCGGCCAGCCAGCCGTGATACACCTCGACGCGCTGCCCCACCGCAGTCCAGTCCGTGCTGCCGGCTGCCCCTTGCGTGAGAATCATCGTGTCGCTTTCAGGCAGGTAGATGATACGGGTCAGTTGCGAGATGGTGCGCGGGATCGGCGTCGTGATCGCGGCGCCCCAGACCGGTTTGCCACTCGAATCGAAACCTGTCAGTGGGTAGTGTGAAATGACATTGGTCTTGTCGAGACCCGCCCAGATATCGCCTCTGCTATCCAGACAGAAACCGTTGCGCACGCGGGCCGTCGTGGCGAAGGCCGTTCCCGGCAACGCGCCATCAGGAATCGCAATGTAGCCGCTCGCCGGGTTGAAGTGGAAAAAGTAGAAGGTATCGGGGTTCTGACTCGCGGCGACGAGTATCCGGTGCCCTCTCACGCTGGCGATCTGCGCGAAATGTTCGCCACGTTCGTGGTCGGCAAGATTGATCCGCGGATCGGCCGGATAGGTGATCGGATCGATTGTGTTGGCAACCAAGGTGCCGCCCACGGTTCCCGAATAGATGTTCATTCCGCCGTAGAAAATCGCCCCGTCGGTGGCCGGATCAGGAGCCGCGTTGCCCTCGAAGTTCACAGATTGGAGCTGCCAGCGTAGGACTCCGGTCCCGTCGTATGCATGGATATCGGTGCCGCCGTTACGGCCGAGGTCCCATGACCCTCCCCATGGATTGTTCAGGACGTAGAGATTGCGCGCGGAATCCCTGCCGATGCCGGTGACGCGCGTAAAGCGCTTATCGCCCACTTGCCCTTTTGTGCCATTGGCCGTACTGAGAAAGCCGCCTTGAACACCGAACGTCCCCGCGGCATACGGCGTGCCGGACACGTCATAGATCTTGATGTTCATATCCGGCCCTTCGTCGCCGATCCATAGCTGGTCGCTCGTCGCATCGAAGTACAGCGAAGCGGGCCGCGCATTGGCCGGCAACTGGATGGTGTTCCGGCGCTCCCCGCTGGGACCGAACTGGATCACGGCGCCCAGGCTTTGTTGTGCGACCCAGACGTTTCCAGCTGCGTCTACCGCTAATGCGCCCGGCTCTGCCATGCTGATATCGTGCAGCCAGACACCGGACGTCGTAAACACGCGCACGCGATTGCCGGGGAAATCGCTCGCATATAGCAGCGAGCCGGACGTCGCGAGTCCGGTGACGACATCGGCCAGGCGTTCGGTGGTCGTCGCGCTGACGGTGATGAGCAGGTCGCGCGTACGGCTGGTCCGGTTGTATCGGCCAACCTTACCGCTACCGTAAGTGGCGCTGAACTGCAGCGCAGCGAATAGCGAGGTCGAGTTACCGGTGATCGCGCCCCCCTGAAATTCGGCGTGCGCCCCGATCGAACCGATGTTCTGTCCGTTCTGATAGATCGCGATGCCGCCCTCACCTTCGTCCCACATTGATGCGGTATAGATCTCCCCTTCAGGTGCCACCCACATCGAGCGAGCCACATTGCCCACTCGAGTCGTGGCCGTGCCATGCGTGTTGGCTATCCACCCAGTGGAGTATTGTGCTTCGCAAACGGACGCAGCCGCGGCGCTCAGCACTACCGCGATGAACGCGGTACAGAGTCTTTTGAAAACCATGAGGGACGTTTCTTCGATCGCACGCCGTGCAGTACGGGCGTCCATAATCCGGTGTTGCCAACCCTGGCAAACTTGGAGTCCGAACCCTGACGATTCGAGCACTTGCGACGTGACGCGTCGAATAGGTCAGGTATGTCGTCTGAGTTAACGGCGGTCCGCGGCGCGAGTTGAGAGATTTCTCACTTGACCCTGATGACGGCGCCAGCACGGCTGGAGGCCTGCATCACTTTCCGGTTAACGGGACGAGCCGGGTGCGCAAGGTGCGTGTGCAACCTGAACCTCGGACCATCAAAAAAACGGCACGGACTTTCGTCCGTGCCGGCGAAATGCTCTGGCATTTTTCCGAGGGCTGCCAGAGCATGAGAGGCAGTCAGCATAATTAAAGCGCTCGTTCTCCGATCCGGATAAAAGCGGTCCAAACTTCCTCCTGTTCGTCCGAACCGGTCGGTCAAACCTCGGTTTCTCCATTGTGAGGTTTGGCGTCATCCTTCGATCCATCTGCAACTCCCTTTACAATCGCGAGCGCCGACACTGCGGCTAACAGTGCTGTCGCGTCTGCGGGCTTCTGAAGAAACAGATCGGGCAGAACAGACGGCGAAGAGGGCGGCAGGCTTAATGACGAAGCCAGAACGATAGGCACACTAGCCAGAGTTGGGTCGGCCCGGAATATCCTGCACAATTCCGGCCCGTCTATACCAGGCATGTTCCAGTCGGTGAGCAAAAGGTCCGGGCGAGCGGTACGCGCGAGAGCCCAGGCCGAAGCGCCGTCAGGCGCCCACACAACATCAAACCCGTTCAGGCGGAGGATGGCCGTCCAGGCGGCAGCGGTCTGTTCGTCATCGTCGGCCAGGAGGATCAGTGGGCGCGGCTCGGATGGCGTCATGTCAGTGTGGCGAGTCCAAACTGGGCCACTTTAAGCAAGATATAGGCCATGCCGCCCGGCGGCGCCCGCGCAAGGGAAACGTTCCGATGCTGTAATTTTAACCAAGGACTGTCGCTTCCGTTGAAATGTTTACATCTGAACGAATTGTAACGGCGCGACTGCAATGGCAAGACCTCGCGAGTTCGGCGCCCTAGCGTCAATGCGGTTCACTTTTTAACACGTTAGACAGGGGGCGCATGCTTCCCGGGGCGATCCTGCAAACCCCGGCACAAGGCTTGTAAAAATCTTTGGACCCAATTGGAGGTTTGCCGGGCCGGTCTCGGCGTTTGGAATAAGACCGAGCATATTGATCGCGGTCGATCCGACGATGCGTTAGCGAAAAAGCGAAGGCAAAGCGACCTCCGCAGGAATTTCTGCTTCGGCGACTTGGGGCTGCTTAACTAGCAAGTTCGAAAATGCTCCGCGTGTAAGGCGTTCACTCGGATTGAACATCTCCTCAACAGCCACCGGCAGCTCGGACGAGCAGCAGTCGATTTTTAGGAAATTCTGCCCAACATGGTGCCTACGTTATTCCCTGCTATGATTGGTCGCGCAATTGCGTTTTGCGCGACCGGGTTTCGCGAAACTGGCAGAAATGCAAGCGTATCTCCAGTCAGTTGCCTCCGCCATATCGTGCATTCAATGATCCAGTGTGCCATCCTTTTGGGCGCGCCGTAATTCATGGTAGACCTCGGTGCGGGTCCTTCCGGCGTGTGCACGGCTCTCACTACCGCCCACGAATGCGCCGCGCATTGCGTCCGAAGTCATCGAAGCGTTGCTGTTGGATGCCGTACTGGTTTCGCACGAAAGAAACGAACGGTCATCTTGTATCGGAAAACAGCGACGGCACTCGCGTACGCCGCCACTTTGAATGCAGAAATGTCGTCCCGATACGCCGCTTGGCTGATCAGCCCGCCCATGTTTTACGGCAGTCCGCTCTGTCTCCTGGAGCGATTTCCTGAGCGGCCGTCGCGGCATTGGCGTTTGACGCGGCGGCTTGCAACTGGTTGACAGGCCGTCGCGCGTATTAAAAAAGCGCAAGTCGGGTTCCTGATCGCGGATTTCTAGCCGGAAAGCTGAAATACTTGCGGCGCATTAATGTGCCCCGGCGAGGTTTGCGCGCGCATTGAACGCCAGGATAGTGAGGCGGGTCAACCGGGCGCTTTGGCGTTCGCTGCAAAAAATCTCAGATTGAATGACTACCCCCGCACCGGTGGATTGGGCGTCCCACTCGTACCTGCGTCCGTCGGTCATGCTGACGCATGAGCCTGACAGGGCACTATAGTTTTCCCGATTCGCGGGCCGGCGGGTATTGCGCTATCGGGCTGAGTGCAGGTGCCGCGCGGGTGCCCTCGCTCAGCAGGGTGGGGATTTCGTCGAGGCGCAATAGTGTAAGGTTGCCGCCGTAGACAACACCCGTGTCGACGTTGATGACATTGTGGCTCACGACCGGCCGGGGTGAAGGCGTATGTCCTACGATAACAGCCGTGACCCCTTCGACCCTGCCGCACGTATCAAGCCTTCCGGACTTCAACCGCCTGAACAGTCGTGCTGCGACGCAACGCATCGACGCGAAGCCGTCCGATCCTGGCAACTTCCATCGTGACCGATCCCAGATGACCTTGCGCCGTATCTTCCCGTCAACACCTTCTTTCATTATTGCCTTAACCGTTCTGGGCCAGGATTGCAGAGGCACGTTCGCATGTACGATTCCGACCAGACCAAAGTCCGTCTCTATTTCGATTGCATAGGGGAGCGCTGCCATGTACGCAACGATAGCGTCAATGGACTGCCCGTCCGCTGCCATATCAAGTAGCCACCTGCCGCCATTGCCCCGAACGAAGCCGTCATTGGCGCCATAAAGACGCCAGCGCACGATCGACTCCTCATGATTGCCGCGCACCGACTGGATGTCGTACCGACGCACCACATCGAGGACAGCAGGTGATTCGAACCCTCTGTCTACGAGATCGCCGACGGCAAAGAGCCTGTCCCTGGCGAGATCGAACTGGCATGCTTCGAGTTCCTTTCGCAGTTGCGAGAAACATCCGTGCAGATCGCCCACAACAAAGTCACGACCTGACGTATTTTTTTTAAAGCGCCGAACTGGTGAGAAGGTCTGCCGCATTTTTGCCGCCGTAAGGATGTCCTCGTTGCACCGTCGTCAGGATGGAGCGTAATGTTCGATCCGAGTCTCCAGCGCGGCAGCACGAGGCTTTGCGCAATCGTTCAGAGAGAGTTGCTTACGGGTGCGCGGCACATGCGCGTCGCGGGAGCTTTGTTTCGCGAGCCAGGTGCGGACGATAGCGTCAATCAGCCACTGATGTTGATCTTTTGCCGGCGTGGCGACTGTGGTCCACCGCACAGGTAGTGTCAATTGCTCGCCAGTAGTATCCGTTTGTAAACAGAGATGTATTCGTCCGATGGTTTGATCCGGTTGCTTCTGCTGATGAACGCGCGTCGCGCGGAGGCTGATCGCCAGCCGACCTTGTAAAACGCCAGTCGCGAATTAGCTTTATAATCAGGATGTCTTATCGAACGGACAGGGACCGCATCCCATAGGCGGGAGAAGCGGCAGCATCCTTCAGACCGAATTTAGCGCCATTGAACTGCCATTTGCGATGCGTCAACTCAATGCCTGAATTCGTGATCGCGGCCCTTCACAGGCATTTGAAACCTGGCATCACATCCGTTCTGGATTTCATGTGGCAATGGTCCTGCTTGATCACGTGGTTCAGATATTTCGACAATCTAATCTTCGTGTCTTCGGGCAGCAGGACCATCCGCCTTCATCTCGCGCACTGGGCGGTGCGAAGCAGCATAACCGTCGGGCGTTATGGTCTCCGGCGACTGGCCCTGATGCCTAAGGGCCTGGCTGAAGAATGCTTTGGCGGCGGCCATGGAGCTAAAGTCGGAAGTGGTGTACGGGGGATTGAGGCGGGAGATTGAAGGCGGTGGAGGTTTCAGCTGAGAATCTGATTGTCGAAGTCGGAAACCAGCGAACAACAAACCATCCACCATGAGCAAGTTTACGGAAAAAGAAGTCGTCGGTCTATCGGAAGTCGGTCTGGGTCTGGATGAACTGGTCCGGCATGGAGCCCGGCAGGTGATCCAGCAGGCAATCAAGGCGGAGCTGTCAGCGCTGCTGGAGCGGTTCGAGAACGTCAAGACATTGCACGGCAAGCGTGCCGTAGTGCGCAACGGCTATCTGCCGGAGCGCGAAGTGTTGACGGCGGCCGGAGCGATTCCAGTGAAGGTGCCGAAGGTTCGTGATCGATCGGGATCGGGCTTGAAGCTCAATTCATCGATTGTGCCACCGTACGTGAGGAAGTAGCCGCGCGTGAGCGCCGCGCTACCGTGGCTGTATCTGAATGGCATTTCGACGGGTGACATGAGCGAGGCACTGAGCGTGCTGCTGGGCGAGGATGCCAAGGGTTTGTCGGCGAACGTGGTGAGCCGTCTGAAGGCGCAATGGGCCGACGACCATGCCAGCTGGAGCCGGCGTGATCTGTCGAAGTCGCGCTATGTGTATTGGTGGGTCGACGGCATTCATACCGGCCTGCGCAGTGAGAACTCAGACGGCCAGTTCCTGCTGGTGATCATCGGGGTGAGGCCGGATGGGCGCAAGGAGCGCGTAGCAATCGGCGACGGGTATCGCGAGTCGAAGGCGTCCTGGCAGGAGCTGCTGCTCGATCTGAAATCGCGTGGCTTGCAGGGTGGTCCGCTGCTGGCCGTCGGAGATGGTGCAATGGGATTCTGGGCCGCACTGGAGGAAGTGTTTCCTGCAACTCGCGGCCAGCGCTGCTGGTTTCATTACGCCGAATTCCGGATTACGCCGATGTGGAGCGGGAAGGCGGCACCGCGGGCGGTGAACGCGCAGTAAGTTTCGGCATAATCAGAGCGACTCTAGGAAGGCCAGGAGCTTGTCGGTGGGACAATATCGACCCACCTTCGCGGTGGGCATTCGAACTCGGTCAAGGGCTTGCTCCTTGATACCCAGATGCGCATGAAGATAGATCGCGGTGGTGTCGACGCGCTCATGCCCTAGCCATAGAGCAATCACCGTGGGATCTACTCCCGCTTCCAGAAGCCGCATTGCCGCGGTATGCCTCAACACATGGCAAGTGATGTTTTTCTTTCCCAAAGTCGGACACGTCGCCGATGCTGTAGCTGCGTGAAGGGGAGCCTGTCAGAATTTTAGTGTGCCGAGGTCATGAGACGATAACGGAAATAACGTCCTATGACCGAAGCAACCGTGACCAAGAAGAGCAAGAACCCGAAGGCGCCGAAGCTGTTCCCTGAC
>NZ_JCAQOZ010000003.1:0-109599 GCF_059567945.1 Paraburkholderia sp. BGA-UO-ETr-F12 | reverse complement strand
CCCGACATCAAGGCGTTTTGTGACCGGCTGCGTGACAAAGGCAAAAAAACCAAGGTCGCCTTCGTCGCTGGCATGCGCAAACTGCTCATCCGGCTCAACGCCATGATGCGTGACGCTACGCGCTGGAGTCCGCCGAAATCATGATCGAATGAACCCCAAACACTTGACCTTCAATACAGTTGCTTTCTTTGCGGCGGCAAAGAAAGTAAGTGCCGCCCCGCACAGGGGCAACACTAATAGACCACTAACAAAACAAGAAAAGGCCAAAGAGCCAGATCAACAAAAAACCCGCCGAACAGGCAAAAAAACCACCACTACAAAACCGACACCTGATACCCAAACCGGCTAACAGTCTCAATCCTCACCTGAGGCACATCATCCAAAAGCTTCCGCCGTAACCTCGAAACAACCAGATTGACACTGGAAGGATCGACATCCTCCTTCTCGGGCCACGCATACCGGATCAATTGATCCCTCGCCACCGGCGCATTAATCTGCCTCAGCAAACATTCAAGCAGCAAAAACTCCCGCCGCGTCACGGCAACCCGCCGTCCGCCGCATACCAACTCGCGAGTAGCCGCATCCAAAGAAGGCCCCCCAAACGAAGGCAAAACAGAAGCAGAAGCAGCAGAACCAGCAGACGCCGTAGCAGAAAAAAAACCGGCGCCCCGCGCGCACCCGACCCGCTGCAATGCAGCCATCCTCTCGTGCATTTCAATAAACGAATAAGGCTGGCAAAAACACGCATCCGCGCCGGCCCGCAAAGTCCTGGTGCGATCCTGCGCCGTAGCAGCCCCCAGCACCGCAACAATCGCAGCGCCACTCCCGGCAGCAGCAAACTCCCCAATGAACCCCTGCAAGGAAGAATAAAATCCCACCTCAAGCACCATCAGAACAATCGCGTCGAACGGTTCCTGCGATGCAAGAAAAACCCCATCCCGCAGATCGTCGGCTCGCTGCAAACTATGAGCGCTCTCCTGCAGCGCCTTGAAAAGCCATGCCGCTTCCGGATGAGAAGGCCCAACGAACAGAATGCGCATTCACCACCCTGTCAGGATAAAGAAAACGCACAAGCTCATGCCAGCGTCCTCGACCAGCATTCGATGGAGATCCTCGCGCCTGGCTGCGCATTGCCGATCTTCATCGTGAAGTCATGCACCCGCATCACCGCCGAAACAATGCTTAAACCGAGCCCCGAGCCGGCCAGGTGCCGCGTACTCTCCCCGCGATAAAACCGCTGCAGGACCGCATCGCGCTCGTCCGCGGCAATCCCCGGCCCGTTATCGACAATATCCACCTGCGGCCCCGCTGAAGTCTGCCGAAGCTCCATACGTACCGCACCACCCTCCGGCGTGAACTTGATCGCGTTATCCATCAGATTGCTCAACGCTTCGAACAGCAACGCGCGATCGCCATGAATCGCGTCGACCGGTTGCGCATGCACGGACAACTGAATCAGGCGGCTCTCGGCGAGCGGCTCGTAGAGTTCACCCACTTCCTGCACCAGCGTCTCCAGTTGCACCTCGCCGAATCCACCGCGACGCTGCAGCGTGCCAATCTCGGAGATACGCAACATCGCGCGAAACCGGTCGAGCAAGGCATCGGTCTCCATTCGCGCACGTTCCACCAATTGCGATAGCGCAGGATCGTCAAGCGAGTCGGTATGCTCCGCCGCATGCGCGAGCAAGGTTCGCACATGCGCGAGCGGCGTGCGCAAATCGTGCGCGATACCGTCGCACGCGCCCTTCACTTCATTCATGAGACGCTCGACTTCCGCGAGCATATGGTTCACCAGATGCGCGAGCATATCTACTTCGTCGCGTCCGCCGATCGGCAGGCGTTGCGCAAGATCGCCCTGAGCAATACGCTGCGTGACGCGCCGGATCGCTTTCAGGCGGCGCATCTGCCGCACG
Source organism: Paraburkholderia sp. BGA-UO-ETr-F12 (assembly GCF_059567945.1). Classification (NCBI taxonomy): domain Bacteria; kingdom Pseudomonadati; phylum Pseudomonadota; class Betaproteobacteria; order Burkholderiales; family Burkholderiaceae; genus Paraburkholderia; species Paraburkholderia sp. BGA-UO-ETr-F12. Next base: position 107,686 of record NZ_JCAQOZ010000003.1, on the reverse strand, counting down.
CTCAGTGCGAGTCCACCCGCCACGCCTGCAAGCAGGCACACGATGCCGCCGCCCACCAGCGCGTTGATGATGGTCTCGCGAATCCGCAGAATGTGCGTCAGATCGCGGCCGATCACGAGCGTCGAGCCGTCCTTGCGCCGCTCGGCCATCGCGCGGACCACCGGCACCTGCTCGTTGCGTCCCTTCGCGAGCGCGAGATCGAGCGTCTTGCCGGTGCGGTTGGTGGGAAGCTGCGTCGGATACGAGAGAAGATCGCCGGCCAGCAGTTGGCCGTCGGCCGCGAACAGGCCGTAGTAATTCGTATGCATACGCTCGTGTTCGATACGCCGGTGAATCGCGTCCGCGAGGCCCGCATCAGGCACCGAATCGAAGTAGACCAGTTGCCAGTCCATCACGACATCGGTCTCGCGCTCCATATCGCCAGTCACGGCCCAGCCGATGTAGCCCAGCAACAGCATCACCGAAAGCGAAAAGATAACCGCGTAGACCGATAGCAGGCGAAAGGTGGTGGAATGCCAGCGCCGCCCGAGCGCAGATTGAGCCGGGAAGGTTGTGTCCATCAAAATGGTCTGCTCATGCGAGGATATAACCTGAGCCGCGCACGGTCTGGATCATCGGCGTCACGCCGGGTGGGTCGATTTTCTTGCGCAGGCGGCCCATGTGCACGTCGATCAGATTGGTGCCCGGGTCGAAGTGGTAGCCCCACACCGCCTCGAACAGCATGGTGCGCGTGATGGTCTGTCCGGCATGCCGCATCATGAATTCGAGCACACGATACTCTGTGGGCAGCAGGACGATCTCTTCGCCGTCGCGCTGCACCTTGCGGGAAATCAGATCGAGTTCGAGCGGACCGACCCGCAGATGCGTTTCGAGCGGCGTAGCCGGCATTTGACTGCGACGCAGCAAAACTTCGAGACGCGCGGTCATTTCCTCGGGGTCGAACGGCTTGGTCAGATAATCGTCGCCGCCAGCGCGCAGCCCGCGCACCCGTTCGTCCACATCGCCCAGCGCGCTTAGCATCAGCACCGGCGTTTGAATGCCGATACTGCGCATGGTGGTCAGGATCGTGAGACCATCCACGCCCGGCAGCATGCGGTCGAGCGTGATCACGTCGTACTCCTCGCTGATTGCGCGCGCCATGCCGTCGCGGCCGTTGGCCACCCAATCCACGGTGAAGCCGCGACTTTTCAGCTCCCCGACAATTTCATTCGCGGTAATTTCATCATCTTCGATCGTCAGTACTCGCGACATGATCATTGCATGCGCCGCCAGCTCAACCGATGCAAGCGGCGGGCGCGACTGGTTATCAGTAGGTAGACATGATGCCATATTCGGCTTGCGCGTTCAGAGTACGGGCGTGCGATTCGACGGGTGTCGCCGCTTTGCCCAGTGCCTGCCTGCAGGCTACGCGCGTGCGCATGGCGGATGAACATCCGCTTCATGAAGAAAAATTTAAGTTCGCCGCAAGGCGGCAGGAAACGGGCTGCAGAACGATAAAACATATTTCATTTTGCCGACGCTGCTTCGGTAGGCCGCCTCGACTAGCCTACTGCCATCCCGCTACTTTCTTTTGCGGTCCGACTCGAACCTTATCGTGATGGTATGAACATGAAGCTCGCAACCAGAACACTCGTCACTACCCTTCTGCTGATCGGCAGCGCGTCCGCAATGGCCGCGCCGGGTCTCACGCAGCAGCAATGCAACGACTACCCGTTCAAACAGCTCAAGACCGAAGTCACCCATAAGCAGTTGATGAACGAGCTCAGTGAACTGGAAGCAGTCGGCTACAGCCCGAGTGACGACGACGACGAATATCCGAGCGATCTGGACGAGGCGGAGCAAAAGCTGCAAGCCGAATATCGCGCGGACTGCATGCCGGTCGCGCACGCGTCCACAACCGCTACGCAAATGCCGGACGGTGCGGCGCCCGCAGCAGCGAATCAACCGGCTGGCTGAGCGCTGCGCTCGACGCTGATGACGGCGCGACGCCGAATCGCCGCACGGCCGCCGTCACGTCATCGGCCGTTGGTCAACTGACCGCTTTCGCTCGCCGCCCGCTGGGCGCGCCGCTCGTTACGCTTGCGGCGCAGCTCTGCGAGCCGCCGCCTGCTATAGGTTAGCGAGGCAACCGCATGAAACGCGACCGGCGCGAACACGAGGCCGAACAGCGTGGCCGCCAGCACCCCGCCAAATACCCCGGTGCCGATCGAGCGGCGGCTTTCGGCACCCGCCCCGCTCGACACCACGAGCGGCACGACGCCCAGCAGGAACGCCGCCGAGGTCATCACAATCGGCCGGAAGCGCGCCGCGGCCGCTTCGGTGACAGCACGCGTCAACGGCAGCCCCTGGCCATACAGGTCGCGCGCGAACTGCACGATCAGAATCGCGTTTTTCGCCGCGAGACCGATTACGGTAATCATGCCGACCTTGAAGTACACATCGTTCGGCATGCCACGCAGCAGCACGGCGGCAACCGCGCCGATCACGCCGAGCGGCACGACCATCAGCACGGCAAGCGGGATCGTCCAGCTTTCGTACAGCGCAGCCAGCGCCATGAACACGGCCAGCATCGACAAGCCGATCAGCAACGGGGTAAGCCGCGCCGCCGCGGTTTCTTCACGCGCCGCGTCGACCCAGTCGTACGAAACGCCGAGTGGCAGCGAAGCCGCGAGCCGCTCCATTTCCGCCATCGCCGCGCCCGAACTGTAGCCAGGCGCCGCGTGACCGCTCACGTCGAGCGAGGGATAGCCGTTGTAGCGGCTCAGCATCACAGGTCCAATGGACCAATGGCGCGACGCAATCGCTGACAGCGGCACCATGCCGCCCGTCGAGTTCGGCACGGAGAGCGCCATCAGATCGTCTTCGGTCATGCGGGTGGCGGCATCGGCGGAGATCATCACCCGGCGCATGCGGCCACCGGCAGGAAAGTCGTCGATATACGTCGAGCCGAAGGTGCTGCCCAGCACGTCGGAGATACGATCGAACGACACGCCGAGCGCGTACGCTTTCGCGCGGTCGATAATCAGCTCGACACGCGGCGCATCCGGCAAGTCCTCGGAATGCACCGATGCCAGCACGGGGCTCGCCTTTGCCTGCGCGAACAGTCGCTCGCGTGCGGCCTTCAACGCGTCCAGCCCGACTCCACCGCGATCTTCGAGCCGGAACACGAAGCCGTCCGAATGCCCCAGACCCGGCACGGAAGGCGGCAATTGCGCCTCAACGTCGCCGTCGAGAATCTTGTTGAACTTCTCGTTGAGGCGATCGCGCAACGCCATCGCATCGGTGTCGCGCTTGCCCCAGTCTTTCAGTTCGACGAAACCCATGGCCACGTTCTGGCCGCTGCCGGTAAAACTCCAGCCGATCACACTGGTGACGTGCGCAATCGCGGGCTCCATATGCAGGATGCCTTCCATCCGCTTGACCACGGCGAGCGTACGCGCCTGCGTGGCGCCGGCCGGCAATTGCACCATCACCTGCAATTGGCCCTGGTCTTCGCTCGGCAAAAAGCCGCCGGGCATTTGCCAGTACAGCACGCCGCATACGCCGACCAGCACGGCATAAATAACCAGCATCGGTCCGATACGGCGCAGCGTTCTCGCGGTCAGTCCACGATAACCGCTTGCGGCGCGATCGAAACCGGCGGTGAAACGGCTCGCCGCACGCGCCGCGAAACCGAGCGGGCCGCGGCGGGTATCGCGCTCACTCACCGGATGCTTGTGCGCTTTCAGCAGGTTCGCGCACAGCGCGGGCGTCAGCGACAAAGCCATGAAAGACGACACCAGCATCGAGGCGATCATCGACACAGCGAATTGCCGGTAAATACCGCCGACACCGCCTGGAAAGAATGCCATCGGCACAAACACGGCAGTCAGCACCGCGGTCACGCCGACGATCGCACCGCCGATTTGCGACATCGCCTTACGGGTCGCCTCGCGCGGCGGCAAGCCTTCTTCTTCCATCACGCGATGCACGCTCTCCACCACCACGATCGCATCGTCGACGAGGATGCCGATGGCAAGCACAAGGCCGAACATCGTGAACACGTTGATTGACAGCCCGCACACGTAAATCGCGAGAAACGCGCCCATCAGCGTGACCGGAATCACCACCGTCGGCACCAGCGTATAGCGCAGATCGCGCAGGAACAGCCACATCACGAAGAACACCAGCACCACCGCTTCCGCCAGCGTGACCAGCACTTCACGAATCGCGATCTGCACGAAATGGGCGTTGTCGAACGGGATTTCGACGGCCACGCCAGGCGGCAAGGTTTTCGAAAGTTCAGCCAGCCGCGCGCGGATCGCGTTGGACGTCTCGAGCGCATTGCCGCGCGGCCCGAGTTGAATACCCACGGTGGCCGCAGCCTTGCCGTTCAGGCGGGAATAGTACGAGTAATTGTCGCGCCCGAGTTCGACCCGCGCGACGTCCCGCAAGCGCACGGCCGAGCCGTCGGGCAATGCCTTGAGCACGATCTGTCCGAACTCGGCGGGCGAGATCAGTTGCCCCTTCACGCTCACCGAGGCGGTCAATTGCTGCCCCGGAACGAACGGCGCGTCGCCCAGCGTGCCTGCCGTTACCGTGGCATTCTGCGCGGCGATCGCGGCGTTGACTTCGGCGGCGCCGAGGCCGTATTCGCGCAGCTTCATCGGATCGAGCCAGATGCGCAGCGCTTCGTCGGCGTCCCACAACTCGGCCGCGCCCACACCCGGCGCGCGCTTCAATTCGCGCAAGACGTAGCGGCTCAGGTAATCGCTCAATTGCACGGAATCGCGCGAGCCGTCCGTCGATGTCAGCGCGACCAGCATCAGGAACGTATTGGCCGCCTTGAATACGCTAATGCCCTGCTGCACGACCTGCTGCGGCAAGCGCGGCTCGACCTGCTTGAGACGGTTCTGGATGTCGACCAGTGCGAGGTCCGGGTTGGTGCCCGGTGCAAAGGTCGCGTCGATCTCCAGATTGCCGAGATTGTCGCTGGTTGTTTGGTAGTACAGCATATTGTCGGCGCCATCGAGACTTTCCTCGATGATGCTGCCGACATTGGCATCGACCACCTCCGTCGCGGCGCCCGGATAGGTGGCGCTGATCACGATGCGCGGCGGCGCCAGACGCGGATACTGCGCCACCGGCAATTGCGGAATGGCGAGCGCGCCCGCTACCACAATAGCGAGCGCAACAATCCATGCGAAGACCGGGCGGTCGATGAAAAAAAATGGCACGCAATAGTCCGTTCAGATTGACTGGAGGCGCGGCGCGTCAACCAGGCGGGCCATATGCAGCACGTCGGCCAGTATGCCGTCGCGCATCGCAAAACCGCGCGAGCGGCCTTCTTCGACAAAACCGAACTTGCGATACAGCGCGATTGCCGGCGCGTTGTCGAGAAACACCGTGAGGTCGATGCGGCGCAAACCGAGCGATGCGTCCGCGCAATCGGTCAGCCCCTGCAGAAGCGCCGAGCCGACGCCGCGTCCATGATACGCGTCATGCACCGCCAATCCTAAGTGTGCGCAATGCGCGCGGCTGGGCCGCTGGAGCTCCAGACTTGCGTGGCCGACCATCTGCCCGCCAATCGTCGCGCACACGTTCACCCCGTCTTTGAGGCGCTGCTCGTACCATGTCTTGAGTTGCTCGGCGCTGCGGTAGCCAACCGACAACGTACCGCGCCGCACGCCAGGCAAGCTCATGATATCGGCGAACGCGTCCATATCGGACGATTCGAGTGCGCGAATCGTAATACGATTGTCGAACATGGCGCCGTGCTGCACCGTTTCTTCTTTCATAGTCCTATTCCGCTGCGACGCTGGCGGCTGCCGGCTCGATGTGGGCGGCCGGTGGCGCCGACATCCATGGCGGCGCCTCGCGCAGCCGCGCCATGAAATACCAGTCGATCAGTACGCCACGGCGCAACACCGCACCTCGCTGATGCGCTTCGATCTCGAAGCCGAACTTGCGATAGAGCGCGAGCGCCGCATGGTTGTCGGCGAAGACATGCAACTCGAGACGGCGCAGACCGAGCCAGTTGTCGGCCAGATCGAGTAGTTCGCCCATCAGCGCAGAGCCGATGCCACGCCGATGCCACGCGTCGTGGACACTAAGGCCGATCGACGCGGCATGCGCGCGGCGCCCCTTGAAAGGCGTGAGCTCCGCTGCACCTGCCAGGGTATCGCCAACCGTCGCCGCGATCGCGATCTCGGGGGGCGCGAGTTTTTCGAGGTATTCGCGCGTGCTCGCAAGCGTCTGAAACGGTACGTGCGGATTGCCGTTCGCCACGACCGGCGACTCCCACATGGCATGGAATTGTTCCGCGTCGGAAACGCGCAATGCGCGCAGCTTCAGACCCTCGGGTAAGCCCCCTGAACTGGATTTTGTTCTTATGTCTTGATTCATAGGCTCATAACGTCAATTCGAATGACCTCGCCAGGATGCCGGGCAATTGCATGCCGCCCGTAGCGCGCTCGCCCCACGTCGAATCGCTCAATAGCAATTGCGCCTGCGAGCCGAGTTCTTCGAGTTCGCTGCCGAGCAGGCGATACAAGCTGTCGTCGAAACGCATGGCATCCAGCGGCGCAACGATCTGCCCGTTCTCGACCCAGAAGGTCGCGAAACGCGTCATGCCAGTCAGGCGGCAATTCATCCGGTCGGAGAAATTCACGTACCACAGATTGCCAATGTAGAGACCTGTATCGAGTTTCTCCAGCACGTCTTCTTCCCGCAGATCGCCTGCTTGCATCGAGAGCGCGGCCGGCGACTCGCCCGCCAGCGCACCGTTCGGCGTCAAGCCGTACTCGCGCGCGCTGCGGGCATTGGTGAGGCGTTCGGCGCTGCGGCCGGCCTGGATCAGCGGGACGCTTTCGCGCAGATAGCCGTCGTCGTTGAAGCCGGGTGTAATGCCGAGATTCAGATCTTCGCTGATCGTGACGCGCGGGTCGACTACGATTTCTCCCACATGCAGCTTGTACAACTCGCTGCGCGAACTCGCCTGGGCCCGCGCGGAGAATCCGCTCCAAGCGGTCACGCCGAGCAGTTCGGCCAGCGCTTCAGGCGCCAGATATGAGCGATAACGCCCCGGCGCCAGGGTGCGCGGCGTGCGCGCGAGCACGGATAGACGCGCTGCGGCCTGTTCGACCTTGCGGGCGAAAACCGCGTCGCTCCAGTCATCGCCGGCGTAAGTCGTTTTGATCGCGCGACCGCTCGGGTCGTACAGCGACCAGCTGAAATTAAAGTTATCGACTTCGTACCAGCCGCGGCTGCCGCCCGTGGACGCAAAGCCCCGCACGATCGTGCCGCCCGCGTAAAAACCCACGAAATCCAGCCCTTGCGCGCATTCGGCCACCACGCGCAGCAAGCCAGCCGGCTCCGGCAGCTTGCCTGAACGTTGGGTGGTGCGCGCCCATTGCGTCGTGTCGATCAGCAGATGCGGATCATCCGCCGCACCACGCAGACCTTCGCGCAAGGTGGCGAGCGCCGCGCTCACATCGTCCAGATCCTGTTGCAGATCGCCGCAGATTGTCAGCGTCGAGTAGGCCTGGCGGGCGCCGTCGATCAGGCGCAAGGTCAGCTTGCCTTGCGACACGCTGCCGATCTGCCGAACCCGGCCCAGGTTGAAACGGATGAAGTCGGACTGCTCGCCGGCAAATGAACTCAGCGTGGTTTCCGAGCCCTGCTGGAGGCGCTCGATCGCGTCGGCCAGCGCGGTGAAATGCTGCTGCCAGTCGACCGATGCAGCGGCGCGCGAGGCAATGAACTGGCTCATCAGGCGCCTCCGAACACGTCGATGTTGCTGAACACGCACGCCGGCGACGCGTGGCCGACGCGAATGATCTGTGCCGGTTCGCCCTTGCCGCACATGGACGTGCCGTACACCTCGCGCGTCTGCGCATTGCCAACAGCGCTCAGGCTACGCCAGAAATTCGCCGAAATACCGCGGTAATTCGGCTGTTTGACGACCTGGGTGAGCTTGCCGTTTTCGATCAGCTGACCGAACTCGCAGCCGAACTGGAATTTGTTGCGATGGTCGTCGATCGACCAGGACGTGTTGGTGCGCATCAGAATACCGTGTTCGATGTTGCCGATCATCTGCGCGAGCGATTGCTCGCCGGGTTCGATGTTCAGATTCGCCATCCGGTCGATCGGCGGGCGGTTCCAGTTCGACGCACGCGAATTCGCTACGCCCGCCATACGCGCGCGCTGCTGCGAAAGCGCGCCGCCGAGCGGACGTTCGAGCACGCCGTCGCGGATCAGATACTGTTTTGTCGCCTCAGTGCCGTCGTCGTCGAAGGCGTATGCGGCGGCTTCCTCGCGCAAATCCGGATCGAAGGTCACGTTCAGCAGTTCCGAACCGTAGCGGTACGAGCCAAACATCTCCTTCTTGACGAAGCTCCAGCCGGCAAAATTGCGCTCGTCGCCGAGAATGCGATCGAGCTCGAGCGGATGGCCGATCGATTCGTGAATCTGCAACATCATCTGATCGGGCATCAGCAGCAAATCGCGCTTGCCCGACGGGCAATTCGGCGCCGCCAGCAATTGCAGCGCTTCATTGGCGACGCGCGCACCCGAGCCGTCGAAGCCGAAGCGCGCCAGCACTTCCATGCCGCCCTGCCCCAACGTGCCGTAGTTGCCGCCGAGCGTACGCACCTGCGTATCGCCGTCCGCGTGGGCGGCCACGCTCAATTGCGGCATCACGAACTGGAACCGCTGATCGATCCGCACGCCGTCGCTGGTGATGTAGAGCTGATCGGTATGCGTGATCTGCACGGCCGCGACACGCTCCACAATGCGCGCATCGAGATTCGCACCCGCGCATTCCACGCTGAGGCGCTCCAGCCACTCGGCGCGGCTCGGCAACGCATGCTGCGCATTCGGCGATACATAGTGGCCGCTCACGGCCGGGCGCGCCACCTCGCGATGGTCGATCAACGACAGAGCCGCGCTCGCCTCCGCGCGGGCCGTGGCGAGATCCAGCGCTTGCTGCAAACCGGCGGCGCTCAGATTCGCGGTGGCCGCATAGCCTGCCCCCGCGCCCACCCACGCGATCAGCATTGCGCCACGATCGCGCACTGTCCGCATGGGTTGCGCGATGTCGTTGCGAATTTCGTGGTCGTCGATCTGTTCATCGACAATGCGCAGCGACCAGAATGCCGCGCGGCTTACAAGCGATCGGGCGGCTTGCGCCCAACGTTCGTCAATCATTAGCAGTTCCCGTAGGAGTCTCGATTGCACCCGCCGGCGACACGATCAGCGACGACGCGAGCAACGACTGGGTGTAAGGATGCGACGGCGCGTGCAGCACATCAAGGGTGTCGCCCGCTTCAACGATGCGTCCCGACTTCATCACGATCACGCGATGCGCCATGGCTCGCATCACCGCCAGATCGTGCGTAATGAACAAATAGCTAAGCTTGTACTTTTTCTGCAGATTTGTCAGCAGATTCAGTACCTGTTTCTGGATGGATACATCGAGCGCACTGGTCGGTTCATCGAGCACCAGCAATTCCGGCTCGACCGCCAACGCGCGCGCAATCGCAATACGCTGGCGCTGACCGCCGGAAAACTCGTGCGGATAGCGCAGCATGGCGTCCGCGGGCATGCCCACTTCCTCCAGCAAACCGCCCACGCGGGCGCGCCGCGCCCTCGCGTCCATGTCGGGCTGATGCATGGTCAGGCCTTCGCTGACAATCTGCTCTACCGTCATGCGCGGCGACAACGAACCAAACGGGTCCTGAAACACGACCTGCATGCGCGAATACAGCGCGCGGCGCGAACGCGCGGTTTTCAGCGAGGCCAGCGGCAAACCGTCGATATGAATATGACCGGACGCCGGTCGCTGCAAGCCGAGTACGGTTGCCGCCAGCGTCGATTTACCCGATCCGGATTCGCCGACGATGCCGAGCGTCTCCCCGCGCCGCACGCTCAGGTCGACCTCGTGCACCGCCCGGAACGTGGAGCGCCCGAACAGCGAACGCCAACCCTTCGCGGACGTGCTGTAGTCGACCGCGAGTCCCTGCACCTCGAGCAAACGCCGCGCACCCGGCTCGACCGGCGCCACCGCGCGCTGCGGCACGCTGTCCAGCAGGCGCTGGGTGTACGGATGCTGTGGGTTGGAGAATAAGGCCTCAGTCGTATTGGTCTCGACCAGCACACCCTTTTCCATCACCGCGACGCGTTGCGCGAAGCGTTTCACCAGATTCAGGTCGTGTGTGATCAGCAACACGGCCATACCGCGCTCCGCTGCTTCCTGTTCCTGCAAGCCGATCAACAGGTCGACGATCTGCTGACGCACGGTGACGTCGAGCGCGGTGGTCGGTTCGTCGGCAAGCAGCAGGCGTGGCCGGCATGCCAGCGCCATCGCGATCATCGCGCGCTGCCGCTGGCCACCTGACAGTTGATGCGGAAAGCTGTCGATGCGCCGTTCCGGCTCAGGGATACCCGTGCGCCTGAGCAACTCGATACCGCGCTTGCGCGCCGCATTCGGCCGCAAGCCCTCATGCAGGCGCAAACTTTCAGCGATCTGCTTGCCGATCGTGAAGAGCGGATTGAGCGCTGTCATCGGTTCCTGAAACACCATGGCCACGTCGGCACCGCGCAGGCCACGCATCTGCTGCTCGGTTTTCTGCAACAGATCTTCGCCGTCAAGCAACATGCGGCCGCTTAGCTCCGCATGCTCGACGAGTCGCAAGATAGACAACGCGGTGACGCTCTTGCCGGAACCCGATTCGCCGACAAGCGCGACGCGCTCGCCCCTCGCGATCGACAGGCTGAGTTCGTTCACCGCAATCTTGTCGCCGAAGCGCACCGAGAAGCGGTCAATCTCGAGCAACGGCCGGTTGGCTTTGGCTTCGCTCATCGCGGACCTCCACCGAAGGCAGAACCGCGCTTGCGCGTGTCGAGCGCATTGCGCAGTGCGTCACCCATAAAGGTCAATAGCAGCAATGTAATCACCAGCGCGGCGAATGCCGAAATCGAAATCCACCAGGCGTCGAGATTGTTCTTGCCTTCCTGAAGCAATTCGCCCAGGCTCGGCGTGGGCGGCGGCACACCCAGCCCGAGGAAGTCGAGACTGGTCAGCGACAGGATCGCCGCGCTCATGCGAAACGGCAGAAACGTAATCACTGGGGTCAGGCTGTTCGGCAGTACATGGCGCCACATGATCTGCCAGTTCGAGAGGCCCATGGTGCGTGCCGCCTTCACATAGTCCAGCGAACGGTTGCGCAGAAACTCGGCGCGTACGTAATCGGACAGCACGAGCCAGCCGAACATCGACAGAAGAATAAAGAGCAGCCATAGCGTCGGCTCGAAGATCGACGCGAAGATGATCAGCAGATACAGGTCAGGCATCGAGCTCCAGATCTCGATCAGACGCTGACCGATCAGGTCGGTGCGTCCGCCATAAAAGCCCTGCACCGCGCCGGTCAATACGCCGATCAGGACGCCGGAAACCGTGAGCGCGAGCGCCATCAGCACCGAGAGCCGGAAACCATACAGCAGCCGTGCAAGCACATCACGGCCGTACTGATCCGTGCCGAGCCAGTTGCTCCGCGTGGGCGGCGCCGGATACGGATGGGCCGCGAAGTAGTCGATCGTGTCGTAGTGGAAATGATTTGGCGGATAGATCGCGAAGTTGCCGTTCGATTCGAGCCGCGAACGGATATACGGATCGAGGTAATTGGCACGGGCGGGAAAATCGCCGCCGAAGATCTTCTCCGAATAGTCCTTTACGATAGGGAAATAGTAGTGCCCGTCATAACGGACAATCAACGGACGATCGTTGGACAGCACCTCCCCCAGGAGACTGATAATGAACAGCGATACGAAGATCACGAGACTCCAGTAACCGAGCCGCTGCTGCTTGAAGCGCCACCATGTGCGCCGCCAGGGAGACGGCGACGCCACGTGCGCCGCGCCGGACAGATCAGCGGTCCAGGCGGTTGAATTGGATGCGGGGGTCGACGAGGACATAGCAGACGTCAGCAATGAGTTTGGTTACGAGAGCGATCAGCGTGAACAGGAACAGCGAGCCGAGCACGACCGGATAGTCACGGCGAATCACCGAGTCATACGAAAGTTGACCCATGCCGTCCAGCGAGAACAGGGTTTCGATCAACAGATTGCCGTTCAGGAAGGCCCCCACAAAGGCGGCCGGCAAGCCGGTCAGCAACGGAATCGCCGCATTGCGCAGCACGTGTTTCCACAGCACGTCGCGTTCCGGCGCACCCTTCGCGCGCGCGGTCAGAACGTATTGACGGCCAATTTCCTCGAGGAAGGTATTCTTGGTCAGGATCGTCACGATCGCGAAGTTGCCGACCACCGAAGCCGTGACCGGCAGCACGATGTGCCACAGATAATCGAGCAGCTTGCCGAAAGTACTGAGATCGTTGAAATTGTCCGAGGTCAGGCCGCGCATCGGAAACACCTGCCAGAAGGTGCCGCCGCCGAACAGCATCAGCAACAGCACGCCGAGCACGAAACCTGGAATCGCATAGCCGGCCAGCACCAGGACGCTGGTTACCGTATCGAAGCGCGAGCCGTTGCGCACTGCTTTCGCAATGCCTAAGGGCACCGATATCAGGTACGTGAGCATCACGGTCCATAAGCCGAGCGTGATCGACACCGGCAATTTCGATTTGATGACGTCCCAGACGCTATCGTGCTGATAATAGGACCGGCCGAGATCGAAACTCGCGTACCGCTTGAGCATCAGGACATAACGCTCGAGCGGCGGTTTGTCGAAGCCGAACTGCTTCTTGATCTGCTCGATCTGCTGCGGATCGACACCCTGGCTGCCGTGATAGCCGCCGCCCCCCGCCCCCGCCTCTCCGCCACGGCCAGTGCCGTGGCGGAGTTGCGTCATCACCTGTTCGACCGGCCCACCCGGCACGAACTGCGTGACGACAAAAGTGAGTGTGACCACGCCGAGCAAGGTCGGCACCATCAACAGCAATCGTCTGAGAATATAGGCAAGCATGGTGTTCCTCAGTGGGCCTCGGCCGTGGTCGAACCCGCGGATTGCGCGGCCTGGAGTTTTTGTGCCGCCTGCGCGCCCGGCGCTTTCACGTACCAGTAGTCGATGACCCAGTCTTCGTACTGGTAGGAATTTGGCACGGTCTTCGGAAATCCGAGGGTGGTCTTGTAGCCAATGCGCGCGCCCGGTGCGTAGTACTCGGGCACGAGATAGAACGAATAGATCAGAACGCGATCCAGCGCGCGGGTCGCGGCTTCCAGATCGTCGAGATTGGTGGCGGTAAGCGCGGAGTGAATCAGCGAGTCGACCGCCTTCGAACGGATGCCCGAATAGTTCTCGGAGCCCACTTCGGATGCGGCCGCACTGCCGAAACGACGCGTTAGTTCAGCACCGGGAATCGTGACTGGCGGATAGATGAAGGTGGTCATGTCGTACTCGAAGTTATCCAGACGCTTCTGGTACAACGCGCTGTCGATCTCGCGCATATGGGCTTGAATACCGAGCATGCCGAGCGCCTGCATATACGGCAGGATCAGACGATCCATGCCGGGCTGGTCGTCCATGATTTCGATCGTCATCGGCGTGCCGTTGGCGTCGCGCAATGCGCCGTCGCGATAGTGCCAGCCAGCTTGTGCGAGCAGATCGCGCGCAACGCGCAAATTGCCGCGCAAGGAATTCGGTGGGATCGTGTCGGGTTGCTTCAGCATCGGACCGAACACTTCAGGCGGCACGCTGCCGCGCAACGGTTCGAGCAGCGCCAGTTCCTTCTCGCCCGGCATGCCGGTTGCGCCGAACGGACTTGCCTCGAAGTAACTACTGGTGCGCCGGTATTGACCATAGAACATCATCCGGTTCATCCAGTCATAGTCGAATGCCAGCGTCAGGGCATGGCGCACCCGCGGATCCTGGAACATCGGCTTGCGTATATTCATCAGCATGCCCTGCATCTGCGCGGGACCGTCGGCGAATTCGCCTTTCTTCAGCAGCCCATTGTCGAAGTTCTTGCCGACATATTTACGTGCCCACTGCGTCGCGCTGTATTCGACGACTACGTCCGCATCGCCCGCCTTGAAGGCTTCGAGTTGCGTGTAATGGTCGCGATACAGATTGAAGGTAATCTGCGCGAAGCGGAACATGCCGCGTCGCGACGGCAGATTCGCCGCCCAGTAGTCCGGATTGCGGCGATATGTGATCTGCTTGTCGTTCTTGCGGCTCTCGATCAGATAAGCGCCGCTACTGATCGGCGGCGTGGAAGAGATCTGATCGAATGGCGGACGTTTGCCGTCCGGCTGCATTCCCCACTTCGGCGAGAAGATCGGCAGGTCGCCGGCAATCAGCGGCGCATCGCGTTCCGCATGCTTGAACTCGAAGCGGATCGTGCTCCTGTCGATTACCGTCGCACTTTTGATGATCGAGAACTGCGCATTGAACAGCGGCGACGCCTGCGGACTCGCCAGCGTGTCGTACGAGTACTTGACGTCGGCGGCAGTGATCGGGTCGCCATTGGAGAAACGCGCGGCGGGATTGATATGGAATGTCGCCGAGGTCAAGTCCGCGGCCACCTCCACATCGTCGGCGATCAGTGGGTACTCGGAGGCCAGCTCGTCCCAGCTGCGCTGCATCAGCGTATCGAACATCAGATTCTGGATGTCGGGCGCAGGCGCACCGCGCACCAGAAACGGATTCAACGAATCGTAGGTCTGCAGTTCGTTATAGTTTTCGAAACTCAGCGAGCCGTTGGCGGGTGCGTCGGGATTCGCGTAGTCGAAGTGCGTGAAATCGGCGGGATATTTTGGTTGGTCGTATTGTGAAATCGAAGGCTTTGCCTGCGCCGAAACCGCGTTCAAACTCAGGCATAAGCTCAGCGCTGTCAGCCATGCGGTGACGGCCGTCAGCACCGGCTGACGCGAAACGGACCACTCGGTATGTGGTGAGCGAAACTTCACAAGTCTCATCTTCTGAATGCGCGAGGGCGCGCGCCGGCCTCGAGCCTGCGCGCAGTAGATCGAATCGGCGCGAGCGACGAACTGATGCTGTCGCGCGCGTAGCTTTCCCCGCGGGCGCTGCGCCGCGGGTCGCTGGTCATCGTCGCTCGCTGCGGTCTTGCACGAGCATTGAACACGGAAAACTCCAAAGTACGTTTCTGACAACGTTGAACCGCTCCGGCACCGATGACAGGAAGCCGGAGCGGCTGACCGACTAGACAGACCGCGGATAAGTCACAAACGTCAAAGACTTCAGAAGCGGTACGTTGCACCAACCTGGAAGAAGCGGCCGATGTTGGTATAAAGCGACTGGTCGTAACCCGTGATATCCGGGGTGGCTTGCCACTCCACGTCGAACGGCGGCTTGCGGTCGAAGATGTTGTTGATACCGCCGTAGATCGTCCAGTTCTTGAAGCCGCGATATGATGCCATCAGGTTGAACTGGCTGTACGACGCCACCGACAGCGTGCCGCCGTCGCCGAACTCGGACGCCACCGCGTTGGTGTACGGGCCGGTGTACTGCCACGTCAGCGTGGTGGTCAGCTTGCGATAATCCCAGGAGAGGCTGGTGTTACCCTTCCAGCGCGGATTGGACGCACCGAACGGCTGCAGCAGCGCGAGGTTGTTGCCGGCGAAGTCCTGTGTCGGCGCACCCGGTGAATTCAGCTTGAAGTGCCACACGTAGGCCCAATCGCCTGCCAGCGTGAACGTGCCGTACTTCGTACCGACCGACTTGCGGAAGTTCATGTCAAAACCGTCGGTATCGAGCGAGCCGAGGTTGATGAACTGCTCCTTGATGTAGGCCACCGTGCCGTCCGGATTGCGGATCACGGTCGACGGGTTGTTCGCATCGATCACCGCGTTCGGATCGTTCGTGCCGATCACGCCGTCGATGTGGATCTTGTAGAACGCCGCACCGATGTCCGTCGACGAATCCGGCGACAACTGGAAGCCGATGTTGTAGTTCTTCGTATGCTCAGGCTGCAGCGCCGGATTGCCGTTGACCTGTTCCGTCGTGAAGTGCTTGGTCGGCACGCCGCTCGGGTCATTCGGGTCGACCAGGTTCTGGTGGGCCAGATACGTTGCCTGCGAGTTCTCAACCAGCGTTGGAGCACGGAAGCCGCGGCTGTATGACGCGAACGTCGTGAGCGCCTGGACAGGCTGGAAGCGCAACGCGAAGCTCGGCGAGAACGCACCACCGAAGTCGCTGTAGTGGTCGTAACGCCCAGCCTGCGTAAACGTCAGGTTCCGGATGATCGGAATATCGACCTGATAGTAAACGGCGGCCACGTTGCGCTCGCCGTCGACCGTCTGCACGTTGGCCGGCGCGGTGACCCCAAGCGCGCTATAAGTGCGCGAGTTGATCAGGTTGCTTTCGTGACGGAACTCCGTACCGAAACCGACACCGACCGGGCCACCCGGCAGATTGAACAGGTTGCCCGTCGAGGTCTTCGCCGTCACGCTATCGAGCTTGGAGATCGCCTGCTCGTAGTCGTTCTGGAATACGCCATTCAAACCGTTCGGCGTGGCCGACGGGTTCGAGAAGTTGAACACGCCGTTCTGCAGAATGTTCTCGACGCCTGCAACGTTCAGCGCGTTGCCGTAGGTCGTGTCGACCGTACTCTGAGAATGGCCGTAATCCGCGGACCAGTCCCAATCGCCGAACCTGGCGGTGGTGAACGAGCCCTTCACGCCGGTCATCGCCCGCCAGAAGGTCGACACCGTATCTGCGGAAACGGTGTTCGGGAAAGTGTAGTTGATCTGCGCCGGGGCGCCGAACGGGTTGTACGGGTTGGTTGCCGAGACGGTGCGGTTCAGCGGCAATGCCGAGCCGGTGGCGGGATTGAACGCGTTGGTCTGACTGCTCAGCACAGCCGGACCTTCGTTTTGCACCGTTTCGTTGCGGCTCACCCAGAGGTCCGCGTAAGCCTGAACATCGTCGTTGATCTTGAACGTGCCGCGCACTTTCGCGTTCAGGCGCGTCGTCGACGGGACCAGGGAGGTCTGGCTGGCAGGATTCGATTTACACTCCGCGCCGCCGTCCGCTGACACGCTGCCCGGAGGGCATGGGCTGAGTGCCGTCTTCGTGCCGTCCGGCGCGGTCCAGTATGATTGTTGATTCGGGCCGAGCGGGCCAGCGAGGCCACCAGGGAACTGGCTAAAGTCCTGATTCGCCGTCATGGAGCGATCGGCGAGCGAAGAGCCACTGTCGCGATAGTAGCTCGCTGCAGCGGTCACGTTGAAGCGATCGCCGTTCAGGTCGCCGATGCCGCCGAGCACACTGAAATTACCCTGCGCGTCGCCCGGATGCTGCGCCTTGCCGAGCTGGCCATCGATCTGCAGGCCCTGGAAATCCTTCTTCGTAATGATGTTGACAACACCTGCAATTGCATCCGAACCATACACCGAGACCGCACCGGTCTTCACGATGTCGATGTGGTCGATCATGTTGAGCGGGATCGAGTTCACGTCGAAGAACGTGTCGGTGAAGTTCACCGCCTTGCCGTAATTCGCCACCCGTTGTCCGTCCACCAGCACCAACGTGTACTTCTCGCTCAGACCGCGCAATGCAATGCCGCCACCACCTTGCGCGGAGCTGTTCATGTTCGTTTGGCCCCAGCTGCTCCCCGAATTCGCAGACGTGCCGCGCAGGAAGTCAGCCACGGTCGTATAACCGCTTTGCTGGATTTCCTTGGGCGTGATGGTCTGCACCTCCGTGTTGCCGACCTTGTCCGAAGTGCGGATGAGCGAACCGGTCACTTCAAATTTCTTAAGTTGCTGGACCCCTTTACCCGCTGGCGTCGCGGTGTTGCTATCCGCGGACGGCGTGGCAGCAGTATTTGCTGCCGGCGTGCTTTCCGTCGTCGTGCCCGCCGTAGTGCCGGTGGTGGCCGGCTGGCTTTGCGCAAACGCCGGTACGGCGATTGCGGCTGACAACGCCAGTTCAGCCCAGATTATTCTTTTGATGGCCAGCGCCAATGCCCTTTGTTTCATTTTTCCCCTTCTCGCTCGTCAATTAAGGCCACAGCTGTGTGTGTGTGAAGAGAGGTCTTGTGAACCTCCCCACTCGATATACGGCGATCTTGCGCCGCGCTCCGTTAAAGCAGGCCCGTTCTTCCGTTGCCCCGCAAACCGGTCAACAGCACACCGGACTGCGAAGACAAACGGGAAGACGGAACACTTCAAATACTTCAATATCGGACTACTTAGTTATTACAAACGAAATACGCAGCGCTTTCTAATCGTTTTCACTTCCACCATTTCGGACTCTGACTATTGAGGCAACACAATTCCAATCAGAGCCATTCCCGATTCAATCCTAAGCAATACTGAAAAACACAGAATGACCGCTTTCGACGAAAGCATGGAACAACGGCATCTAAAACAATCTTGGCGTGCCTACCCAGACGACCACCGCTTCTTCCCGCGCGGTATTACACCAGGCATGAGGCACAGTGGACTCGTAATGGGCGGTGTCACCTGCCTGCAATACGAACGTTGTACCTTCTAACGTGAGCGATATCTGGCCGCTCATCACGTACAAGAACTCTTCCCCTGCATGCGTCGTAACTTCCGACGGGTTCTGCCCCACCGGCATCCTGACGAGAATCACTTCCAGCTTGCTGCCAACCGACAGATTCGTCAGCCATCCAAAAAGATTCGCGGTTCCGTCGAACCCGAAGTATTTCAACTCACTTCCTCGTTGCACCGACTTGCCTTCGGTTGGCGTATCGACAAAGTACTGGACCGTCACACCTAAAGCTCGGGCAATGCCAACTAACGATGTAATCGACGGCGTTGCATGACCTCGTTCCACCTGCGACAAAAAGGGCTTGGAGATTCCCGCCGTGGTTGCCACTTCATCCAGCGTGCGCTTGAGCCGTTGGCGAAGCGCGCGAATTTTGCTACCTATAGAAACTGCGACCTGTGCCTTGTTATCGAGTGGCAAAACCATAGCAAGACAGAATCCCGTAGTCAAAATTAGTTTGATAAAACGAAACTATGTTTCGTTGAGTTCAACATCCTCCCTAAGACATGCACGAGATACCTGGTTGGTTGCCGCGCTGGGCGACTCAATCAAGGCGATGGCGCAGACGCTTTCGTACTTGCTGCGAACCGGGCGATAGTTGCGCACGCAACTGCCCCCGTCTATTCGCAGCGGTCCGTATCCCGTTTGGTGAGAATGTGCCACCCGGTTCGATGCACGGACATCTCGGGGGCACTCCACAGGAAGAAACATGTCTGGACCGGGACGCCGTTACTTCGACGCCACCAGCACCCACAGGCGGGCGAGGTCGGCCGAACCATCGGTACCCTTCACTGCACGGAAGGCTTGCACGGCGCGCGCTTTGTCACCTGCAATGTAGTACGCCTCGCCGAGATGCAGTTGCGCCTGATCCGGATGATCGATTCCGCCTTTCGCGATCGCAGCGTCCATTGCCGCCAGACCCTGCTTGGCCTGGCCCGCGAAGACCTCGTTGAACGCGACATTGACCGGCGCGATGGGGTTCGCAGGATCAGCTGGCGCTTGCGCGCGTTTCGCGGCGAGAGCCTGCAACCGCTTCTCGCGATCCGACTGCGCATCGTGGCCCAGAACCCCCGACGCAAAGCCCTGATCGATGACCTGCTTGCCTTCTGCCGTAGTGCCGGCCACGATCGCGAGCTGCGTCATTTCCATGTAATCGTCAGCGGTAGTGAGCGAGCCGGTCGCACGACGCAGGCGGAAGGTGTCGATATCCAGCGCAGACGAATAGCCCGGCTTGCTGCGAATCGCGTTGAACAGATCCTCCCAGTAAGCCTGCTTCGGATGATAGGCCACCAGCTTTTCGAGCGTGCTGCGGTACGTCGCATCATCTTTCACGCGTTGCGCGCATGTGCCGAGCAGTTGCAGTTGCGACTCGTCGGGTGCGTGACCGGCGCGCACTTGCGCGTCGATGCCCGGTTTGAGCAGGCTCACCACACTGCCGCAATCGTTTGACAGGTAGTAAGACTGCACAAGCAATGTACGCATATCGGGGTCGCTGCCGCCCGACTTCAGATAACGTTGCGCGACCTTCGCCGACTGTGCGTAGTTTTTCTGCTGGAAGTAGATGCCGGCAAGCGCCGCGGTAGTGCGCTGCTCGTCCGCGCCGGTCAGGCGCCCCGAACCCAACAAGGTCTCGTAGGCCTGTGCGGCCACACCGGACTCACCGGCTGCCGCTGCCGCAGCGCCGCGCATCTCCTGAATCATGTAGCTTTCATAGGGCGTTTTACCCGGCACGGCGTCGGCCTGATCGATCTTCGTCAACGCGTCCTTGTACTTGTGCGCGCGATACAGATCCTGCGCGGTATTCAGCGGCTTCGCCACATCCGGCCGCAAGGTGTCGGCAGCATGAGATGTGACCGGCAGCACGACGAGCGCGGACAGCCCTCCGATAGCGGCCGCAATGACGGCACGTTTGAACCGTTGATGGATCGTTAGCATTCCACTTTCCTATTGCATGTACTGCTCGTTGCCGATCAGGCCGATTTTCGTCGCGCCCAGTCGTTGCGCGGACGCCATCACCTCCGCGACAGCCTTGTACGGCACCAGCTTGTTAGGCCGCAGATGGATTTCAGCCTGAACCGGTTCGGCCGCTACCTGCGCAAGCCTGGATTCCAATGCCGTACGATTCGGCACTGGCTGACCATTCCAGGTCATGGTGCCGTCGAAGTCGATGTCGATCTGCACCACTTCCGGCTGCGTGATCGGCGGCGGCGGATTGCCGACCGGCAAGTTCATCTTGATGGCGTGCGTCTGAATCGGAATCGTGATGATCAACATGATCAGCAACACCAGCATCACGTCGATCAGCGGCGTGGTGTTGATATCGACCATCACATCCGGTTCGGAACCGCCACCGCCTGACGAAACGTTCATTCCCATGGTAGTTCTCCTGTCGATCGGAGTTAGTGCAAAGCTCTTACTCCGATCCCATGCAAAGCTAGCCCCCGCGCGCGGGCGGCTCAGTAATAAACGAAACCTTGGCGATACCCGCGCGCTCGCACGCGGTAATGACCCGGCCGATGAATTCGTAACGCGCGCTCTGGTCGCCCCGCACGTGCACTTCCGGTTGCGGCGTCATAACGGAGACGGTTTTCAGGCGCGCCAGCAGCGTAGGCCCATCCACCTGCTTCTCGTTCCAGAAGAAATCGCCGTCGCGGTTGACCGCAATGACGATACTTTTCGGTGTGGTCTGCAGCGGCTGGATCGTCTCCTTCGGCAGTTGCACCGGCACCGTATGCGTCACCACCGGAATCGTGATCAGAAAGATGATCAGCAGAACCAGCATCACATCGACTAGCGGCGTGGTGTTGATACTGGAGATGACCTCGTCGTTATCATCCTGCCCAACGCTCATAGCCATGACAGACTCCGCTTATTGGACCAGCGATGCTTCACGAGCCGAAGCGCGCGCCGAGCGCCGGCTGCCGGCGAGCAGGACAGTGTGCAGCTGTGCGCCGAACGCACGAACCCGCTCCATCACCGACTTATTGCGGCGAACCAGGAAGTTGTAGCCAAGCACGGCCGGCACGGCGACAGCAAGGCCGATCGCGGTCATGATCAGCGCCTCGCCGACCGGGCCCGCGACCTTGTCGATCGAAGCCTGTCCCGCGATGCCGATTGCCGTCAGCGCGTGATAGATCCCCCACACCGTACCGAACAGACCGACGAACGGCGCCGTCGAGCCGACCGTACCGAGGAAGGCCAGACCGTCTTGCAGACGGTTCGACACGTTGGTGATCGCACGCTCGACCGACGTATCGATCCACGTGTTGCGGTCGACGGCTTCGAGCAGTGCTTCGTCGTGGTGCTCGCCTGCCTCGATAGCCGTTTCGGCGATGAAGCGGAACGGCGATGCTTCGTCGAGCAGCTTCGTACCTTCGACCAGCGACGGCGCAGTCCACAGTTGTTCATCAGCGCTCTTCGCACGACGGTTCGCACGGAACTGCTCGAAGAATTTGGTGATCATGATGTACCAGCTGCCCATCGACATGAGCACCAGCAGAATCAGCACGAAGCGTGCAACGAAGTCACCGTTCTTCCAGAGCGCGCCGAGGCCGTACGGGTTATTGACGGTTTCGGAGGTGGCCGGCGCCGGCGGCGGCGTCCCTTCGTCAGCGGCCGGGGACACCGTTTGCGGTGCGGCGGTGGCAGGCGCCGCAGCCGACGCGGTCGCGTCGCTCGCTTGCGCGTGGGCCATTTGCGGTGCCACAAAGGTATCCACCGTGGTTACGGCGAACAACATGGTTGCCGCCAATGCGGCGAGAGTACGCTTCTTCATGCCTGCTCCAAGTTCATTAGTACAACTTCTAAACCAAGACTGATAAATCGCTACCGGTACCGAACAGCCCGTGGGTTTCAGTTCAGGTTAAACGAGAACGGAACTTGCACACGGACAGCCTGGCCTTGGGAAACGCACGTAAACTGCTTGACCGCATTGAAGGCAGCGCGATCGAGTGAGGAATCGTCCGCCGACTTGGCAACACGTTCATTCGTAATATGGCCCTGCGGGTCGACTACAAATTCAATCAGCACATCACCCGTCACGTTGTTTTCCTGCGCTTCCTTCGGGTAGCGAATCGACGAACGGATCTGATCCGAGTTCGGGCACACAACCCCTACTTCAGAGCTCACGGGCTTGCTCGGCGCGGGAGGCGCCGGCGGAGCGGGAGGCGCCACGGCGGGTGCGGAGACGACCGGTGCGGCCTGGTGCGTGATGGTCGGTTGGGGCGGCGTCTGTACTTGCACTTCCGGCGGCGGCACGAACGGCGGCGGCGGCGGTGCGAACTTCGGCGGCGGCAGTTGCACGGTGGGCAACGGCGGCGGCGGAGGCGGCTTCACCGGCTCAATGATCTTCGTTTCGATAGGATGCTGGATGACCTGCACGACCTTGGTGGCAAGGCCATTGATGAGTGCATAGATCAGCACGACGTGCAGGAGCAGAACAACTGCGACACCGCCAAAGCGGCGTACTGGGTTTTGCTGCTTGCGCCCAAACTCACGCGGGCGTCCTGGCCTCTCCATACGGGCCGTTGCTGCCGGAAATTGCCCTTCGACTTTCGTACCCACCTTTACTCCTCCGGCGTGAACCGTCCATTTCTGTAACTGCAGTGCGCTTACGTACGGCAAACAACGTTCACTTCTGGCGATCGCATCCATAGCCCGGCTCTTTGGTTTGCAGTCCAAAATTTAGCCGCTGGGCCCAAAACTTGATGCAATCGCACGGATAGGTCTGTGAGACGCCGAGACGGCACTTCACGTCGGACGAACAATCATCTAAGTAGAACTACTAATAGATTAAATTCGACCCGCTCATTTCCGTCTGGCATGAACATGCTGATGACAATTTGATCGAAGCGCGCTGCGGCCTTTGAACTTTTTGCGCGTTTGTCACCTGCATTTCATGGGAGGCAACAATAGCAGGACAAAAAATGCGGGGTCAAACTTTTTTTGATGGGAGCATACTAAGTTTAGAGAAGACACTCTAACTAATGCCGTATTCGCGTCGCTTTAAAAGAATAAGCGCGTGTCGAACAGATACGAGCGCGCCTTTCGCGGCTCGCCAATTGGGATGCAGCCGCTAATGCGGACTTACGTGGCACGCAAGGAACTGCTGCCGGGCCACTCGACAGTGCGTGGCGGAAAAGCCTGCTGGGCGGGCATTGCGCGAGGGTGGCGCGGCAGCATCGAGGGATCCCGAACAGATCATCCGACGTGCGTTTCAAGCGCTGCCAGCGGCCTGCGTCAAGGGCGGGAAGATAGCAGAAGAAAAACACCGCTTCCAATTCTTTTTAGCGGTATTTACGACACTCTAAATACATATTTCAATTACACCATTTTTATAATTACAAATGCATTTCAATTAATTACATATAGCAAACGCCAGCGATAGAGCTTAGCTCAGGCCATGCCCGGCATCTCGACGACACGTTTTTCGTGGAACGAAGGTGGCGGCTGGCTTGCGCGTACCTTGCACGCGCCATTTTTCGGGCTGAACAGG
Organism: Paraburkholderia sp. BGA-UO-ETr-F12; assembly: GCF_059567945.1. NCBI lineage: Bacteria > Pseudomonadati > Pseudomonadota > Betaproteobacteria > Burkholderiales > Burkholderiaceae > Paraburkholderia > Paraburkholderia sp. BGA-UO-ETr-F12. Next base: position 83,723 of record NZ_JCAQOZ010000003.1, on the reverse strand, counting down.
CAAACCGGAGCGGCGCGATGCCGATTGCCCCGCTCCGTTGCCTCACTCGTTCGTTTCCTCGCTCACAATGGCTTCGGTGTCATTCCGCGCACGCGCCAGCACGGGACGCAACGCCGCACCGGTGTGGCTGGCCGCGACGCGAGACAGTCCTTCGGGGTCCGTAGCGGCGACGATCTTGCCACCACCCACGCCGCCTTCCGGACCGAGATCAATGATCCAGTCCGCCTCGGCAATCACGTCGAGATCGTGCTCGATGACGACGACGCTATGGCCGCCATCCGCGAGACGATGCAGCACGCGAATCAGCTTGGCGACGTCCGCCATATGCAGGCCGACCGTCGGTTCGTCCAGCACGTATAGCGTGTGCGGCGGCTTCTGACCACGGCGCGTGATGTCGTCACGCACCTTGCTGAGTTCGGTGACGAGCTTGATACGCTGCGCTTCGCCGCCCGACAGCGTGGGCGATGGCTGCCCAAGCGTCAGATAACCGAGCCCGACGTCTTTCATCAACTGCAGCGGATGCGCGATGTTCGAGATCGGCGCGAAAAACTCGACGGCCTCATCGATTTCCATGGTCAGCACGTCGCCAATATTCTTGCCGCGCCACGTGACCGCGAGCGTTTCCGGGTTGAAGCGCTGACCATGGCAGACGTCGCACGCTACCTTTACATCGGGCAGGAAGCTCATACCGATGGTGCGTACGCCCTGCCCTTCGCATGCGGGGCAGCGTCCCTCGCCCGTGTTGAACGAGAAACGCGATGCCGTATACCCACGCGCGCGCGCTTCGAGCGTGCCGGCGAACAACTTGCGGATCGCGTCCCACACGCCGATGTAGGTCGCCGGACACGAGCGCGGTGTTTTGCCGATCGGTGTCTGATCGACTTCGAGCACACGGTCAATGGTTTCCCATCCTGTGATCGAATCGCAGCCCTGCCATGCATGCGTGACGTTCAGCTGCGCACGCGGCGCCGTGCGCGCCAGCACGCTCGAACGCCGATTCGCTGCCGGTTGGGTCTCGGCGGCCGCGCGAGCGCGCCGCGTGGCCGGCGAAGACAGCACCGAGCGCCCCACGGCATCCAGCAGATTGGTCATCAGCACATCGCGCGCGAGGGTCGACTTGCCCGAACCGCTCACGCCTGTCACCGCGACCAAGCGTGAGAGCGGAATGCCGACAGTGACGTTCTGCAGGTTATGCAGTTTGGCGCCATGCACTGTCAGCCAGTTCTCCGGCACAGCGGCTGTGCGCTTGGTGGGTGCGACCACCTCCCGACGCGGTTGCAATGGATGCACGATCGGACTAGCCAAAAACTGCCCGGTCAGCGAATCGGGTTGAGCCGACAGGTCAGCCACACTGCCCTGCGCGACCAGCGTGCCACCGCGCTTGCCCGCGCCCGGTCCGATGTCGATAATGTGGTCAGCACGCCGAATCGTGTCCTCGTCGTGCTCGACCACCACCAGCGTATTGCCCTTTTCCCCCAGTTTGCGCAGGGCATTGAGCAGAATCTGGTTGTCGCGCGGATGCAGGCCGATGGTCGGTTCGTCGAGCACATAGCAGACGCCCTGCAGGTTGCTGCCCAGTTGCGCGGCGAGCCGGATACGTTGCGCTTCGCCACCCGAAAGGCTCGGCGCCGCGCGATCGAGACTCAGATAACCGAGCCCGACCTCTTCCAGAAATTGCAGACGGCTACCGATCTCGCTGACCACGTCGCGAGCGATTTCCGCGTCCCGGCCGGTCATTTCCAACGTGTCGATCCACGCACGTGTGTCTGACACTGTCCATTGCGCAACGTCGACAATAGCCTGTTCGCCGAATGTGACCGCGCGCGCGGTGGGGTTAAGACGCGTGCCGCCACAATCGGCACACGGCTCGTCGACGAGACCTTCCGGTTCCTGCTCCTCGGAAGGCAAGCTCTGCTCGCGGCCACGGTTGTCGTCGACGACCACGGTGTCGTCGTACGCCGCGCGTTGTTCACGTGTCAGTGCGAGGCCCGTTCCGACACACGTGGTACACCAGCCATGTTTGCTGTTGTACGAGAACATGCGTGGATCGAGTTCGGGATAGCTGGTGCCGCATACCGGACAGGCTCGCTTGGTGGACAGCACCTTCACCGTGCCGACTTTCGCCGTGGCGCGGCCGTTGCTGATCGCGTTGTGCAAACCGTCGAGCGGCGCCAGCAGATGCATGACACCCTTGCCGATTTCCAGCGTCTGGTCGAGCGCCTGACGCAGTTCCGCTTCGTTATCCGACGACACCACGAGGTCGGTCACCGGCAATTCGATGGTGTGCTCGCGGAAGCGATCGAGCTTCGGCCACGGGTCCACCGGCACGAACTCGCCATCCACGCGCAGATGCGTATTGCCGCGCGCTTTCGCCCACTTGGCGAGATCGGTATAGACGCCCTTGCGATTCACGACCAGCGGCGCGAGAAAACCGACGTGCTGCCCTTTGTGATCGCGCAGCAACTGCGCCGCGATCGATTCGACGCTTTGCGACGTGACCGGCGTACCGTCATGGATGCAATGCTGCAGACCGAGTTTCACGTACAGCAGGCGCAGAAAGTGCCACACTTCGGACGTAGTCGCCACGGTGCTCTTGCGGCCGCCGCGCGACAAACGCTGTTCGATCGCGACGGTTGGCGGAATGCCATACACAGCGTCTACCTCGGGCCGTCCTGCCGGTTGCACGATGGAACGTGCATACGCATTCAGCGATTCGAGGTAACGGCGCTGCCCTTCGTGGAACAGAATGTCGAAGGCCAGGGTGGATTTGCCCGAACCGGACACGCCGGTAATCACGTTGAATTTGCCGTGTGGGATATCCACGTCCAGCGCTTTCAGATTGTGTTCGCGCGCATTGACGATGCGCACCACGTCCTCGCCTTCGATCGCCCGCCGCGCCCGCGCCGCGCTCAACGCTTTTTGCAGCGGAATGCCCTGCGATGCCGGTTCGCCCCCCGTATTCATGGCCCGGTCGTATTGCAGCAGCGCCTCGCCGGTGTGCGATTCCGCGCACCGCTTGACGTCTTCCGGCGTGCCCGCGCACAGAACCCTGCCGCCACCGTCGCCACCCTCTGGGCCGAGGTCGATCAGCCAATCGGCCGCGCGGATCACGTCGAGATTGTGTTCGATCACGATCAGCGAATGTCCGCTCGCCAGCAGCTTGCCGAATGCCTGCATCAGCTTGGCGATGTCGTCGAAATGCAGACCGGTGGTCGGCTCGTCGAACATGAAAAGGCGTTTGGCAACCGGTTGTTTCGTGCTGCGCGCGGTGCGCGCCTGCGCCGATTCCGCGAGGAAACCGGCGAGCTTGAGCCGCTGGGCTTCGCCGCCGGACAGCGTAGGCACGGGTTGGCCCAGCTTCACGTATTCGAGACCCACGTCGACGATTGGCTGCAGCACGCGCAATACTTCGGCATCCTTCGCGAAGTAGGCAGTGGCTTCGCTCACCGTCAATTCCAGCACATCGGCAATGCTCAACGCACGCGCCGGTTCACCGCGCTCGATTTTCACTTCGAGCAGTTCCGCGCGATAACGGCGCCCATCGCAATCCGGGCAGCGCAGATAGACGTCGCTCAGGAACTGCATTTCGATATGTTCGAAACCCGAGCCGCCGCAGGTCGGGCAGCGCCCGTCGCCGGAATTAAAGCTGAACATGCCCGGACCGTAACCGCGTTGCTGGGCGAGCGGCGCTTTGGCGAAGAGCTTGCGGATTTCGTCGAATGCGCCGACGTAGCTGGCCGGATTCGAGCGCGCGGTCTTGCCGATCGGCGACTGGTCGACAAAGACCACGTCGGTGACCTGGTCGGCGCCCGTCAGGCTCCTGAATGCGCCGGGCGATTCGGTGGCGAGGCCGAAGTGCCGCGCCATGGCCGGATACAGGACGTCCTGCAGCAAGGTGGACTTGCCGGAGCCCGACACGCCCGTCACGCAGACGAGCCGCTGCAGCGGAATTTCAACCGTGACGTCGCGCAGATTATGTTCAGTGGCGCCTTCGAGCACGATGCGCGGCGTGCTGTCATCCACCGGACGTTGCGACCAGTGTGCCGCGTCCGCCACGTGCCGGCGCCCACCCAGGTATTCACCGGTCAGCGTACCGGACGAACGGATTGCCTCAGGCGCACCGTCGTAAATGATCGAACCGCCACGCTCGCCCGGGCCCGGGCCCATGTCGATCAGACGATCCGCCGCGAGCATCACCGAGGGATCGTGTTCGACCACCACCAGCGTATTGCCCGCATCGCGCAGCCGATGCATTGCCTCGACGATCCGGTTCAGATCGCGCGGATGCAGGCCGATGCTCGGCTCGTCGAGCACGAACAGGGTTTTGGTCAGCGACGTGCCGAGCGCGGTGGTCAAGTTGATCCGCTGCACCTCGCCGCCCGACAGCGTGCGGCTCTGCCGGTCGAGCGTCAGATAGCCGAGGCCGACATCGCAAAGATATTTGAGGCGCGTGCGCACTTCGGCGAGCAATAGCTTGAGGGCGTCGTCGAGCAACGCGCTGGGCAGGCTGATTTCGTCGAAGAAACGCCGGATACGCTCGATCGGCATCAGCATCAGATCGTGCACGGTCAGACCCGGCAGCGACTCCAACTGCGCCCGCTTCCATTCGACGCCACGCGGCATAAAGCGCTTGCCGGGTGCGAGCACTTCGTCCGCATTCTGCTTGCTGCCGAGACGCCACAACAGCGACTCGGTTTTCAGACGCGCGCCGCCGCAGGTTTCACACGGCGTATAACTGCGGTACTTCGACAGCAGCACGCGGATGTGCATCTTGTAGGCTTTCGACTCGAGATATTCGAAGAAGCGTTTGACGCCGTACCAGTGGCTTTGCCACTTGCCGTTCCAGTCTGGCGACCCGTTGATGACCCAGTCGCGCTCGGCGTCTGTCAGTTCGCCCCACGGCGTGCCGCGGCGGATATCGGCTTTCGCCGCGTAGCGCATCAGGTCGTCCTGACATTCTTTCCAGGCCGGTGTTTGCATTGGCTTGATCGCACCGTCGCGCAGTGTCTTGCGCGCGTCGGGGATCACGAGACCGAGGTCGACCCCGATCACGCGGCCGAAGCCGCGGCAAGCTTCGCACGCACCGTAAGCCGAGTTGAACGAGAACAGCGCCGGCTGCGGGTCCGCATAGCGCAGATCGCTCTCCGGGCTATGCAGGCCGGTGGAGAAACGCCAGATTTGCGGCTCGGCGGGATTCGTGGTGCCCAAAGTCTCCGGTGCGTCTGGCGTGGCCGGCAACACGTAAATATTGACGCGGCCGCCACCGCGCTTGAGCGATGCCTCGATGGCCTCGACCACGCGCGGCTTCTCGACCGCGCTTAGACGGAAGCGGTCGGCCACCACGTCGAGCAGCTTGCGCTTGCCGGTGGGCGAATCGACTTCGCGCTGTGCCTGCACCCGCGTGTAGCCGCTCGCGGAAAGCCATTGCTCCACTTCCTGCTCGGAAGCCGTTTCCGGCAGTTCGACCGGAAACGTGACGACCAGCCGCGGATCATGCTCCGCGGTGCGTTCGAGCAACTCGGCGTAAATCGTTTCGGGCGTGTCGTGGCGCACCTGCTGCGCGGTCTTGCGGTCGAACAGTTCGGCCGCGCGCGCGTAGAGCAGTTTCAGGTGGTCATTGAGTTCCGTCATCGTGCCGACGGTGGAGCGCGAACTGCGCACAGGGTTGGTCTGGTCGATCGCGATGGCGGGCGGCACGCCGTCGACCCGGTCGACTTGCGGCCGGTCCATGCGGTCGAGAAACTGCCGGGCGTAGGCGCTGAAGGTTTCGACGTAGCGCCGCTGCCCTTCCGCGTACAAGGTGTCGAACACGAGGCTCGATTTCCCCGAGCCGGACGGCCCGGTGACGACCGTCATTTCGCCGGTTCGTACGTCGAGATCGACGTTCTTGAGGTTGTGCTGGCGCGCGCCGCGAATGCGGATAGTTCCGTTAGATGCCAATTTTTCCGACCGTCTGAATAAGTGGACCACCTCTCACGGACGCCTCGCGACCGCGCAAGTTCTAGACACCCGGCTGGCGGGAGGACACGCCTGGGAGGCCGGGTTATAGGGGGATACTATACTGTATATTTATACAGTTTTCCACGACACGACACAGTCGCGCAATGACCGCGCCAGCGTAATGAATGGCGGCGGCGGGTGCGCCCGGTCAAGCGTCAGCAGACCTTCAGCCGTTTCCGACCAGATCAGACCGAAGCGCGCCGCGCACATGAAATGGCGGCGGAGGGCAGGAATTGCAAGCTTTTTTACGCGGCGCGACGTGCGCACCGGTTGCAGCGGGTTCAACCAAAGACGCTTTCCACACTATGGTTGTCTGCCGCCGGTGCCGCAGCGGCTTGCGTCGCTGGTGTCTCGCCGAGCGCATAAGCCACGCAGCGTTTTGCCAGCACGTCGGTCGGATCGACAAGCCGCACCACCGGCCGGCCCGGGCGCGCCAGCGTCGAACCGCGCAGCAGCAGCGGCAACTCGGTGCAGCCCAGCACGATGACCTGCACGCCTTGCGCGACCAGGTCATCCACCGCGGCGGCGAGATCGTCGTCGCATTCGCCCGACAGGTATCCCGCCTTCGCACCACACGGTCCGTAAATCGCATTCATCAGGCGGGCCTGGGCGGCCTCGGCCGGCGCGATCTGGACGAAGCCGCGCGCTGCGAGCGCCGTCTCGTAGACGCGGCTGGCCAGCGTGCCCGAGGTAGCCAGCACGCCGACTTCACGCACGCCTGGAAAGGCCTCGCGCAGATAGTCGGCGGTGCAGGTCAGCATATTGACGATCGGAATGGTCAGCGACGGCTGGATCCGTTCCACGAACGCATGCGCCGTATTACACGGAATCGCGATGAGATCGGCGCCGCCCTCTTCGAGGGTCTTGCAAGCGGCGTAGAGCGCGAGCGTCGGATCGTCACCGCCGCCGAGCAGCGCCTCGGTGCGATCGGGAATCTGCGGGTTCTGCTCGACCATGACCTTGATGTGATCCTGATCGCGCGCGGCCGGCGTATTGCGCACCAGTTTCGCCATGAAATCGACTGTCGCCGCCGGACCGACGCCGCCCAGCACGCCGACCTTGAAGCGCCGCTGCGGCTGCGCATATTGCGCCGCCGCGACGTACCGCGCATAAACCAGATTGGTATCCACGAACGGCACTTCCAGCGTGCCGAGCACGCGCGCCACCAAAGGGATTTCGGCGAGCCCGGGGACGATGATCTCCGCGCCTTGCGCAATGAGGTCCGCGCAGGCCGCGCGCAACAACTCGACGGGCCGGCCGCTCAGATAACCGCTTTTGATGCCGTCGTCGCCATACACGGCGCAGGTGACGCGATCGCCGTCTTCGTCGTGACGCGGATACAGCAGGTCGAACCGGGCCCTGTCGAAATGGCGTTCGAAGAGACCGTTGGAACGGATCGTCTCGGAAGTCAGCACGCCAATGCGGCGCACCGACGGAAACGCTTGCCGCACATGCGCAACGAGCGAGGCCATGATGCTGGCGATCGGCAAGGACACGTTCGCCGAGAGCTCGTCGATGAAGGTGTGACTAAGAAAGCACGGCAAGACGATCGCGTCGACGCCGCGTTTCTCGAAGGCGCGGATCGTGTCGAACACGTGAATCTTGAACGGCGCACTCGCCGCGCCTGGCGAAGCCGGTCCCGGCCACGCCTGCTGTTCGAGGATAAAGTCGAAAGGCTTGACCGTGCCGGGGCGGCGCCAGGCGGCCATCATCCTGCTCAACACGTCGGCGCTGGCGAGCGGCGACGCCCCGGTCACGACACCCAGCGAACGATGACGATACATGATGGCTTCCCCCCGTCGTTTTTCAATTCGACTTGATATTAGGACGCTTTGGGGGATTCCGGATGACGTTAACCACGAAATAGCGGGTTTATGCCTGGTCTCGTGCTCAAACCTCGGCCACTTCGACAACCCCTCGCGCCGTGCCTCGCTTACGGCGCTCCAGGGTACTGATGCAAACCAGCGAAACCCCGGCGAGACAGCTATAGAACACGGCCAACGGCCACCATGCGCCGGGATATCGATGCGCGAGCAACGTTCCGATCAAGGGCGTCAATCCGCCGGCCAGTGCGGCGCATACCTGGTAAGACAATGAAATCGCCGAATACCGGACTCTCACTGCAAATGCAGTCGACATAAACCCGGCCATCACCGCATAAGAACTCGACATGCACATCACCGCCAGTGCGATGCCGACCACAATCGCGACCGGCCGCCCGGTCGATACCAGCGCGAACATCGGGTAAGGCGAGAGCATCGCCAACGCTGCCGCGCCCTTCAAAAACCTTCCAGTCCCGACGCGTTGTGCGAACCACCCCGAGCCCAGTTGCGTGAACAACTGAATGAACGCCACCACGAACAGACAATCGAGGATCAGCGAACGGTCGAGCCCAAGCGTCTGCGTCGTGTAATTGAGCATGAAGGTATTGACGAACCACGCACCGGCCACGCCGATCACGTTCGCGCCAAGACACAGCAACAGCGTGCGCCACGCGTCGCGCACCACCTCGGCGACCGGCAGCGCCGCCACTCGCCGCTCGGCTTTGAGCGCCTTGAATTCCGGCGATTCGTCGACGCCCGCGCGGATCAGCAGGCCGACCACCAGCAGCACCGCGCTTGCGAGAAACGGCAGACGCCAGCCCCAACTGAGAAACGCGTCCTTATCCATCGACGCCACCGCGCGAAACGCGAGCAGCGACAGGATCAGGCCCGCAGGACTGCCCAGTTGCGCGAACGAGGCGAAGAAAGTACGCCGTCCCTGCGGCGCATGTTCGCTTGCCATCAGCACCGCGCCGCCCCACTCGCCACCGATCGCGATGCCCTGCGCAACCCGCAGCAGCACCAGCAAAACCGGCGCCCATACGCCGGCGCTCGCATAGGTCGGCAGAAAGCCGATACCGACCGTGCCGATGCCCATAATCGCCAGCGTAGCCACAAGCGCCTTCTTGCGGCCGATGCGGTCGCCGAGGTGGCCGAATACGAGCCCGCCGAACGGCCGCGCAAAAAAGCCCACCGCGAAGGTGCCGAACGAAGCCAGCGTCGCGAAAAAAGGATCGCTACCCGGAAAGAACAGCTTGCCGAAAATCAGCGCGGATGCCGTCGCGTAGATATAAAAGTCGTACCACTCGATCGTAGTACCGACAAATGCCGCGGCTGCGGCGCGGGTGGGTTGCCGCCCTGCGGCGAGGTCGTCTGGCTCGCGATTCATGTCTTTCGTCTCCAAGGTCTTTCTTCTGGATGGCGCGGCTTCTTTGTGCCGTCACCGGAACACTGCTTTCTTACGCTCAGGCTTTCAGCACGCCTGCTTCGAGCAAGCGTTGCTGGGTTGCCTCATCGATGCCCAATGCGTCGAGTACCTTGCGTGTGTCGCCGCCCAGCGCCGGCGGCGCAGTGCGATACGTGGCCGGCGTGCGCGACAGTTTGATCGGCGACGCCGTGCCGCGATACTCGCCCATCTCGATCACCATGCCGCGATGCAACGTATGCGGATGACGCGCGACGACGTCGACGGTTTGCACCGGCCCGCACGGCACGCCTGCGTTGATCAACGCCTGCGCGAGCGGCTCGCAGTCGTGCTCGGCAAGCAGACTTTCCAGCGCGGCCTTGAGCGGCTCGCGATGCGCGCAGCGACTGCGGTTGTCCACGTAGCGCGGATCGTCCGCGAGTTGCGGTGCGCCGAGATGCGCGCACAGCCGCGCGAATTGCCGGTCGTTGCCGACGGCAAGAAAGATCGGTGCAGTCGCGGTGCGATAGCTGTCGTACGGCGTGATGTTCGGATGCGCGTTACCGCTGCGCTGCGGCGTACGGCCCGAGCCGAAATAGTTCGGCAAATGCGGATGCAGAAGCGACACGCCGCAGTCGTATAGCGCGATATCGATCGACTGACCGTGCCCGCTTTTCGCACGCTCGGCGAGCGCCAGCAGAATGCCGGCCAACGCATTCAAACCCGTCACCATGTCGACAACCGGCAGGCCGACACGCGTGGCCGGTCCGTCGCGTTCACCGTTCACGCTCATCAAGCCGGTCATTGCCTGAATCGCGGCGTCGTAGCCGGGCAAGCCGCCGAGTGGGCCGTCGGGACCGAAACCCGATACCGCGCAGTGAATCAGCCTCGGGAAACGTTCACGCAGATCGCGCTCGTAGTCCATGCCCCAGCGCGCCAGCGTGCCGGGCTTGAAGTTTTCAACCAGCACGTCGGCGTCTTCGAGCAGTTTCCACAGAATGTCGCGACCCGCTTCACACGACAGATCGACCGCGATGCCCTGCTTGTTGCGGTTCACGCCGGCGAAGTACCACGCCGTATCACCGTAAAACGGCGGCCCCCAGCCGCGCGTTTCGTCGCCCCCAGGCGGTTCCAGTTTGATGACCTGGGCGCCGTGGTCGGCCAGTGCCTGTGTGCAGTACGGACCGCCGAGCACGCGGCTGAGGTCGATGACCTTGATGCCTTGCAACGCACCTTGCGTGGTTTGCGTGCGCTGCGCGGTGTCGTTCACGGATGCGGTCATTGCGCGCTCCGTGCCGGCAGCAGTTGCAGCGCCTGGTCGAGCGTCACGGTGCGGGCATTGACCAGCGCCTCGATGACGTCACCGCTGTCCGACGCCGTTTGCACGTCGAGCGGATCGAACGGCAGCAACTTGTGGCGCAACACCAGATGACTCAGCGCGAGGCGCCGGAAATCCGGTGCGAGGCGCGTGCCTTCGCAAGCCATGAGTACCGCTGTGCTTGCGTGATACAACGCCGTGGCTGCCTGCCTGACCGATTCGTCGCGTCCACACTCGGCAACGCTCAAGAGGGCATCGCAGGCGCGCGTCAAGGTGGCGCGAAGCATGCTGAGACTCGCGGCGGGCAATCCTGCGGCGCCGAGCAGATCCAGCAGGTACGCGCGCAGCGGTTCGAGCGCGCCGTCGCGCTTGGCCGCGCGCGCGACGTCGAGCGCGACGATGTTGCTGGTGCCTTCCCAGATCGACCCGAGATGCGCGTCGCGCACGAGACGCGCGTCGCTCCACTCCTCAATGTAGCCGGTGCCGCCGCGTACTTCCATCGCGTCACCGGTCACGCGGCGTGCGTCGCGGCACGCGCGAAATTTGATCAATGGGGTGAGGATGCGTACACATTTCGCCCCCTGCCGATCGCCGGCATCGGCCTTTTCAAGCAGCAGCGCGATCTGCATGAACATCGAGCGAGCCTGCTCCGCGGGCAGCATCATCTTGAGCAATTGCCGCTGCATCAGCGGCATATCGATCAGCTTGCGGCCGAACGCTTCGCGATTGCGCGCGATATGGAGCGCCTCGGTCAGCGCGCGGCGCATCAGGCCTGCCGCCCGCACACCGTTCGACAGACGCGACATGTTGATCATGTCGGCCATCTGGTGAAAGCCGCGCCCCACTTCGCCGATCAGATGCGCGGCGGCGCCTTCCAGCACGATTTCGCCGCTTGCCATCGAGCGGCTGCCCAGTTTGTCTTTCAGACGGACGATCCGATAGCTGTTGCGCGAGCCGTCCGGCAAGGTCTTCGGCAACAGGAACAGGCCAAGGCCATGGATACCGGCGGGCGCATTGTCCACATGCGCGAGCACCATCGCGAGATCGGCGTCGGCGTTCGAGCAGAACCATTTGTCGCCGTACAGACGCCACGCCTCTTCACCGTTCACGCCGGTTTCGCGCGCGGCGCGCGTCGCGATGCGGGCCACGTCCGAGCCCGCCGCCTGTTCCGTCATGAACATCGCACCCTGAAACAGCGTGTCGAAATCACGCGATGCCAGCATCGGCAGAAATCGTGCGACCAGTTCGGGCGCGCCGAATTTGCGCAGTGTGCGCGTGAGTGAATCGGTCATGCTAACGGGACAACACAGACCGAATTCCGCCTGCACGAACAGGAACGTCAGCGCGTACTTGACCAGTGGCGGCGGTGCGTTTTTTCCTTCGCGCGTGTCATGGCTCATCGACGCCAGACCCAACTCCGAGTAAGCGACGCGTTCCAGCGCGACGTAATCGGGATGCTTGTCAATGCTTTGCAGCGCTTCGCCGCGCCGTGTGCGATGCCGCAATTGGGGTGGGTTCTTGTCAGCGGACAGTGCCCAGACATCCAGTTCGTCGGACGCTCGCTGACCTAGCGAAACGAGTTGGCCTTCGAGTTCCTGATAGAGCGCGTTGCCCAGATGCAGTTCGAGCAAACGGGCGAAGTCGGGGTCGCTGCTGAAGAAGTTGATGCCCCGGCTGTCGGGAATATTGGACGAGCCGTGTGCCGGCTGCGCGATGGTTTCGCTCATGCGTGTCTCCTTTGTGGAAGGAGCATAGAAGCGGCTTCGATAATCGTCTAATACAACTTATATCCGGTACGATAGACGCAGCTTATCGATCAAAAGAACTGGAGATTGCCGTGGACCTGAAGCAACTACGCTATTTCGTGGCGGTCGCGGAGGAATTGCATTTCGGCCGCGCGGCCAAGCGGCTGTTCATTTCGCAGCCGGCGCTCAGTTTCGACATCCGCAAGTTCGAGGACCAACTGGGTGTGCAACTGCTTGCACGCACCAACAAGACGGTGGCGTTGACGAACGCCGGGCAGGTGCTGCTTGGCGAGGCGCGCCGCTTGTTGCTGCAGGCCGGCGAGGCAGAGCGCATTACGGTTCGATCGGCGCACGGATTGGCTGGCCGCTTGCGGATCGGCTTCGTGAATTCGATGTTGTACCGTGGCATGCCGCAGGCTGTGAGCCGTTTCGAGGCGGACTATCCGGGTGTCGAGATCGTATTGAAGGAGATGAACACCAGCGAGCAGGTGCATGCGATCCAGCGGATGCAGATCGACATGGGTTGTGCGCATTGGGGCAATTTTCCGTCGGATGTGATTTCCACGCCGATTTTTTCCGAGCCGTTTCTGTGTTGCTTGCCGGTGGATCATCCGTTGGCGCGCAAGCGCAAGGTCGATTTGCGGGCGTTGGCGCAGGAGCCGTTTATTCTGTTTCCGCGCACCGTGTCGCCGCATTATCACGATTTGATTATTGCGCAGTGTGTGGGGGCGGGGTTTAGTCCGTTGATTCGCCATGAGGCGCGGTTGTGGCAGACCGTTGTGACGATGGTCGGGTTTGGGATGGGGGTGGCGTTGGTGCCTTTTACCTTGCGGCAGGTGCAGGATCCAAGGGTTTGCTTTTTGCCCTTGCAGGGCGAGACGCTTTTGTCGCAGGTTTTGTTGTTGCGGCGGAGTGGTGATTCGGAGCCGGTCGCTGAGCGGTTTGTTGAGTATCTAGGGAAGTGACTTTTTTTGCCTGCCCGGCGGGAGGGGGCCTTCGCGGCGCTTTTTGTTGTGTAGCGCCGCCGGAGGTATGACGGCCTTGTCACTGAGGTGGAGTGTGCGAGGCGACAGATTCCAGATGCACCGCTACCGTGGCTGTGCGGGGGACCCGCTTATGAGCTGGCGGTGTGAGCCGCTTTCTTTTGCCTACTTTTCTTTGCGGCCGGCAAAGAAAAGTAGGTGCCGCCCCGCACAGGGGCAACGCTAATAGACCACTAACAAATCAAGGAAAGGCCAAGAGACCAAAAGACCAAAAGACCAACCCCAGAACAGACCACAAACAAACCAAAACCTTTACCCCTCCCCCCGATACCCCACCAGCACTTTATGTGCAACCATATCCACTGCAGGCTTCACCAACCCATTCTTGTCAGTCCAAACCTTGGGCGTCAACGCCCCACTAAGCGCCACACTGTCCGCATCACCCAGCGCCAGCAACGCCGCCTGCACTTCATCGTCAAACGCAATCACATTGACGAAAATCGTATCGCCATCATTGGTGGTTGCCCGGACCTTGCAGGTCACAAACCGCTTGCCGTTCTGCCCCGTGCGAATCTGCGCCTCACCGTACAAGCGCCCGCCCACCAGCCCATCGATCATCGCCCTGCTCCTCTTTTTCCATACCGTGCAACAAGCAATCCCGCTCAGCACGGCCCGTATGATCCCACGATACGCAGCGCATTACGCAAAACCAAACCACTCGCGCAATAGCACCATTGACCACACGCCTATGCCAACCCACGCGCTCGTCGCTAACCCGCTCCAGCAGCCTCAAAAATATCCCGCAACCACTGCGCAAAAACCCGCACCCGCGACGACAACTGGCGATTGTGCGGATACAGCACCGAAACCGGCATCAGCGGCGGCGGAAAGTCCGCAAGAATGATCCTCAGCCGCCCCGCCGCCAACTCACCCGCAACACGGTATTGCGGCACCTGCACAATGCCAAGACCCGCCACCGCCGAGCCCGTGTAAAGATCGGCACCCGTCACCGCTACCGACGACGGCAAGTACATCGCCGTATCGCGGCCATCGACTCTGAATTCGAGCGGCACCGCCTTGCCGGTCGCACTAGACAGATAATTGACCGCACGGTGCCCCGACAACGCGGCCGGATCGGCCGGCTCTCCGTATGCCGCCAGATAAGCCGGACTCGCCACCGTCACCTGCGGCAAATGCGCCACGCGCCGCCCCACCATCGACGAATCCTGCAGATTGCCCGCCCGCAACACGCAATCGATCCCCTCCCGCACCAGATCGACCAGCCGGTCGTCCTCGCCGATCGTCAATTCGATGTCGGGAAACCGCGCAAGAAACGCGGGTAACGCCGGCACAACGAAATGCCGGGCCAGCGTGCCCTGCAAATTCACACGCAAAAGGCCCTTCGGCGCGAGGTTGGAAAAAGAACCCTCCGCCTCCTCCATGTCGGCAATCAAGCGCACGCAGCGACGGTAATACGCCTCGCCGTCGTGCGTCAGGCGTACCGAGCGTGTGGTGCGCTCGAGAAGCCGCGCGCCAAGCCGCTGCTCCATGCGCTTCATCAGATTGGTAACGGTGGCGCGCGGGATCTGCAAGTCGTCCGAAGCACGCGTGAAGCTTTGCCGCTCGGCGATCCGGATGAACACCCGCATTTCCTCGAAACGATCCATGGTCAACGCCTTTGTGCCGGGCCAGCGATCCGGCTGGTTACCAGTTGTCGCCCATGGCCTGCCAATCAATTGTTAAAGCAAATGGAATGATGATGGCAAGTCTAACGCGATTATCTCAATGGCAAAAGCGGCCATGATTCGTCTCACCAACCCACCGCACAGGAGGAAACGAATCATGAACACGATCAAAAACGCTCGAGTCGCCATCGTTACCGGCGCATCCCGCGGCATCGGCGCAGCCGTTGCGCAACGCCTCGCCAACGACGGCTTCGCGGTCGCCGTCAACTACGCATCGAGTTCATCGGAGGCCGATGCGCTGGTCGCGCAACTCACGGCGGCGGGCACGAGAGCCATCGCGGTGAAGGCCGATGTTGCAAACGCCGACGATGTGCGCCGCATGTTCGAGACCACCGAACAGCAACTCGGCAAAGTAGATGTACTGGTCAACAACGCCGGCATACTCAAGACCGGGCCGCTCGCCGACACCAGCGACGCGCTCTACGACCAGACGTTCGACATCAACGTACGCGGCACCTTCAATACCCTGCGCGAAGCAGCCGCGCGGATGAACGACGGCGGACGCATCGTCAACTTCTCGAGCACGACGCTCGCGCTGAACATGCCGGGCTACGCGATCTACAACGGCACCAAAGCCGCCGTCGAAGCCTTCACGCACGTGTTCGCCAAGGAATTGCGCGGCCGCAATATCACCGTCAACGCAGTGGCGCCTGGCCCGGTCGCGACCGCGCTGTTCCTCGATGGCAAGACCGAAGAACAGATCCAGACCTTCGCGAAGATGCCGCCGCTGCAGCGCCTCGGTCAGCCTGACGACATCGCCTCGGTAGTGTCGTTTCTCGCCGGCGCGGATGCAGGCTGGGTCAATGGCCAGATCCTGCGCGCCAACGGCGGTGTGGCCTGATTCCGGCTGAAAACACTTCAAGTGCCCTTGTTACGGCACGCTTGAACGGCGTATCCCTTTCACGAGCGACCTGTTCACCGCTCCGGCCGACCTCATCAAGCAGGAATCGAACCGGAGCGCGTTGTGACTCTGTCTATGCGGCGCGATCGCCGGCGAAGCGCACTTAAACCGCCGCCGGATTACGCTCCGCAAATCCTTCCTGATGCCAGTACGGATACGCCGGACGCAGAGCGCTGGCCGCATCGAGTTTCGCCACCTGTTCGGCTGTCAGATTCCAGCCCACTGCGCCCAGGTTCTGCCGCAATTGCTCTTCGTTGCGCGCGCCGATCAGCACCGTCGATACAGTAGGCCGCTGCAGCAGCCAGTTCAACGCAATTTGCGGCACGGTCTTGCCAGTTTCGGCCGCAATCTCGTCGATTGCATCGAGCACGCGGAACAGATACTCGTCCGGCACCGGTGGCCCCATGTCGGCGGTTTTATGCAGGCGGCTCGTTTCCGGCAACGGTTGACCGCGTTTGATCTTGCCGGTGAGACGCCCCCAGCCTAGCGGACTCCACACCACCGCGCCCACGCCCTGATCGACGCCGAGCGGCATCAACTCCCATTCGTAATCGCGGCCGATCAGCGAGTAGTAAGTCTGATTCGCGACATAGCGCGGATAGCCATAACGGTCCGCGGTGTCCTGCGACTTCATCAGATGCCAGCCGGAGAAATTCGACACCCCGGTGTAGCGGATCTTGCCGGCGCGCACGAGATCGTCGAGCGTCGACATGACTTCGACAATCGGCGTCTTCGCGTCGAAACCGTGCAACTGGAACAGATCGATGTAATCGGTTTGCAGGCGTTTGAGCGCAGCGTCCACCGCCTGGATCAGATGAAAGCGCGACGAGCCGACATTGTTCGGACCGTCGTCGAAACGGAAGGTCGCCTTGGTCGAGATAATCGCTTTGTCGCGCTTGCCTTTGAGTGCTTCACCGAGCACCGCTTCGGAAGCGCCGCTCGAATAGAT
Organism: Paraburkholderia sp. BGA-UO-ETr-F12; assembly: GCF_059567945.1. Lineage (NCBI taxonomy): Bacteria > Pseudomonadati > Pseudomonadota > Betaproteobacteria > Burkholderiales > Burkholderiaceae > Paraburkholderia > Paraburkholderia sp. BGA-UO-ETr-F12. The sequence goes on along the minus strand of NZ_JCAQOZ010000003.1, from coordinate 66,857 downwards.
GTCGGCGCTATCGAACATCGTGACGCCCGCATCGAAACAGATGTCGATCAGGCGACGCGCTTCGGCCACGTCCGTGGCGCCCCACGCCTGAAAAAATTCACCCTTGCCGCCGAATGTGCCGGTGCCGAAACTCAGGACCGGCACCTTGAAACCGGATGCACCCAGATGTCTGTATTCCATTGCTGAATCTCCGTGACCTAGCCGTCGATAAAGGGACATTCAGTCTACGCGTGTCTGGCAAAACGCGTCAGCTAGCGCTCAACCCGACCAGCGCGTCGCGCACGTTTCGAATCACGCTGTCCCAATCACCCAGTGCCGGTTGCCGGAACAATTTCGCTTGCGCATACCAGGGCGTATCGGTGCGCTCCAGCATCCAGCGCCAGCATGTGTCGAAACGGTTCAGAATCCATACCGGCTTATCGAGCGCGCCGGCCAGATGCGCGGTAGACGTATCCACCGATATCACCAGATCGAGGTTCGCCACCAGCGCGGCCGTGTCGGCGAAGTCGTCGAGTTCTTCGGTGTAATCGATCACGTCGAGGTGCGAGTCGTCGTGTTGCAATTGCCGCGCGGCCGGTCCTTTTTGCAGACTGAAGAACCGCACGTTCGGCACATCGAGAATCGGTGCGAGCCGCTCGAACGTAATCGAACGCCGCGCGTCGTTCTTGCGAAGCTCGGCGACATGCGGCCGGTTTCCGCCAGCCCAGACGAGCCCTACGTTCAGGCACTTTTGCGCTGGCGCAGCGATACGTTCGTGCCACTCGCGGCTTGCTTGCGGGTCGGCGAACAGATAAGGCGTCTTTGACGGAATACTCGCGAGATCGGTCTTGCACGCGAGCGGCAAACTCAGCAGAGGACAGTGGCAATCGAACGGCGGCAGTGCGTGCCCCGCTTCGATCAGCTGGTTCACACCGTCGAGCGTGGACATGAGCCGCATCAACTCGCGCGGTACTTCCAGCACGACCTTTGCGCCTAGCTTCGACACCGTTTTGGCATAGCGGCAAAACTGCAGCGTATCGCCCAGACCTTGCTCGGCGTGCAGCAGAATGGTTTTTCCGTCGATGGAAAAATTGCCGAGCCACAGCGGTTGTGCGAAGGTGCGCCGGCTTGCCTTGATCCGGCTACGCTCCCAGCGCCATTCGTACTCTGCCCACCCTGCTTCCAGTTGCCCTAATTGCAGCAGACACAACGACCGGTTCCAACGGGTCTCGGCAGCGGCCGGATTCACGGTCAGTGCGCGCTCATAGCTGTGCAGCGCTTGCGCGTGCTCATTCAGATCGACCTGAGTCAGGCCGAGGTTATTCCACGCGTCGGCAAACGCCGGGGCCAGTTCGAGCGCGCGCTGATAGCTTGCCCGTGCTTCGTGCGGCCGGTTCAGATCGCTCAACGCATTACCGCGATTGCTCCATGCGTCGGGATAGCCCGGCTGCAAGGCGAGCGCGTGATCGCAACTCGCGAGGGCATCGGCGGCCCGGCCCAGATCGCGCAGCACGCAGGCGCGATTGTTCCAGGCGGGTGCGAAATCCGGCGCCGAAGCGAGCGCGCGATCAAAGCTGTTGAGTGCTTCAAGCGGCAAATTCAGACCGGCTTGCGCATTACCGCGATTGTTGAGTGCGTCCGGGAATCCGGACTGCAAGGCGAGCGCGCGATCGGCACTCGCCAGTGCTTCGTCGAAACGTTGCAACGCGTTGAGCGCATAGGCGAGATTCGAATGAAGGGGCGCCTGCTTCGCATTGATGGCGAGCGCCTTTTTCAGGAATTCGATGCCCTCTTGTACACGCCCCGCTTGCAGCGCGAGCGAACCCAATAACTGCAGCGCGTCGAAATGACGTGGCTTAAGTTCGAGGATCTCACGATAGAGTTCTTCGGCCTCGGCCAATGCGCCGTTCTGCTGTAGCGCGACGGCTTGCCGAAGCATATGGTCCAACTGTTGCGGGAGATTGGCAGGCTTGCCCATGCGGTGAGCTTTGATTGAATGCGCGTGGAATCGGGAAATTGCTGTCGATCTGCCTGAGTCATGCCGGGAGGCACGCAGGCCGAGCGAAAGAAGAAGCCGATTATCGCCGAAAAGAACGCATTCGGCCTGCTGCGCGCGCCGCGCCGCAACGTGACGCGCGTTTGATGCCGCAAACTATGCGGGGTTGTGACCGGCGTGCGGCTTACTGGGCGAAATGTTTGCGTTTGGCGAGATCCTGGGCCATCGCGTAGTGCTCCTGGATGGTCGGGAGTGCCTTCTTCGCTACGTCCTTCAGCTGTTCGTCGCGCCCCGAGGCGATTTCAGCCTGGAATGCCGACAGCGCTTTCTGTTCGCCGGCGAGCGCGACCTGCTCGATGTAGGTCTTGTCGAAATCGGCGCCACGCAGGTTGTTGATGCTCGCGAGCACCGCTGTATTCGGATCGTTCTTCGGCACGTCGACGCCACGCGGGCTTGCGGCGCGCAGCGCGTCCGAGATTTTCGCGTTGTCGTTCGACACGCGTTCGGCGAATGCCTTCACGTCGCGGTCGGTGGAGCGCGAGGTGGCGATGCGTGCGGCATCGCGCTGCGTGGAGACCGCCGCGGTGGCGTCGGTAATGAAGGCCTGATCGGCGGCATGAATACGCACGGCGCCCGGCGCTGCCGGCGCGGTCTGTGCGTGGGCTGCGGTAGCGACGATCATAAGACTGGCCATGCAGGCGCTGCTGAGGGTGGCCAGAGGCAAGCGGATCATATGTTCTCCTTGTGGTGGAAGCGAAACGACGGCGACACGCGTGCGCCTCGGCCATTGCATTCGACTGCATTGCCAGCTTGCAAGTCGCTTGCGATTGACTGACGGCGCCGCGCTCTTATCGCTGTGCATTCTAGGAGGCGCATTACCGGGCATGTGAAACCACGCTGTCGCTTCTGTAACCTTAGGTAACCTTCATACAAATTACCTGGCTTTCGCGTAGGGCCGCGGTCCGCTTTCTGTTCCGGAGACCGACTGGGTGTTAACCAGAAAGCATCGATAAACCGCCTGAATTGACTGAATTTTCCTGTCGATGCGCCGATAACGGAAAGATAGGACACGCGCCAGGGCCGGACCGACGGTATGCATGGCGCACCACTCGCACCGCAATCCCCGGAGAGTTTCAATGGCAGTCGATCATCGCGTGAACAACGAACGCAGCAACCTGACGAGTTCCAACAAGTTCGAATTGTTGCTGTATCGGCTGGGCTCTGTTCCCGGCAGCGACGCGCATGAGCTTTACGGTATCAACGTCTTCAAGGTGCGTGAAATATCGACGATGCCGCCGGTGACGCCGATTGCGGGATCGTCGCCGTATGTCATGGGGGCGGTGGATATTCGCGGGCAGATTATTCCCGTGATCGATTTGCCGCGCCTGATGGGGTGTGAGCCGACGCGCGGTTTGAACATTTTGCTGGTGACGGAATTTGCGCGTTCGACGCAGGCATTTGCGGTTGAGGAAGTGGATGACATTGTGCGGCTCGAGTGGAATCAGGTGTTGTCTGCCGAAGGCGCGGCCGGTGGCAATCTGGTGACGAGCATTGCGCGGATTGACGGCAACACGGGCGACTCGCGACTTGCGCAGGTAATCGACGTGGAGCAGGTATTGCGCGATGTGTTTCCGTCACAGCATCCTAGCGTCGACCCGAGCTCTGTGGGTGAAGCGCTTGGCATCCGCCGGGGCGCGAAGATTCTCGCCGCTGACGATTCCGGTTTTGCGCGCAAGCTGATTGAGCAGGCGTTGAGCGCGATCGGCGCGGACTATGTGATGACCAAGACTGGCGAGGAGGCGTGGCATACCTTGCAGGAAGTTGCGCGTGAGGCGCAGGCTACCGGTGCGAGGGCGAAGGACAGTATTGCGCTGGTGTTGACCGATCTCGAGATGCCCGAGATGGATGGGTTTATGTTGACTCGTCAGATCAAGGCTGACGAGCGGACCCGGGATATTCCGGTGATTATTCATTCGTCTTTGACAGGCGCGGCTAATGAGGCGCATGTGAAGAATGCTGGCGCGAATGGGTATGTGGCGAAGTTTGCAGCCGCTGAGCTGGCTGATGCTATTCGTAATGCGTTGGGGGGGGTGCCTGCGGCGGAGGGGGTTGTTGGTTGATGTGGTTTTGTGCCTGTTCGGCGCTTTTTGTGGTTGATCTGGGGCTTTGGCCTTTCCTTGTTTCGGTAGTGGTCTATTAGCGTTGCCCCTGTGCGGGGCGGCACCTACTTTTCTTTGCCTGCCGCAAAGAAAAGTAGGCAAAAGAAAGCGGCTTTACCCCGCTAGCTCATAAGCGGGTCCCCCGGCTTGGAGGGGGCAGTGGTGCATCTGGAATCTGTGCCCTCGCACATTCGGCTTTAGTGACAAGGCAGTCATACCTCCGGCGGCGCTGCGCGCGCCGATACCCGGATCAAAAAAACGATCAGTCATGCAAATCATCAGCCAGGTTTCCCAAGCAGACCCGTCCGCGACGCACGTAGTGCGGAGTGGGAGCTGATGAATCCTTTGTCAACGGCGCGGAATGTGCGGGGGCACAGATTCCAGATGCACCACTACCGTGGCTGCGCGGGGGACCCGCTTATGAGCTGGCGGTGTGAGCCGCTTTCTTTTGCCTACTTTTCTTTGCGGCCGGCAAAGAAAAGTAGGTGCCGCCCCGCACAGGGGCAACGCTAATAAACCACCAACAATTCAAGAAAAGGCCAAAAGACCAACCCCAGACCAGACCACGAACAAAGCAATGCCAAAGACCCAGATCAAACAACAAAAAAGCGCCGCGAAGCCCCCTGCCGGGCAGGCAAAAACCCAATTTCTATGTGACCATACCCAAACCCACCCAACCCCGCACGGAGTGCAAACAAGAAAATGCTACACCCTGACCCACTCCACCCCCTGCGCCCCTTCCTGAAAAACTACGTGTGGGAACACGGCCACATCGGCACTCGCTACCTGAACTGCGCCACCGGCGAAATCAGCTTCGATGACGGCAAAAAATCCCGCTTCGCAGCAGAAAAATACCTCTACATCCCGCTAGATAAAAACGCCACCGACGACCCGCAAGCCCCCGGTCCGTCAACCCAGGACGCGGCCCTCGCCCGCTTCCTCCGCGCAGCGCAACTCGGCAAACCCGAAGAGGCCGGCTCCGCCGCGGAAGTCAAACGCGCCGTTCACGATTGCGTCGACCTGGCCATCTTCAGCGCCTATCAGCACGACGCGCTGCAAGCAGTCGACCACTACACCCAGGAAGCCATGTTCGACGACGAAATCCGCGCGGCGGTAGTCAGCGATATTCGAAAGGTCTATGGCCCCATGCGCGACCAACTCGCACTCTACGACTTCACCGTGCTGCATGGCCTGCCCACCCCGCTTCTCTTCAGCGACACACCTTTCATCGACTGGCGCATACGCGTCAAGCCAGCCATGCCGTTCGTCTCGCTGCCCCTCGGACCCTACGCGCTACTGGTCGGCACACCGTCTGGCAGAACCAGCCGCGCGGCACCCGTCGCGTGGAAAACCGCCGTGTCGATGGGCGCGCTAAAGGATCACAATCGTCTGATGGTCGAACGCGCCCGTCTGTGGATCGTGGCCACCAGCGACGATCAACTGGTGTCCATCCAGAACCGCTTCAAGAAAGACGACGCATAAGCAGCGCCGCCCTCCCAGCCCTCACGACCCTCACGCCTCGCGGCGTGCATGCGCTGCGAGCTCGAACGAAAATGCCAGATGGCCGATTTCGACGCCCATGGTGTTGACCATCGGCGGCGCATGGAACGCGCTCAATCGCGCTCGCTGTTTAGCGCTGCCGATATCGAGCCGCGCAAGCAGTTCGGCAACGGTCGCGTACAACACGCCGATGTTGCCGTCCTCCACTTTCACCGCGATGCCGAGCGCGCCGTCCGCGCCAAGCCGCGCTGTCTGCCGCGAAGCCCGCACGCCGATCGCATAGCTGCCGTCGGCGCCGACCTTGCCGATCAGCGCGCCGTCGAATGCCCGCATCAACGTAGTACAGAAGCGCCCCTCGCCGCCCACCCACTCCGGATGCGCCGCCATCGCCCGGTAGATGCGCGCGAGCGCAACGGTGCGTGGCGAAATGGCAGAAGGAGTCCCCGCAGAAGCGGCGGCGGACGCCGATATCTCATCCTCCGCGGCAGCAAGCTTCGCGAACAGCCGGGCAAGACGGTCAAGGGCAAATGCCGGCGTGGGCAGATTGCAACCGTCGATTGACCATTGCACCCCGTCGTCCGGTAAGTCGCACACCTCGGCGACGGTGTGCTTCACGCGCACCTGTAACGGATGCTCCGGCAGTTCATAACCCGCTATCGCCGCGCCGATCGAACGCGCGCCGGCCAGCATGCCGGCGTGCTTGCCCGAACAGTTGCTGCACACCGCATCCGGCTTGAAGTCGCGCTTCAACCAGTCGACATACACGGCGTCGGACAACGGGGGATGCCCGCCACAACGCAGGTCGGCCTCGCTAACCTGCGCCTTGGCCAGCATCCGCCGCGCACGTTCGATGTGACGCGGCTCGCTGCTATGCGATGCACACATGAGCGCAAGGTCGGCTTCGTCGAAGCCGAAGCGTTCAAGCGCGCCAGTTTCCAGCACCGCGAGAGCCTGGGCGGGCTTTGCCGCGGAGCGCACCAGCGTGATGCGCGATGGGTCGCCAAATGAATACAGCAGACGGCCGTCGGCCTGAACCACCGCAACATGGGCGATATGGGTGTTCTCGATCGCTTCGCCGCGATAGACAGTCGCCGCGATCGGCCCGGTTTCACGCAAGCTCATGTTCGTTCTCCTCCTGATCGCTTCTGTTGTAGCGATCGCTATGAATGGTTTTATGAAGCTTCGTGTAATTGCGCGACGAGGTAGTCGATCAGCACTCTCACCTTCGGCGGCAGGAAACGGTTCGGCGGATATAGCAGCCACACCGACCCTACGTAAGCGCGTGCTTCGAGATTCCAGTCCGGCAGCACCTGCACGAGTGCGCCGCTTTGCAGTGCCTCGGCGGCCGCAAACTCAGGCAGATTGGCAATGCCGAAATCCTGCTGCGCGGCCTCGAGTCGCGCGCCGGCATGGTTGGCAATGTAGCGTCCTTTCACGTCCACGGTTTGCGTCTCCGTGCCGCGGCGAAAGCGCCAGCGATTGTCGTCGGCAGTTTCGCCCAGATAGATGCAATCGTGCTTGAGAAGATCGCGCGGTTGCACCGGCGTGCCGCGCTCACGCACGTACGCCGGCGATGCAACCAGCAGCCAGCGCACCGTGCCCAGCCTGCGCCCCGCGAGCCCTTGCGGCGGATGCCCGGTCAAACGGATCACCAGATGGACGTCGTCGGCAAGCGGATCGACATCGTGGTCGGTGAAAAGCAGTTGCAGATCGACTTCGCCATAGGTGCGCAGAAAGCCGGGAATCAACGGGTGAATCACCGTCTTCGCAAACGCGGTCGGCGCGCTCACGCGCACCTTGCCTTGCGGTCGGTCGGCCAGTTGCCCCGCGGCATCCACCGCGCCCGATGCCGCGCTCACCATGTCCCGGCAAAAACGCGCCACCTGAGCACCCGATTCGGTGACCCGTACCGTGCGCGCGGACCGTTCCAGCAGACGTGTCGCCAGCGCGTCTTCGAGGCGCTTGATCTGGCGGCTGACCGTGGACGGCGTGCTGCCGAGCTGACGCGCGGCCACCGAAAAGTTGCCGGCATCGACAACGCGCGCGAAAACCGCCATGTCCGGCAGCAAAGCGAAAAGGTCGGTTGGGTTCATTGTCGGACGCTCGCGGCTTGAGCCTATTTATGCATTCGCAACACAAATGCTATGCACAACAACCCGATTATCGCTTTCTATACAAAGTTCGACAATAAGCGTTCATCTGTCTGAGGTCCGCCATGTCGAAACAAGAACGTCTGCTTCTGCTCTCCGATCTGATGCTGCTCGCGGTCGCGGTGGTCTGGGGCACCAGTTACGGGGTCGTCAAAAGCGCCCTGGTGTTCTACCCGGTGCTGGGCTTGCTGGCGATGCGCTTCGGCATCACTTTCGTGATCCTGTCGCCCACCTTGCGTCATTTACGCGCTGCCGATGGCCGCACGCTGCGCGGCGTCCTGATCGCGGGCGTCCTGCTGCTCGGAATCTTTCTGTGCGAGACCTTCGGCATCCTGCTCACGCGTGCGGCCAATGCGGCGTTTCTGATCAGCCTGTGCGTGGTGCTGACGCCGCTCGTCGAATGGTGGATGCTCAAGCGCACGCCGAGCCGCATCGAATGGGGAGCGGTCGCGCTGTCGCTGCTGGGTGCCTGGTTGCTGGCGGGGGACGGCGCACTGAGTTTCAATCCCGGCGACGCGCTGATTCTGCTCGCCGCGCTGCTGCGCGCGCTGAATGTGTGCGTGACCAAGCGCGTGATGCGCGACTCGGCGTTACCGCCTTTGTCTGTGACGGCGGTTCAGTCGGGCGTGGTCGCGTTCGGCAGCGCGGCAGTTGCGCTGCTGTTCGCGCCGCAACAGTGGCAACCGGTGCCGTCGCTCGCCGGGCATGCGATGTTCTGGGGCTACATCAGCTATCTGGTGATAGCGTGCACACTGTTCGCGTTCTTCGCGCAAAACTTCGCGATCAAACGCAGCAGCCCGACGCGCGTGTCCTTGCTGATGGGCAGCGAACCCGCGTTCGGCGCGCTGTTCGCGTGCCTCTGGCTAGGCGAACGGATTTCGACGGCAGCGTGGATCGGCGGCGCCCTGATCGTCGTGGCATCGATTCTCGCCACGGTGCGATGGACGGCGTTGCGGGTGAGCGCCGCCTAAGCTCGAATCACGTGCCCGATGCCGCCCGTAATCGCGCGATTTCCGCTTCCAGCGTCTCGATGCGCCGGTCCTTCTCCGCCAGCGCGGCAGCCACGTCTGCGGCCTCGAACCGCTGAGGAATATGTTGCGGACAGTTCATATCCCACGCGCTGACGGTCATCACGATCACCCGCTCGCCGCGCGCTTTATAGCCCTGTGGCATCAGTCTGGCCAGCAGCTCCGGATCGTCTTCGACCACGCGCGCGTTGCCCCACAGCTTGATGCGGCGCCGGCGTGCATAGTCGATCAGGAAGAGATACGCCTTCGGGTTGTCGGCAAGATTGCCCAGCGTGATGTACTGACGATTGCCGGCGAAATCGGCGAACGCGATTGTGTGGTCGTCGAGTACGCGCAGAAAACCCGCAGGGCCGCCGCGATGCTGAATATAGGGCTGCCCTTCTTCATTCGCGGTGGCAAAGAATACGCTCGTCTGTTGCTCGATAAAGCCTGCGACATCCGGCGTAATGCGCGTTTCCCAGCCGCGTTCGCTTTCCATGCGCGCATACGCATCACGCGAACCATGGCGTGCCTGGATCGCCTTCACCGTTGGCGTGAAAGCGATGTCGCTCGGGTACGAGTGTGTGTAGTTCATTGAACGGCTCCTGTCTCGCGGATCAGCCCGCAGCTTGCACGTTCAAAGTTACCGGCTTCCATCTTTAAAGAGAACCCGGTGAAATCGGAAACCCGACTTTCAAAAATCGAGAAGATGAAACGGCGTCCCGTTGAAAGCGAGACGCTGTGCACCTCTATCAATGGCTCGGCACCAACCCCTCCTCCCGTTCAAGCGAGCGGGTTCGCTTGAGTTCCGGAAAGAATCGCATCCACAACAAGGCGACGGCGATCGTTGCGATGCCGCCTACCAGAACGGCCGGCTGCGCACCCCACCACCCCGCCGTCACACCCGATTCGAATTCGCCAAGTTGATTCGACGTCCCAATGAAAAGCGAATTGACCGCGCTGACACGGCCCAGCATTTCGTCAGGCGTACGCAGTTGCACGAGCGAGAGGCGCACCACGACGCTGATCGTGTCCGACGCACCCAGCACCATCAGCGCGAAGAATGACAGGAAGAACTGATGCGACAGACCGAACACGATCGTGGCGGCGCCAAACGCAATCACGCCGCCGAACATCGCAGCGCCGGGCCGGTTGCGCAGCGGGAAATGTGCGAGCCAGATGGTGCCCGCGAGCGCGCCGATCGCGGTGCCCGAGCGCAACAGGCCGAGACCGAGCGGTCCGGTATGCAGGATGTCGCGTGCGAAGACCGGCAACAGCGCCGTCGCGCCGCCGAACAGGACCGCGAACAGATCGAGCGACAGTGCGCCGAGGATCACGGGTTCTTTGCGAATAAAAGCGATACCTGAGAACACCGACTCGAGCGTCACCGGCGCGCGGCTTGCCAACTTCGCCTGCAATGGGATGGCCCACACCGAGGCAGCGGCGGCCGCGAACGACAGCGTGCATGCGAGGTAAGCCGCACCCGGGCCGATGCCGTAAAGCAGACCGCCTAATGCCGGACCCGCGATCTGCGCGGACTGATTGGCGGAAGTGGCCCATGCGGTCGCTTTGGGCAATTGCGCGCGCGGCACGACGCCCGGCAACAACGAAGCGACCGCGGGGGACTCGAAGGCGCGAGCCGCACCCACGCATGCGGCCAGTACATAGATAACCGGCGCGCTGATCCAGCCGCCGAAGGTGCCGACGGCGAACAACAACGCAGCGACGCTTTCAAGGCTTTGACAGATAGCGGCGATCCGGCGACGGTCATAGCGATCGGCAACATGGCCGACCACGAGCGTCAGCGCGAACATCGGCAGGAATTGAGCGAGGCCGACGAGGCCCAGTGCGAAGGCGCTATGCGTTAGCGCGTAGATATGCCAGCCCATTGCGACGGCGAGCATCTGGAACGACAGCGACGAGAGGATACGTGTACACCAGAAGCGCTGAAACGGAGGATGTTTTGGCAAACTGAAACTGGCGTCGCCGACGGAATCGGCCGGAGGTCGGGGCATGGGTTGCTTGCTCTCTACTAGGCTGGCTGGGGCGGCAGCTAGTTTAGAGCAAGTTTATTTATTTTGTTTTTACACTTACGCCCGCCGGGCCGCCTGAGCTTCACGTTTCAATGCAACCGGCGCAGGTAAGGGTCGACAGTTTGGCGACCGGCGGCAGAGCAGTTCTTAACCGTCCTCGTGAATCCGATCAACGCGCCGCTTGCCTTCAACATAACCGGCTTCGCGAGCCGCTTCTTCGCTGGGAAACGTGGCGGCCAATTCCTCGAAGCGAATGCTCTGCCCGGCTAAGTGGGCCTGGGCGCCGTGCCGACAGATGTACGCCGAGTAATGCCACAAGGTGTCTGGCGCCGGCGGCCCGTAAGCCGGAATCGGCAGGACCCAGACCTCATATCCGTTGTGCTCGATCTTGTCCCACATGACACTCTCCATCCGGAATCTGAAGGAAGCTTATTCAGGTGCCGCAGCATGAAAGCCGAATGCCCACGGCCCTGCTGGTTGCTTCGTCAAACGTGCGGAAGATCGTCGATGGACTTTTCGACACTGCCGTCAGGCTCCTCCGTGTCGATGCCATCAGGGCCATTGGTGTGCGGAACGATCTTTATTTTCGGCCCCAGAAATCTCACGCCGCCGAGGGTAAAGAGGGACCAGCCTACGTCCCCCGCGCGGATCGCCTTGACCACCTCCGCCACCTCGACGATCGAAGTTGGAGACAGGCGGTCGTGCGTCCTCTGGTCGATGAGCGACCAGCGCACGTGCGTGACACGATCAGTTGCAGGGTTAATCCGCACGCCGTCAATAGCAAACGCAGCCATATCAACCTCCATCATTCCGACTAGGAATCCTCGTATTATGCCCCGCTTCTTTCCCGCTTCTTTCCCGCTTCTTTCCCCGCTTCTTTCCCGCCTCTGCGGCCCGTTTCGGGGCGGGATCATCTGCGTCGGGTGCGATTCGCCGTGACCGATATTCGACCATCACAGCGCAAACAAACGACCCAATCGAGGTTCGCAATCCTCCACGCCTGCGAGGCGCAACGCATGCCACGCCATCGCGAAGTTGCTCGATATCACGGGCTTGCCGAACCTTGCCTCGAGTTCTGGAATGAGCCCGGCAATCCGCAGACTCGTGCAGGACACGAAAACAGCGTCCACGTCAGCGCTCTGTGCGAGATGCCCGACGGCGGCTTCTAAAGACGCGGCGTCGATTCGCGCCACTTCGTTGTCGTTCGCATGCTCGAACGAGGCCATACGTGTGACGCCGACACCGCGCGCTTCGATGTAGTCGCGCATCGTGTTGTTGATCGCACGCACATAGGGCGTCAACAATGCGACGCGCCGCGCACCGAGCGCACGCAGGGCCGCGAGCGCCGCGGTGATCGGCGTGGTGCAGGCGACGCCGGGACGCGCTTCGTGGATGCGCTCGAACACCGTCTCCTCGCCGATCACCATCGATGCCGACGTGCAGCCAAACGCCACGACGTCGATCCGCTCGCCGGGACGAATCAGCGCCACCGCCGCGGCAATACGGGATTCCATTTCCATCAACCGTTCAGGCGTGATATCCGCCGAGTTGTACACGCGGCTTTCGTAGAACGCCACGCCATCCTGCGTCAGCAGCTTGCGCCATTCGTGCTCGATCGTATGGTCGGTCGCGAGCACCACGAGACCAATGGCAGCACGCCGGCAGATGCCGTCGTCCAGCACGAAATCGAGTTTTGCATACGCGTCGTCGTGCGGTGCATTCATGCTCATTTCAGTGTCATCCCTGTCATGTCGATCTCGGGCTGGCGATCGGCCATGACGTCGGCCAGCAGTTTCGCGGTGCCGCACGACATGGTCCATCCCATGTGTCCGTGCCCGGTGTTCAGGTACAGGTTCCTGTGATGCGTGCGGCCGATCAGGGGCGTCCCCTCCGGCGTCATCGGCCGCAAACCGGCCCAGTAGGACGGGCTGTCATAGTCGGCGCCGTCGGGAAACAGTTCGCGTGCTGCCTGCAGCATGGTCGTGAAGTCTGCGGGTGTATGGCGGGTGTCATAACCGGCGAATTCCGCGGTTGCGGTAAAACGCAGCCGCTCGCCAAAACGCGCCCACGCCACGAGATTGTTCTCATCGACACCGCCAAGGTCCGGCGGTCGGTGACCCGGTCGAACCGGGAAGGTGGCCGAGTAGCCCTTTATCGGATACACCGGTAGCCGATAGCCCAAGGGACGCGCAACGATGGGCGACCAGGAACCGAGCGCCAGCACGAACTCGTCACCGCCCACGAGTCCCCGTGGCGTTCGCACGCCGACTACCCGGTCGCCCGAAGCCTCGATTGCGCTGATCGGCGTGTCGAACTCGAAACGCACACCGAGGCGCTCGCACGCCGCTTTCAACGCGCGGGTGAACAGGTGCGCGTCGCCGCTTTCGTCGGTGGGGCAGTAGATTGCCCCGGCAATCCTGTCACGCGCCCCGTCAAGCGCGGGTTCCCGTGCGACAACCTGGGCCGTATCGAGCGTGTCGAGCGGCAGACCGTTGTCCTTGAGGATCGACATGTTCCGTGTGCCTCGCTCAAACGATGCTTCGTCGCGATAGAGATACAACAAGCCGCGGCTAAGGCGGTCGTATTGCAGATGCTCGGCGGCCGTCAGCTGTTGCAATTGCATCTGTGCGTAGCGGCAAAGCGCAACCTTGCGCGTCGTGTTCCGGCGGGAGCGTTCCGCGGTGCAGTTTCGCAGGAACTGGAGGCACCAGACCCACATGTGCGGGTCCGCATTAAGCTTGAGCCGCAGCGCCTGCCCGTCGACGAAGAGCGACTTCAGCATGATTTTCGGTGCACGAGGGGACGCCCACGTATACGAGTGGCCCGGCGCAACCAGCCCGGCGTTGGCGAAACTGGTCTCAAGCGCAACGCCCGGCCGCCGATCGATTACCGTCACCTCGCGGCCCTCTTTCGCGAGATACCAGGCGGCTGTAACCCCTGCGATCCCGCCGCCAAGAATGACGCTTTTCATGCGCGACTCCCATCCCGATCGTTCAAATATAGCGCCGCGCACGCGTGGGATGGAGGTTTATACGCGGATACCCTAGCCCGTTCATTCGGCAGCGAGACCTATCATGAAAGGAGCACTTTCGTAACGGCGCCGCGATAAGCCTGACGGCCAGTCCGGCGGGCTGGCGGGCCACGCATGGCATGCGAACGCACGTTTTCGTCCGTTTTCTGATGTCACCGGTCTATCCGCGTGGCGGATCGCTCTGATCCCTTTCACGATAAGGAGTCGCTAACATGATTGCTCAGAAGAATGGCGCCGTCTGTGCTGCGAGCGTTTTGCGGCGCACAACAATCGGGGCCATGGCCGCGCTCGCCGTGCTCGCCGGCGCCCTGCCCGGTTCGGCGCGCAGCGAGGGCGCCACGATCAAGATCGGCGTGCCGGTGCCGCTGTCGGGCAGTAGCGCCAACGCGGGCCAGGACATCGTCAACGGCGCCAAACTCGCCGCCGCCAAAATCAATGCGGCCGGCGGCGTGCTCGGCAAGCAGATCGAACTGGTGCCGGAAGACGACGCCTGCGATGCGCAGACAGCAGTACAGGCAGCACAAAAGCTAGTCGATGCGGGCGTCGTGGCGGTGGCCGGCGGTTACTGCTCCAGCGCCGCGTTGCCGGAATTGACAACCTTTCACCGCGCCGGCATTCCTTACGTACTGGACGCGTCGACCAATCCCAAGCTGACCGAGATGGGTTACGACAACGTGTTCCGCACGATCGGCCGTGATGACGAGCAAGGCCCGTTTGCCGCCAACTTCATGAAGAACTTCCTGCATGCAAAACGGGCGGCGGTCATCAACGACAACACGACCTATTCCAAAGGTCTCGCCGATAACACGGTGGACGCATTGAAGAAGGACGGTGTCGATGTGGTCTACGACGACGCGATCACGCCCGGCCAGATGGACTATTCGCCGACGCTGACCCACGTTGCGGCACTGAAGCCAGACGTCATCTATTACACCGGCTATTTCGCCGAAGCGGGCTTGCTGGTGAAGGAAGCGCGGCAACTAGGCATGAAAATGACGCTGATGGGCGGCGACGCCACCAACGACCCCACGCTGATGAAAACAGCCGGCCCCGCCGCCGACGACATGCTCATCACCACGGCGCCGCTGGCGCAATTCCTGAGCGCCGCGCACGGCTATGTCGACGATTATACGAAGGCTTACGGGCAAGGCCCCGGTCCCTATTCCGTCTACGAATACGATGCCGTCGGCGTGACGGCAAAAGCGATCGCGAACGCAAAATCGACGACGCCCGCGGCGATCACTGCTGCCCTGCACAAAATCTCGGGCTATCAAGGCGTGACGGGAGCCATCAGCTTCAACGCCAAAGGTGACCGCAGCAACGCGGTGTATATCGTCATCACCGTGCGCGGCGGTAATTTCACGCCGTATCAGCGGCTCGATTCCGGCGGACACTGGGTGGCGATGAAGTAGGCCCGGCGCGCAACGGGCCACGCCATGAGCACCTTCTTCCAGTTCGTCATCGAAGGGCTGACGACGGGCTCTTTCTATGCCCTCGTCGCCCTCGGCTACACGATGGTCTACGGGATTATCCGGCTGATCAACTTCGCTCACGGCGACCTGTTCATGGTCGGTGCGTTCGTCGGCTGGACCGCTTTGACGGCGCTCGCCGCGGTGCACCTGCCGCTTGCTCTCGCGCTGCTGATTGCGCTCGTTGCTTCGATGGCCGTCACCGGCGCCCTGGGTCTTGCCATCGAGCGCCTCGCATATCAGCCGCTGTTGCGCGCGCCGCGGCTGTCGATTTTGATCACAGCGCTCGGCGTTTCGCTCGCGCTGGAGAACGGGGTGCTGCTGCTCTACGGGGCCGGGTTCGACACCTATCCGCATGTGCTCAGCCAGGCGGGACTCGACCTGCTCGGCGTGCGAGTCAGCTTCACGCAGATCGGCATCATCGTGGCGAGCCTCGCGCTGATGCTGGCGCTTTACTTCTTCGTCCATCACACCTTCCTCGGCACGGCCATGCGCGCGCTGGCGATCGATCAGGACGCGGCGCGTCTGATGGGCGTCAATGTCGAGCGGCTGATCCAGCTGACCTTTCTGCTTGGTTCGGTATTGGCCGCCGTCGCCGGCGTCATGGAAGGGCTCTACTACACGCAGATCAATTTCTTCATGGGCTTCGTGCTGGGCTTGCGTGCATTCACCGCCGCCGTTCTCGGCGGCATCGGCAACATTCCGGGCGCGATGGCCGGCGGCATTCTGATCGGCCTGCTCGAAGCATTCGGCGCCGGCTATGTTTCGTCGCAGTGGACCGATGTGCTGGTGTTCGGTGTACTGATCGGTGTGCTCGTGATCAAGCCGACGGGCTTGTTCGGCGAACGCGTCGTCGAGAGAATGTAGGCCATGGGCGCGACGTCAGCCTCAGCGCGTTGGCGCCGCCCGGCGGCAGGTGGCGCTCTTCTGCTCGCCGCCGTGGCGTTGCCGGCGGTCGCCAGCAGCTATATCGTCGACGTCGGCCTGACCATCGCGACCTATTCGATCCTCGGCCTCGGGCTGAATATTGTTGTCGGATATGCGGGGCTGCTGGATCTGGGCTATGCGGCCTTCTTCGCCATCGGTGCGTACACGACGGCGCTGCTGGAAACACTGCTGCACTTCTCGTTCTGGGAAACGCTGCCGTTCAGCCTCGCGTTCGCCGGTGTTTCCGGCATCGTCATCGGCTACCCCACTTTGCGTCTGCGCAGCGACTACCTGGCGATCGTCACGCTCGGGTTCGGCGAGATCACGCGTATCGTTGCCACCAATCTGCGGATTACGGGCGGCCCGAACGGTATCTACGGTATCGATAGTCCCAGCCTGTTCGGTTACGAAATCAGTTCGCCCCGCGCAGTGTACGAACTGGGTATTGCGTTCTTCCTGATAGTGCTCATGTTCGCGATCCGGCTCGGCCGGTCACGGCTCGGCCGCGCCTGGACCAGCATCCGCGAGGACGAGGCGGCGGCCGAAGCCGTGGGCGTACCGACGCTGCGCGTCAAACTGCTTGCTTACGTGATGGGCGCGTTGATCGGCGGTTTTGGCGGCAGTCTGTTTGCTGCGCGCTTCGGGACGATCGACCCGACCGGCTTCACCTATCTGCAGTCCGTCACGATCCTGATCATTGTCGTGCTGGGCGGTCGAGGCAGTATTCCTGGCGTGATACTCGGCGCCATCATTGTTGCCGGACTGCCTGAGGTGCTGCGTTTCCTCAACCTGTGGCGCATTTTCGGCTTCGCGATCGGGCTGGTGATTCTGATGCTGCTCCGGCCGCAAGGCCTGTGGCCCGCGCCGCTGCGCCGCGTGGCGCCGCCACGCGAAGGTGACGGCGTAGCAAAGCCCGCGCACCGGGAGATCGTCGCCGATGACATCCTGCTCGATGTGCGCGACATGCAGCGCCGTTTTGGCGGGGTGCGGGCGGTCGGCGGCGTCAGCTTCACGGTGCGCGGCGGCGAGATTCTCAGCCTGATCGGCCCGAACGGCGCCGGCAAGACCACGGTGTTCAATTGCCTCACCGGCGTGACCCGTCTGAGCGGCGGCCAGATTCTCTGGCGCGGCGCCTCGCTGGCTGGCGGAGCACCGCATCGCATCGTTCATCGCGGCATGGCGCGTACTTTCCAGGGCATCCGTCTGTTCGCCAATATGACGGCGTTCGAAAACGTGCTGATCGGCATGGACCATCGGCTTCATACCTCGTTGATCGTCGAATTGCTTGCGCTCCCTTCCGCTCGCTCCGAAGCGGCCGATCACGCGGCAGAGGGCCTCGGCTGGCTCACCTTCGTCGGCCTCAGTGCCCGGGCAGGCGAACGCGCGGCCGATCTGCCTTATGGCGACCAACGCCGGCTGGAGATCGCTCGCGCGCTCGCCAGCAACCCGTATCTCCTGCTGTTGGACGAACCGGCTGCCGGGATGAACCCGACCGAGAAGCATGCGCTGATGGAATTGATCCGGCGCATCCGGGATCTGGGCGTGACGGTGTTGCTGATCGAACACGACATGATGCTGGTGATGGGCGTGTCGGACCGGATCATCGTCATGGATCATGGCGTGATCATCGCCGAAGGTTCGCCGGGCGAGATCCAGGCCGACCCGCGTGTGATCGATGCCTATCTCGGTACAGCAGAAGAAACGGCCGACGATGCCACTGGGGAGAAATCGCTGTGGGACTCCTAGAAATCCGCGATCTGCATGTGAGCTATGGGAATGTCGAAGTTCTGCACGGCATATCGCTCGATGTCGCGGAAGGTGAGATCGTGGCCTTGCTGGGCAGCAACGGCGCGGGCAAGACCACGACGCTGCGCACTATTTCCGGCCTGCTTCGCCCGCGTGCGGGACAGATCGCGATGGCCGGAGAGCCGCTCACCGGACTGCGGGCCCACCAGATCGTGGCGCGGGGTCTCGGCCATGTGCCGGAAGGCCGCCGCATGTTCGGAGCGTTGACGGTCGAGGAAAATCTGCGGCTCGGCGGTTATCTGATCCGGGCCGACGGCGCGTTGCTGGAACAGCGCATGGCCGAGGTCTATCAGACTTTCTCGCGGCTCGGCGAACGGCGCAGCCAGTTGGCGGGGACGCTTAGCGGCGGCGAACAGCAGATGCTGGCCATCGCTCGCGCGCTGATGCTGCGGCCTCGCGTCGTTCTGCTGGACGAGCCGTCCATGGGATTGGCGCCGAAGCTGGTCCGGGTGATCTTCGGCATGATTGCGAAAATCTGCAACGAAGGCACCTCGATTCTTCTGGTCGAGCAGAATGCGCGTCAGGCCCTGCGTATCGCGCATCGGGCCTACGTGCTGGAAAGCGGTCGGATCGCACTAGCCGGCCCCGCCAGGGAACTGGCGCAGGATAGCCGGGTTCGCGCCGCGTATCTGGGTGGGAGTGCTATTGCGACGGAGTGATGGTGGGGCGGCTGGATGGCGTGTCGGACCGGGGCAGGTACTTAGCGTGCAGGCGACCTACCAGACTGGCCTCAGACTGGGATGAAATATGCTAGTGGGCACAGCGAAACCCGTCCTGGCTCCATACGCCGCACCACTCCTTCTCAAGCAAGGTAAATGCCTTCGCTGCGAGACAGGCGCGAATCCTCGCAATACGATCATCACCAATTGCCATAGAGACGGAATGTCGTTACTGGTTATGGTGGGAATGGAACATCAGGCGTCGATCGACATCGACTGCTGCGAAGCAACGAGCTTCGGCAACGGATCGCACTTGCAGATGCAAAGATCGTCGCTTAAAGCAGCGTGCCGACCATCGGGCGCGGTCATCACCTGACGCAGACCATCGCATTTGATCTTGCCCGTCGTGTTGCATGTGGGACATTGCACCTCATCGCCCTCGTGGGCGACGTCACGACCTTCGAACTAAATCGCGATGGGTCTTCAATGCCTCGGCATAAGCCGGCGCCTCGATATCGATCGTCCCCCACATCGCATGCTTAACGGAGCTGTCGTTCAACGATTTTGGGCCGACGACCGCCTGATTCATACGGTCCTCGCCATCACTCAATCGGCGATCGCCTCCCGCGCCAAACGCGCCGCCCAAGACGGGGTCCTCAAACCAAACATCGGGTTTGTCGACCCAAGACGCTTCGCCGTTGAACGGTTGCCGACGCCGCTGACGTAGAAGCTATAAATTCCTTTGCCCGGGGCATTCATCGAAGCGTCGAACAATCTTGCGACATTGCTCCATCGTTGTCCTGCCGCGTCAGCGTCCCGGTTGTTTCCAGTCCCGTCAAAGAAGAACGCGAGGTGAACCATGTCGGAACAATCTTGTTTCGCCGCTGGAGGCGTTTTTGGAACGTCACGCGTCGTGGCCGCTATGGTCTGCATCAACGAAGGCGGTTGGGGAAGCGAACTCACTGCTTCTTTCCCTCCGGCTCCGGTCGTTCGTCAACATATTCCTTGGATGCCTCAGCAATTGCCGTTGCGTTCGGGTACACATGAACGGTGAGGACTTTGGAGTCGCCCGGCAATTCCTGTAGCACGGCAGTCGCGTGAATTCTTTCGCCCAATCTTGGAGCGCCTTGCCGGCCTCCCAGCGAATATTCGATTGATATCGGGCCCGGTTTGACTTTCACACAGCAAACAATTTTTCCGCCGGCGTTGCCCGGTTCATACGCCATGAACGCACCGCCTGCGTATTGACCGTTGACGGCAACATCGTAAATCGCACGAGGCCAGTAGTTGTAAACGGCGACATCGAGATTCATGGGCCTTTCCAGGCAGGCAGTGAGTGGCAATACGGACAATAACCCGACAATCAGGCGGCGGATCATGGAGTTGACCGCTGCTTCAGTTTTGGACTTCATTCTTGTTGTCTCTGGTGTTTCGCTCGACTTGAATGGTAAGCAGATCGCGAATGCCCGACATCAACCGTCGGGACATTCCGCGGAAAGTTCTTCATGAGATCGTCAAAAGTCAAGACCTTCGACTTCACCTGTTCGAGCAAAGCGGCGACTTCCGGCAAGGCGTTGAACGAATCCACGTAAGCAAGTGCGATACGGCAATAATTGACGAGATCGCCGGCACCTTACAGTCTATATTGCCGTGCATTCAAAATCTGCGAGCGTAAAAATGCGTACTGCGCCGAATCTGATAGCCGACGACTTCCACGGCAATGACGATGCTTCGCTGAGGCTGCTACCGCGCGAGCGCAGGCTCAGCTAGCCGTGCTTCAATACACTTTCTTCACTCGGCTGGATGTCAGCGAAATACTCTTCGACTTCAGCGTCGTGCTTTGCCAAATAAATCGTCATGCCACGAGAAATTACATCCGCCAATAGAGGAGACCCATCGCCTTGTTGCTAACTGAATGGCGGGGTAGTCCGCGGGGTTAGTAGACTCGCGAACAGCATTTAGTGCATATCAACTTTCGTCACAGGCGCTTCATTGACCCCGTCGAAAATCTTATTCGAAAAGCTTTTGTATCTTGAAGCTTGGCATTGCTGATCGAAAATTATCTTCCCATTTTTCGATACATAGACCTCGCCCGGCGAGACCGAGGACACGACATAAGTGTACGGCTCCTTCGAGAACTTCAAATGCAGGCCGCGAATGCTTCCTTCGGAGACGTCGGTGATCTTAATCGTCTTGGACGGCGAGGTATTTTCAGAAGGGAATGCGAAAGCATCGTCCTTGCTACCGTATCGGTATTGCACGTAGCCCCGATTAGGGGCGGTGTTGTTCTTTGCGCAGACGGAAACGGTCTTCCCGTTCTCCAGCGGACAACTAAAATAAACCTCCTCGCCTTCGCTGCAAAGCGTCTGTTCATCCTGCGACGACTGAGTCTGCGCATTCGCCACGTCATATTTGACGAGCGACAACACAACAACCATGAAAAATCCTGCCATACGTATCACTTCAATCCCTCCCAGTTATGAATCGAGGCGAAATTGTTCCGCCGGTCAACTATGTCGTTCATGTTCTCCTGGCTGATCGGGTGGCCAGGATGATGCGCAAAAAGCCCGGGATTGATCGCTCGGGTGATGTTGTCGACGTCGTCCTCGGTCGCCCCGTGATCGGCCGTTTCGTACATCCTGTTGTTGATCCAATATGCCGCTGCGGATCTCACTGCATACTTGACCTCGCCAACAAGCGCATAGTCGACCAGAAAGTCCAGATTCGCCTCGCTGGGCCAGCCCCCCGAGTTGTGCTGGTGCCATTCGGAAAATTTTTGGTACTGTGTTCGGCCTGTAATCTGGATCAAGCCTCTCCCACGGTATTTCCATCCATCCCCGCTCGCAATGTCTCCGTTGCCATTTCTATTCGCATACGCACGATTGGCGATAGCCTGTTCATTGGCAGGATGCTGGGAAGTGCGCCCGTACGATTCGGATTCGTCGGTATGTTGCTGGAAATACGAGAATTTTTGCCGCAACCTGTCAGGCGGATAGTTCAGGCTTTCGCCATCATGAACAGCCAAAGATGGGCCCGCCTCGCGCCGGATTTGCGCGAAGAAGTGCTCACGTCTGAGTGGTTTGTCGAGCTTGAATAAATTGATATTGGCGTTCAGTTCCGTGATGGCAGCTTGCAATGTCGCAACGTTTGCACTTGGGAAGATGTGCTGCAACATCGGCAACGTAAACTGGAAACCGTAGCGATAAAAATTGCCGACCAGTCCGACCGGATGTATATGATGGACGTTCGCGCTCGCTGGCGTTACGCCGGCCGTGCCCGACCAGAACCTGAGCTCTTCAATCCGCTTTTTCTCCGCTTGCCACACAGGCAACCCCGCATGCATATGCGAGTCGAGTGCATCCCACTTGCTCATGTCGCCGCCCCACTCGGTTTCATTCCGCACGATCAGATGAACGATGCGATCCGCCAACCATGGCTTGCCGAGCGCCAATTGCAGTTCGTGTGCCGTGATCTTTCCGTCCTTCAGTCCCTGATCATCTATTGCATCCTCAAGTTTCTTGATGGTTTCATCGGAGCGCGCTGTGTCGAATGAATCTTCGAAACGTGCAATCTCGTCGGGCGTGCCGTTATCTGCGATATATAACGCACGTTCGAACATGACCGACACCGACGCGTCGAGATTCGCGACCTCGAAACCCGGCCAGTCCCACGGGCTTTTAAGTTCGACGAGCGGATGTCCGTGATCGCATGCCCAACCATCGATCTGTGCGTTATTCTCGTCGGCAATGCTGACCGCGTACCACGTCTTGTTTTCTGCTTCGGCGCATTGCGGGGCCGATCCGGTGGCGACTACGCGCGGCCATGCTGCACCCTGCCCGCCTGCCGCTTGCACGTGGAGGGGGAATTGACTCCACGCCTGACGATCTCCGGTACCCTGCAGATCCGCGAGCGCAATCCAGAGCGGTGCCTGACCAATGAGCGGGTGACCCGCAGCATCGAGCTTCACGACTTTGCACCACGGACCGTTGCCGAACGAGCCCGATGCCGCTTTGACGTGAGTGCCAGCGGGGATCGATGTATCGGCAGAAGCTGGTTGCACCAACTTCGCACCCTTCGAAACGAGCAGCAACGTCCGCGATTTCGAATCAAGTTGCTGCGCTCGCGTCCGGCTCCGCGAGATAAACCCATTCAAATCGTCTCCCGTGAACACCTCCACATGGAGCAGGGGGCGTTCGCCGAGTTTGGGAGGCATCGTGTGGTGCGCCCGAGCCTCCACAAGCCGCTGATATTCACCGATCCAGGCAACAGTCTCCCCCGCCGCGATTCTGTGGGGCTTGGGCAAGATATAAATCTGGTCGACCGCCGATGGCTTGTTTTCCTTATCCATCTCGCCAACATAAACCCAGCCCAGGGCCGCGCTCGCATTGAGCGTTTCGCCCTGCTTGTAGGGCTGCGCCGCGCCGGCAACGAAGCTAGAAATCTTGCCCCATGTGCCGTGCTTTTGCCCAATCTTGATTTTCGTGTCTCGCGGCAGCCAACCGATCACGGCAGCTTGCCCCGAATGCGAGGCGCGCACGCGCAGACCCGCCGTCGTGCTGTCGGGCTGGCCCGTCGGCTTCAATTGCGGGTCATGCGCTTTCGCCCCGACGACATACGTTTCCGTCGCGCCGTAGTAGGCAGGCAGCGTTCTTGCCGTGCCATTCGGTTGCGCACCCGGGCTGTAGCCTTCTAGCGGCAGCGTGTGCATGTAGAGGCTGAAGAACGTCAGCACATCCTGGGCGGGCGGCATGGTGTTCTGCGCAGCAGGGGGTGTCGTTGCCGGTGGGTTCTGCGGCTGGGCGTTGCCATTCGTCGGCTGCGGAGGGGCCGGTGGGAGAACGAGTCGATGGCGCACCAGCGTAAATCCCTTCGAGTAGCCCGCCTTGATCGCGTCCGGGTAAGCGACTTCCTGGAGCTTTTCATCCAGACGGAATGCGACGACCTCGCCGTCCGCGATGCATCTCACGCCGCCATCCTGCTGGAATTTGCCGGCGGTCTGCGCGCCGAAATGAATGCCGCCATGCCAAAGACCATTGGCGCCGAGCGGATAGAAACCGTCCTCAGCCACCGCGAGCGCCTGGAGATAGTCCTCGGGCGCGAACGTGACATTCGTGGTCTTCAGAGGAAAGGGATACGCCCAACTCTCGACTTTCGACGGCTGTTCCTGTTGTTGCGCCACGCGCTATCCTTTGTTCAGGTTGCTGTTTCAGATTGTGTTGGCCGCTATCGCCGTTACCCGGAAAAATCCACCGCGCGGCGCGGCACGCTGTCGTTCCACGACGGAAACTTTTCATCGATCCGGGTCGGGCCGTTGAAGCTGTGCTGCGCACCCTTCACGTCGATTTTGCCTGGAGCGTGAATCTCGATGTTGCCGTCCTTGATGCGGATATAAGCGCCCCCTGAGGTCAACAGGATTTCGCCCTTGGCGATAGCCTGAATCTGCTCGGTCGCTGAAACGAGCTTGACGCTCTTTTGCGCGGTGAACTCGATGTTATCGTTGTGCGCCTGGATCTCCACCTTTCCTTTGGCGGCGAACAGTTTCATTCCGGCATTCTGGACGAAGAGGCTCAGCTTCTGCGTGACGCTCGCGATCAACGATTTGCCCGTTGCGATGTGGATGCTCTGTCCACTAATCAGGTTGGTCTGTGCATCGCTCGCGATGTGCACGGACTGCTGCGTGGACATGGCGATCCCGGAGGGACTACCGAACAGCATGACGGGCTCCTTGAACCCATTCGCGTTCCCGGTTCCGCCGCCTGCAGTGTTTCCTCCCGACGTCGAACCCGACATGCTGTTCTGCGTCGCGTCCGTGTATGACTTCAACGAGTCGTAACCATCCTTCAGACTTTCAGCCTGATGTGTCGTGCTGGCATTCGACATCGCTTCCAGCACGCTTTCCGAATTCACCAACTGCGATGTTGCCCGCCGTGCATCCAGCGGCTGGCTGGTCGCCGTATAGGTGGTGACGTACAAGCCCTGGCCCGCACGCACCGCACCGTAAGCGTCGGACTTCAGGTCAAAGCCACTACCCAGATAGTTGCCTCTGCTGTTCCCGGTCTGGTCAATCAGGTAACCCAGATGCAGATGTGCGTTCGTGCTCGTTGAATAAAGCTGAACGCGGTTCTGACCCGTCGAGTCGTCCATCACCAACTGGTTGTAGCCGCTGCCCTGATATTCCTTCGACTTGTAGCCTGATAGCAGGCCGTTGGAATGCCAGTGAGGTTTCGTCGCGCCGTTATAAACGCGCCCGGTGACGAGGGGTCTATCGCAATCGCCGTCTACCCAGCTGATTAACACTTCTTCACCGACTCTCGGCACATGTACGCCGCCGTATCCGCCGCCCGCATCGGACATCGCGACACGTACCCAGCACGATGCCTTCTCGTCACCTTCGTTGAGGCGATCCCAATGAAAACGCACCTTGATCCGATTCAGCGGATCGGTATAGACCTCCGCGTTTGCAGGGCCGACGACAATCGCGGTCTGCAAGTGCATCTTCGGTTTGTGATGGTCAAACGCGCTGCGAAACGGAACAATTTTGCGCTGGGCTTCGATCTCGACGAGAAAGAAACCTTCCGTACCATCATCATGCATGACCTTCAGGCCGGTATGGTTAGCTTTCGCCGCAGCGAGTTCAATCTTGAGGCTGTGCGGGAAATCGGTCGCCTGACTGGACACCGGCAGATTGTTTTCGATAAACCAGCTGGTTTCGATGATCGCAAACTGGCGATTTTGCTGGCTATCTGTCGCATGGCCGGGATGATCGTCAAGCTCAAACCAGTGTCCCGCATCCGCGCCTCGTACACCACCCGAACCACTGAACCGTTTTGCCTGCGATTCCCATTCTTCCACTCGGATTTTGGACAGGGCGTCGCCCCGATCCTGGTTTCCATAGGTGTAGGCGCCGGTGTATTCATACACCTCAGCCTGCTCGGGCAGATTTCCCTGCGTAGGAAGGGTTGGAACGTTTGTACCCTTGGCAAACGTGGGGGAAGCGGGCGCCTTGTAATCGAAGGTTCGGGTCGTGAGCATCGTGCTTTGCAGCGTTCGCGTGCCCGACCACTGAACTAGGGCATCGGCTTCACTGTTCGCGCCCGCTCGATAAAATTGAACCGTCTGCGGCGAAAGAGGCTGGAACGTGTCGAGGCCGTCGGTGACGATGAGCGTATGCGATTTGCCATCGCTCGCCTGCTCGAAGTAGCCGAATAGCCCCTCGTTTTCCATCAGACGGTGGACGAAATTCCAGTCGTCCTCGTATTGCATGCAGAACGAACGTGAGGGCAACGACTTGCTCAACGCAAAGCGAAATGCACCCTGGGCTTGCGGATGCATGTTGAAGACATCGGTGAGGATTTCGTCGGCCGGTTTGTCCTGCCAGATTCGTGCATCCTTGCGAAAGCGCAGGAAATGCATCCACGACGCATAGCCGATCTGATAACTGGTAAGCCCGCTATCCGACCCAAGACGCCGTGCGGTATGCACATAACCGTGATGCGGCAGATAAGACCTGTCTGTTTGCTGGACCCACAGTGTCACCGGCTGGGCGATCAGCTTCTTGAGCTCAATCGCGTTGGAGGTAGACACGACATCAGCGGTGATTTCATAATGACGGCCAATCCGTGAATGACCAACGACCCGCTGCGGAAGCAGGACGCTATTTCCTAGCGAGGTATCCAGTTTAAGCAGGCGGTCGCTTTGCACGAACGCGCCAGTGAGTGCCCCAATTATGTCTTGCGCTCCCATACCGCCTCTATTCTGTTCCGATTGACTGAGCAACCGCTTCACGCGCGATCTTACGAAACTTCAGACAAATGGGCTAGCATTCAATGTCCGTAAGTGTGAGATGGCGTGAATTTGTTGATTAACGAATGCAGGTGGCATATCCGAAATTTTGTCAAATAACGCTTGGGATATCCCTTTCACGTTGCCAATTGGATAACGGGACGTTCCGCGCTTTCGGTCGAAGAACGTCACAGCAAACTGCGACGCGCCGCCGAAGTCGAGCCAGTAATGACAAAGGCCACAGCCGGGCACCGTGTATCTATCGTCGGCCTTCCGCGCGCCAGCTTTCCCGTGCGCGCCCTCGTTGCTGTGGCACGGGACAATCGTGTCTTCCCACTTGAGCTGGTGACAAATGCCGGGCACGCGGAGATAGCACACCTGGCCGCGGCAGGCGTTGCGCATCTTCGCGTCGTGCCAGCTGCGCTTCTTCCGCGCTTTGCGCTTGAATGGCGACTCCACGAGGATCTTCGTGCGCGTGAGCGAGCTATTCGGCGCCGGGCGTTTGCCGATCGGGGCGCTACGCTTCAGCGGCGTTTTGCTGACGAGCGGTTTCTTGCGCGTCAGCATGGGTCGGCTCGCAACTGGACGACGTCGTCAGGCCACACGCGGTTACTGTCCGGCGGGAATGTGGGGAGTGGCACGCGTTGATTGAAATGCAGCGGCACGCGCAGCTCAACCTCGCCGGACTCCAGTCGCGGCCAGTTTTCCGGCGGGATGATCTATGCTGGTAACCGCACGTAAGGAGCATAGCTGACGCGTAGGCCGCGGCGCATGCTGTTGCGAAACTTCCACGGCGAATGCGCAAAAGTCCGCACGAGCTCGACGACGTCGCACTGGATCAGGCACGGCGGCCGCTCTTTCTGCGGCACGCCGTACACTGTGAACGCAGCCGGCACGATGAACGTCATCTTCACCACTCACCCCCGAGGCCGTTCAGCTTCATCAGCACGTCGCACGCATACACCAAGGCAGTTGAATGGGGATACTTCGATCGGCACCCGTTCAAAGGTGAGGTGCGCCTGACCGGCGAGAAGCCGCGCAAGCGATACGTCGAGGATTGGGAGGTCGTCGAGTGCCTGTCGATCGAAGCACGGCGCAAAGCAGGCAGCGTGCTCGCGATTCAGGCGTACATGCGGCTCAAGTTGCTTACCGGGATGCGCCGGAGCGACCTGCTAAGTCTCAGCCCATCGAACCTTCAGGATGACGGCATCCACGTGATGCCGGGCAAGACCGAGGGGTAGACGGCCAAGCGGATCATTTACGAATGGTCGGATGCGCTGCGCGAGGCTGTCGCGATGGCTGTGGCCGCACGACCTGTGCAGATTGCACCCTGGCTTTTTTTGCAATAGCGCGGCGAAGGCTACTTCAATGAAGAAAGCGGGCGCGCCGGCGGATGGGACACGATGTGGCGGATTTCATGGCGCGGGTGCTCGAGGAAACCAAGGTGAAGGAGCACTTCACTGAACACGACTTGCGCGCTAAATGCACCAGCGATGCCGAGACACTCGAGCATGCGCAGGCACCTCTGGCGCATGCCGACGGTAAGGTGACACAGACGATTTACCGGAGAAAACCGGAGCGCGTGAGGCCCTTGCGTTGAAAATTGTATGGCACAACGCCAGCTTTATGGCACAGCGCTGAATTTTTGAGTGCCGCAAAGGCATATGGGAAGGGTGGCGGAGAGACGGGGATTCGAACCCCGGATAGGTTATTAACCTATACACGCTTTCCAGGCGTGCGACTTAAACCGCNTACCGGAGAAAACCGGAGCGCGTGAGGCCCTTGCGTTGAAAATTGTATGGCACAACGCCAGCTTTATGGCACAGCGCTGAATTTTTGAGTGCCGCAAAGGCATATGGGAAGGGTGGCGGAGAGACGGGGATTCGAACCCCGGATAGGTTATTAACCTATACACGCTTTCCAGGCGTGCGACTTAAACCGCTCATCCATCTCTCCGGCGGGGAGCCGAATTATAGCAAACTTCGCGCCCTGCGCCACACCCATGCGCAAACCCGCTTAAGGATGCCGGATGTAGTCCACCAGCGCCCTCGTATAAGCGTCCGGTTTCCGGTCGATCAGGCTCACACCGATCGCCACCAGAAACCCTGCCGGCACGCCGAACACGCCGGAGCTGATCGGCTCGATCCCAAACCACCGCGCGCCGGCAAAGCCAGTCATCTGCGTAAAGAACGGATACGTCGAGACGATGTAGTAAATGCACACCACCAGCCCCGCCACCATGCCCGCCACGGCCCCAAGCCGCGTGGTGCGTTTCCAGAACACGCCCAGCACCAGCACCGGAAACAGACTCGAAGCCGCCAGCGAAAACGCCGCGCCCACCAGAAACAGAATATTCCCCGTATTCAGCGAAGCCACATACGACGCGAACAGCGCCACCCCCAGCAACAGAATCTTCGAGATCGTCACGCGCCGCTGGCTCGATGCCGCCGGATCGATCATGTGATAGTAGACGTCGTGCGACAACGCATTGGCGATCGTCAGCAGCAAACCATCGGCGGTCGAAAGCGCCGCGGCCAGCGCACCGGCCGCGATCAGCCCCGACATCACATACGGCAGCCCGGCGATCTCGGGCGCGGCGAGCACCACCATATCCGGCTGCATCTGAATTTCGCTCCAGCGCACAATGCCGTCGCCATTCGTGTCGGCCAGGCTGATCAGACTCGGTTCGACCTTGCGCCACTGCGTAAGCCACTGCGGCAAATCGGCAAAGTGGTGACCCACCAGATTAGTCAATATCTCGTACTTGATCAGCACGGCCAGCACAGGCACCGTCAGATAAAACAGCGCGACGAAAAACAACGTCCAGCCGACCGAGCGTCGCGCGGAAGCCACCGAAGTCGTGGTGTTGTAGCGCGTCAGGATGTGCGGCAGGCTCGCCGTGCCAAGTGACAGGCACAGCAGCAGCGACAGGAAATTGCGCTCATGGGTGCGCCGGTCCTCTTCGCTCGAAGCGGGAAACGGCTCGTGCATCGGCACCGGCGCGGCCGCGCGCGTCAGCATCTCGTCGCGGCGCTGAGTCCACACGATCTGCGCGGCGGCGGCGTCGCGTGGAAACTGCTCGAGCGATCTTTCGCGCTCCTTGATCTCGCGTAATGGACCATTGTGGCGACGCAAGTCCGCGACTTCCTGCATGAGGCGCAGTTTCTCGTCAACGAACGATTGCGGCAGCGTATCGAGCCGCATCTGCATCAGATCGGCACGCCGCCGATAGTCGTCGCGTACGGTCTGCTCGAGCGGCGCCTCGCGCACCTGCTTCTCGAGACCTTCGACGCGCTCCATCAAGCGCCCGTAGTTGAACTGCGGCACCCAGCCGAGGCCATCCTTATGCGCGATCATCGACACAGGAATCAGAATCGCCGCGATCAGGATGATGTATTGCGCGACCTGAGTCCACGTCACGGCACGCATGCCACCCAGAAACGAGCACACGAGAATCCCCGCGAGCCCGCAGAAAATGCCGACCGCGAAATCCACGCCGATAAAACGCGTCGCAATCAGGCCGACACCCTGAATCTGCGCAACAAGGTAAACGAACGAGCACAGGATCGCCGCTAACGCAGCGAGTCCGCGCACCGCGTTGCTCGAAAAGCGCGTGCCGAGAAAGTCGGGAATCGTGTAGCGCGCGAGCTTGCGCACGTACGGTGCGAGCAGAAATGCGACGAGGCAATAGCCGCCGGTCCAACCCATCAGGTACGCGAGACCGTCGTAGCCGGTCGCATAGAGGGACCCGGCAAGGCCAATGAACGACGCCGCGGATAACCAGTCAGCCGCGGTCGCCATGCCGTTGAAGAAGGACGGCACGCGCCGCCCGGCCACGTAGTATTCAACCAGGTCGGAGGTGCGCGACAGCAAGCCGATCACCGCATACACCGCGATCGGCACGAACAGGAACACATAGCCAATCCATACGCCAGGCCCGGTGGTCCGCTCGATACGCCACATCACGTAGATGAAAAGCAGGAAGCCGAGCGTATAAAGCGCGTAGGAGCGGATCAGGCGGTTCGTGAGCTTCATCGGCTCAGCTTCCGCGCGCGGTGGGCGCACGGGAATCGGCACCGGTGCTGCCTGGGTTGCTGGCACTCGCATCCGCATCGAAAGCGCGTTGCAGACGGCGGTCGGCGCGCTGCATCAGCACGATATACCCGACGATCAACGCGACGTAGATCAGAATCGCCCCTTGCGCACCGAAATAAAACGGCAATCTGAAGCCGAAGAAGCGCACCTGATCCAACGCCGGCGCCACCAGCGGCAAAACGAACGACACCACAAAGCCCACCGTCATCAACGCCGCGATCAACGCAAGATTGAAGCGCCAGTACTTCTGATGCGCGCGCGCCATCGCAGCCGAGACCGCAGGCGGTTCGGGCACGGGATTGATCGTAGCGTGAGAGGTGTGGTGCGGCACGGCCATGCGCCTATGTATCAAAAAGCCACCGGGCAGGCAATCGGGATTGTCCGCGCAGTGGCTTTGACGGCCTGACGTGAGTGGTCGACACCTGGGTTCAGACAAAGGTACATCGTTCGACACACCCTTGCTGCACACCCAGGCAAACCTCAGCTCAGAGCGACTCGCCGAGCTGATCGAGAATCGCCGGGTTCTCCAGCGTCGAGACGTCCTGAGTGATTTCCTCGCCCTTCGCAAGCGAGCGCAACAGGCGGCGCATGATCTTGCCCGAACGCGTCTTCGGCAGGTTCTCGCCGAAGCGGATGTCCTTCGGCTTGGCAATCGGACCGATTTCCTTAGCAACCCAGGCACGCAGTTCGTTGGCGAGCTTCACCGCTTCCTCACCTTCAGGACGCGCGCGCTTGAGCACCACGAAGGCACACACGGCTTCGCCGGTCGTCGCATCGGGACGGCCCACCACGGCCGCTTCCGCCACGATCGGGTTCGACACCAGCGCCGATTCGATCTCCATCGTGCCGAGACGGTGGCCGGACACGTTGAGCACATCGTCGATGCGGCCCATGATCGTGAAGTAGCCGGTCTCCTTGTCCCGCACCGCGCCGTCGCCGGCGAGATAGAGCTTGCCGCCGAGCTCTTCGGGGAAATAGCTCTTCTGGTAGCGGTCCGGATCGCCCCACACATTGCGCAGCATCGACGGCCATGGACGCTTCACCACCAGAATGCCGCCCTGCCCGTTCGGCACGTCCTGCCCGGTTTCATCGACTACCGCCGCCATGATGCCCGGCAGCGGCAGCGTGCACGAACCCGGCACCAGGGGCGTGGCCCCCGGCAGCGGCGTGATCATGTGACCGCCGGTTTCGGTTTGCCACCACGTATCGACGATCGGGCAACGGCCGCCGCCGACGTTCTCGTGATACCACACCCATGCTTCCGGATTGATCGGCTCGCCGACCGTGCCGATAATGCGCAGCGTCGACAGGTCGTAGCTCTTCGGATGAACTTTCTCGTCCGCTTCGGCGGCCTTGATCAGCGAGCGGATCGCCGTGGGCGCGGTATAGAACAGCGTGACCTTGTGCTTCGCGATCATGTCCCAGAAGCGGCCGGCGTTCGGATAGGTCGGCACGCCTTCGAACACGACCTGGGTGCCGCCGAGCGTCAACGGTCCATACGTGATGTAGCTGTGGCCAGTAATCCAGCCGATGTCGGCGGTACACCAGAACACGTCCGTCGGCTTCCAGTCGAAGGTCCACTTCATGGTCTGCGCGGCCCACAGCAGATAGCCGCCGGTGCTGTGCTGCACACCCTTCGGCTTGCCGGTCGAGCCCGACGTGTACAGAATGAAAAGCGGATGCTCGGCGCCGACCCATTCAGGCGCGCATTGATCCGATTCGGCCTGCGTGAGCTCGTGCATCCACAGATCGCGGCTGTCGTCCCACGCGATCTTGCCACCGGTACGCTTGTAGACGATCACGCTCTTCACCGCATCGCAGCCGCCCATGGCGATGGCTTCGTCGGCGATGTTTTTCAGCGGCAATGCTTTGCCGCCACGCATCTGTTCGTCGGACGTGACGAGCGCCACCGCGCCCACGTCCACCAGCCGCTCATTGAGCGACTTCGACGAGAAGCCGCCGAACACCACCGAATGCGTCGCGCCGATCCGTGCGCAGGCCTGCATCGCGACAATGCCTTCGATCGACATCGGCATATAGATCACGACGCGATCGCCCTTCTTCACGCCGCGCTTCTTCAACGCATTCGCAAAACGCGACACGCGTTGCAGCAGATCGTTATAGGTGACGTTGGTGACAGTGCCGTCGTCGGCTTCGAAGACGATCGCAACGCGCTCGCCATTGCCGGCTTCGACATGACGGTCGATGCTGTTATACGACGCGTTCAACTGGCCGTCTTCGAACCAGGTATAGAAAGGCGCCTTCGATTCGTCGAGCACCTTGCTGAAGGGTTTGTTCCAGCTTAGCGTCTCGCGAGCGAGGCGCCCCCAGAAACCCTCGTAATCGCGTTCCGCTTCGGCGGCCAGCGCCCGGTACGCATCCATGCCGGAGATCGTCGCACCCGCCGCTGCTTCAGCGGAGGGCGGGAAAACACGGCGTTCCTGAAGAACCGATTCAATCGCAGACATCGACAACCCCTTGGTGAAGATGAAACGTAAAACCTGTGCCGGCGCGCCCGTGGCGCGCCATGTCATGATGGCGCCACCATTCCTGATCGAAAGGCGGCGCACTGTCTCCAACCCTCGCGCAGCGATCGCGGATCTCTGCGCCACGGCCCGTGTGCCTTTCATCTTCATTCATGCGGCACCGCAACATGACTGCGTGAAAGACCGTCGTTCCGCTCTCGCGTTCAAACATAAACTTTGCAACTTACCAGCCACTTACGCGCAGCGCATTGCATGCAAGCGAAAACCCCATGCAAGCGAAAACCCTTATGCGGTTCGCGTTCGTACGGCACGGCATGCTACGCGCTCTGTTCCGTTCATGCGATCAATTCGACATGCCGGTGCGACCCGGCACCGTCAATCGACGCCGATATCGGGCACATAGCAGGCATCGCGCGTGCCGCCCTGACGTGCCATGCCTTTACGCTCGCTCGCGCGCCCTCTTACAATGCTAACTGAACTAGTCGTCTGGATTCCAGCTTGAATCGTTACTCCCTGCTTCTCATTACTTCGATGCTGCTGGTCGGCAGCAACGTCGGAATCGGTAAATCGATCGTCGAGTTTGTCCCCGTTCCCCTGTTCGCGCTGCTGCGCTTCGTGATCGCCATGGCGGTGTTATGGCCGTTGCTGCGCGTGGCCAAGCTGCGCCGCGTCAAACGCGATGAATGGCTCAACCTGTTTTTGCAGGCGCTGTTCGGCACCTTCGGGTTCACGCTTCTGATGCTGGGCGGCGTGCAACGCACGAGCGCGGTCGCGGCCGGCGTCATCACTAGCACGATCCCGGCGGTCGTCGCGCTGCTCTCGTGGCTGATTCTCAAAGAGCGTCCGAACGGTCGGGCACTCGCCTCGATCGCGCTGGCAATTGTCGGTGTGGTGGTCATCAATCTGGCCCATGTGGATGAGAATGCGGGCGGCGAGACTTCGTTCACCGGCAATCTGATGGTGCTGGGCGCCGTGTGCTGCGAATCGCTGTACATCATTCTGTCGCGCCGTTTGACGCAGACGCTCGCGCCGATCGACATCTGCGCCTACACACATATGTTCGGCCTGCTGCTGATGCTGCCGCTCGGTGCCACCGCACTGCTGCACTTCGACTACCGCGCAGTGCCGGTTAGCGTCTGGACGCTGGTGCTGTGGTACGGGCTGTCGGCGAGCATCTTCTCCTTCTGGCTGTGGATGAAGGGCATTCGCCACGTGCCGGGCAGTCTTGCGGGTGTGTTCAGCGCCGTGCTGCCGGTGGCCGCGGCGATCTACGGCATCGTATTTCTCGATGAGCGGCCCACGCTCGCGCACGGCTTCGCGCTCGCCTGCGTGGTAGCGGGCATCGGGCTGGCGAGCCTGAAGGTCAAACGGGCGCCGCCGGTGGCTTCGTAAGCGCCGCAATCCGTCGATCACCGCCTGTTGACCGCTGCCTGGTAAGGCCCTGTTCTACGGCGGGCTCCAGCAGCGTGCGCCAACCCGCACTGCCCGCCGCGCCGCAGCAATTTCATCCAACGCTGTACAATAGCGCGCCTGACGCGAGCT
Organism: Paraburkholderia sp. BGA-UO-ETr-F12; assembly: GCF_059567945.1. NCBI lineage: Bacteria > Pseudomonadati > Pseudomonadota > Betaproteobacteria > Burkholderiales > Burkholderiaceae > Paraburkholderia > Paraburkholderia sp. BGA-UO-ETr-F12. The sequence goes on along the minus strand of NZ_JCAQOZ010000003.1, from coordinate 32,236 downwards.
TCTCCGGCCTCCCTCGCCGCGTACTGCGCCGTCTGCGCCCTGGTTTGCGTGCTCGATCGCGCGTTTGATTTGCGCGTCGGGACAGCGCATTTGGTCCGTGTTCCGTCACCTGCGTTTCATCTGACTCTTATCTATGTCCGCTTCGCGACCCGACTCCGCCCGTCAGCGCCGCCCGATGCGCCCGCTGCCCGTCATCATCTTCATGAGCCGCTGGCTGCAGGTGCCGCTGTACCTGGGGCTGATCGTCGCCCAGGCGGTCTACGTCGTCCTGTTCCTGAAAGAAGTCTGGCATCTGGTCAGCGCGTCCATGACGCTCGACGAAACCAACATCATGCTGGTGGTCCTTGGTCTGATCGACGTGGTGATGATCTCGAACCTGCTCATCATGGTGATCATCGGCGGCTATGAAACCTTTGTGTCACGCCTCGGTGTGGAAGGTCATCCGGACGAGCCGGAATGGCTCGACCACGTGAACGCCGGCGTGCTGAAGGTCAAACTGTCGATGGCGCTGATCAGCATCTCGTCGATCCATCTGTTGAAGACCTTCATCAGCCCCGACCAGAATTCGACGCACACCATCATGTGGCAGGTGATCATTCACGTCGCGTTCCTCGTCTCGGCGCTGGTAATGGCACTCGTCGACCGCCTCACCACGCATACGCATCCGAAACATTTTCAGGAGCCCACGACGCTGCATGTCGTGAGCTCGCACGATTCCACTCCCCTGAAGGCGCACGACTGACGCACTGCCCCGCGCGTCGGAATAACAAGCGCCATTGTCCCCACTGAGCTAGCCATGACCGTCATCAAACAGGAAGATCTGATTCAGAGCATCGCTGATTCGCTTCAGTACATCAGCTATTACCATCCGCTCGACTACATCCAGGCCTTGGGCCGCGCGTACGAGCTCGAAGAGAGCCCGGCCGCGAAGGATGCGATCGCGCAGATTCTCACCAACAGCCGCATGTGCGCCGAAGGCAAGCGCCCGATCTGCCAGGACACCGGCATCGTCACGGTGTTCGTGAAGGTCGGCATGGACGTGCGTTGGGACGGTGCGACGATGGGCGTCACCGAGATGATCAACGAAGGCGTGCGCCGCGGTTATCTGAACCCGGACAACGTGCTGCGCGCATCGATCGTGAGCCCGCCGGAAGGCGCTCGCAAGAATACGAAAGACAACACGCCGGCCGTGATCCACTACGAGATCGTGCCGGGCGACAAGGTCGACGTGCAGGTGGCGGCCAAGGGCGGTGGCTCGGAGAACAAGTCGAAGTTCGCGATGCTGAACCCGTCGGACTCGATCGTCGACTGGATTCTGAAGACCGTGCCGACCATGGGCGCGGGCTGGTGCCCGCCGGGTATGCTCGGCATCGGCATTGGCGGCACCGCTGAGAAAGCGATGGTGATGGCGAAGGAATCGCTGATGGATCCGATCGATATTCAGGACGTGATCGCACGCGGCCCGAAAGACTGGATCGAAGAACTGCGAGTGGAACTGCACGAGAAGGTCAACGCGCTCGGCATCGGCGCACAGGGTCTCGGCGGTCTTGCCACCGTACTCGACGTGAAGATCATGGCCGCACCGACGCATGCGGCGAGCAAGCCGATCGCGATCATCCCGAACTGCGCGGCGACCCGTCACGCGCATTTCACGCTCGATGGCTCGGGCGTCGCGAAGCTCGAAGCGCCGTCGCTCGACGCATGGCCGAAGGTGCAGTGGGAACCGGACACGGAAAAGAGCCAGCGCGTCGATCTGAACACGCTGACGCCGGAACAAGTCGCCTCGTGGAAGCCGGGCCAGACTCTGCTGCTGTCGGGCAAGATGTTGACGGGCCGCGACGCCGCGCACAAGCGCATCGCCGACATGCTCGCCAAGGGCGAAAAACTGCCGGTCGATTTCACGAACCGCGTGATCTATTACGTCGGGCCGGTCGATCCGGTGCGCGACGAGGCAGTCGGCCCGGCAGGCCCGACCACCGCCACGCGCATGGACAAATTCACCGAGACCATGTTGTCGCAAACCGGCCTCATTTCGATGATCGGCAAGGCCGAGCGCGGCCCGGTTGCGATCGAGGCGATCAAGAAGCACAAGGCCGCGTACCTGATGGCCGTGGGCGGTGCGGCTTACCTCGTGTCGAAAGCGATTCGCAGCGCGAAGGTTCTCGCGTTCGAAGACCTCGGCATGGAAGCGATCTACGAGTTCGACGTGCAGGACATGCCGGTGACGGTTGCCGTCGATTCGCACGGTACCTCGGTGCACCAGACCGGCCCGAAGGAATGGCAAGCAAAGATCGGCAAAATTCCGGTCGCGACGGTTTGATCGCTATTGACATCCTCTGAATAATTTAAAGCCGGGGCCCGAAACCCCGGCTTTTTTATGATGAAATGAGAACGGTACGCATCACGCGAAAAACCCTCTGAAATCAGGCCAGAATCTGATTTTTTGCCTTGGCTTTTCGCGTTTCGGCGTTTATTGTTCTGGGAAAATCAAATCCCTATAAGGACACATCATGCAAGGCGACAAGAAGGTCATCGAATATCTCAACTCACAGTTGAAAAACGAACTGACCGCGATCAACCAGTACTTCCTGCACGCGCGGATGTACAAGCATTGGGGTCTCGAGAAACTCGGCAAGCATGAATACGACGAATCGATCGGCGAGATGAAGCACGCCGACTGGCTGATCGAACGCATTTTCATGCTCGACGGCCTGCCGAACCTGCAAGACCTGCACAAGCTGCTGATCGGCGAGGAAACCAAAGAAATCCTCGCTTGCGATCTGAAGCTCGAACAGATTTCACAGAGCACCTGTAAAGAAGCGATCGTGTATTGCGAATCGGTTCGTGATTTCATCTCGCGCGAAATCTTCGTGAAGATTCTCGACGATACGGAAGAGCACATCGACTGGCTCGAAACGCAACTCGACCTGATCGACAAGGTCGGCATCCAGAACTACCAGCAAACCGCAATGGGCTCGATCGAGTCCTGATCGAACCGAGACACGTAGAACCCGCGCGCCGGCTCATGGGTCTGCTCATACGCGATCCCGCCTGGCTGGTGATCAGCCGGCAAGCGAGTCGGCCCGTTTGCCAAAGCAGGCGCCGTGCGGGCGATATACTTGCGCACTTCCCCGTTTTCGTGAGTTTCCCGTGACCGGTGCGCCGCGCGTCTCCTTATCGCCTATGTCCACAGAATCGCCGTCTTCGAGTGTCGGAATTGCCAACTCCGGTGACAATTCACGAGCGCCGGTCGGCATTTTCGATTCGGGTCTGGGCGGTTTGTCGGTGTTGCGGGCGGTTCGGGCGCAACTGCCCAACGAGGCGCTCATCTACGTTGCCGACTCGCTCTACGCCCCCTACGGCGAACGCGACGACGACTTCATCGCCGATCGCACCCTCGCAATCGGAGAATGGCTCGCCAAACAAGGCGCGAAAGCGCTGGTGGTCGCGTGCAACACGGCGACCGCACAGTCGATCGCGCTGGTCCGTGAAAAGCTGGCGATCCCGCTGGTAGGCGTCGAACCGGGCATCAAACCCGCCGCGCTGCAGTCGAAAACACGTGTTGCCGGCGTACTCGCCACTCAGGTGACGTTGCGCAGCGCGCGCTTCCAGGCCTTGCTCGAGCGCTACGCCAGTGACTGCCGTTTTCTTTGCCAACCGGGCCACGGGCTCGTGCAGGCGGTGGAACGCTGCGACGTCGGGTCCGCTGAACTGCGCGCCCTGCTGCGCAGCTACCTGGAGCCCATGCTCGACGCCGGCGCCGACACTCTGGTGCTCGGTTGCACCCACTATCCGTTTCTCGACGCGGCGATCCGCGATATCGTCGGCGACCGGCTGATGCTGATCGACACGAGCGTGGCCATCGCGCGTCAGCTGGAACGGGTACTCGATCAGCATGGGCTGCGCGCCATGGCGGCAAGCCCCGGCTCTGTTCCGGCCCGCTTTTATTCGACCGACGACGGCGCGCATCAGCAGCAACTTGCCGCGACCCTGCTGCATATCGACGCAACGGTCGACCGGGTCGTGATCCCATCGCGCCGCACGGCCGCGCCGGATTCCCAAGCCGCATAAAGACTCTCGCCCGCCGTGCTTCGGGCCGCCAGACGGCCTTTTCGCATGGTTTTCGGACGTTTCTGCCCTCTTCCCGCCACCCGCGCCCCAGCCGCTCCGTTAGACGAAACCCTTCTAAGAGTCTGGTTTTGTTACAAAAAATGATGCAGGACGCTTGCCAAACCGGCCAATCAAAATGATAATAGTTCGCATTAACGTTAGCTATGACGCCCTGCCATGATTGTCTGTGTCTGCAAGTCTGTTTCTGACCGAAAGATCCGTGCCTCGATCGCGGAAGGCGTCGATTCGTTCGACGAACTCCAGTTCGAACTCGGCGTCGCTAGCTGCTGTGGCAAGTGCGCGGATTCCGTGCGCGACGTCATGATGGAAAGCGGCGTGTGCGCGAGCCGTTGCGGCTTCGACCATCACTCGCAACCCGTGCCGCTGACGTTTTACGAACGCAAGGCCGCCTGAGTCCATTTTCAGGGCGTGGCCCATGCCGCGCCCCGGGGCTTGCCGCCCCACTGCTTCACGCGTTATCCCACTGCCGTCAGCAAGCCAGTATCCGTACCAGCCAGCTACCCCGCTCATCCGTTAAAAGGAGTTCGAGATGGAATTGCTGATAGGTTTCGTGACCACTTTGTTCATTTCGCTGCTGATCTTCCGAAAATGACGATGTCTTGTCTGACGTGCCGCATCGACTGCACGCCTCCACGCTAACATGCAGGCCTCGCATACCGTTTCAGCCCGCACCACGCCGGCTTCGTCCCTCAGAATGAACTCCCGTGCCTTGAGCGCGACTGCCGCGGTCGCGGCGATTCATGTCGCTTTGCTCGCCGTGATCCTGACGCTGCGTCATGACCCCACGCCACCGGCAATCGAATCGCGCGTCATGACCGCCCAGTTGCTGCCGCCGGCGCCAGTGGCCGCGCCCGTCGCGTTGCAATCGATCGCGCCGCCACCGCCCAAGCCGACGCCGCCGGTCCATACCAAAGCCAAAGTCCAGCCAAAGCCGACACCGACGCCCAAACCAGCGCCTACGCCGCTACCCGAGGCTGCCGCGCCGTCGCCCACGCCTGTCGCGGCGCCTGATCCGACGCCGCCCGCGCCGGCCGCACCGCCCGTTCAGGCGGCGCCGGCGGTCGGCCGGCCGACGATGGAAATCACCGCGCCGAAAAACGTTTCGCACATCGACTGCAACATGGTCACGCCAGAGTACCCATCGCTGTCCAAACGGCGTGGTGAAACCGGCACGGCCTATGTGAAGTTCGTGGTCGGACTGACGGGCAAGCTCGAGAACATCGAACTGAAAAAGAGCAGCGGCTTCAACCGTCTGGACGATGCCGCGCTTGCCGCGGCGCACGCGAGTGCCTGCAAACCCTATCTCGAGAACGGCCAGCCGGTTCGGGCCGCGTACACCCAGCCTTACAACTTCAATCTGAACGATTGAGGCGGATTTCAAAAAAGAAGGAATAGCAATGCAAAACTACGGACTGGCGCACGTGTGGGCGCAAGGGGATTTCGTGACGCGTGGTATCGCGCTCGCGCTGTTGATCATGTCGGTGATGTCGTGGAGCGTGATCGCCATCAAGGGCTGGAATGTGATGCGGCTGAACCGTCTCACGAAGAACGCCGAGCAGCAGTTCTGGCATTCGGACGATCTCGCCGACGGCGTGAAGAAACTCGGCGGCGGTTCGTCGACGCCGCAGGACAATCCTTTCCTCGCGCTCGCGCTGTCGGGCCAGGAAGCCGCCGATCACCATCACCAAACCCAGCCGCATCTGCATGATCGTATGGACGTGTCGGACTGGGTGACACGCTGCCTGAAAGACACGATGGATGACAGCGTCGCGCGCATGCAAAGCGGTCTGGCGATTCTCGCCTCGATCGGCAGCACGGCGCCGTTCGTCGGTCTGTTCGGTACGGTGTGGGGCATCTATCACGCCCTGCTGGCAATCGGCGCAAGCGGCCAGTCGTCGATCGATCAGGTCGCGGGCCCGGTCGGCGAAGCGCTGATCATGACCGCGTTCGGCCTGTTCGTCGCGATTCCGGCCGTGCTCGGCTACAACGCGCTGACGCGCGCCAACAAGGCGATCGTCGCCAAGCTGAGCCGTTTTGCGCACGGCCTGCATGCGTTCTTCGTGACGGGCGCCCGTCTGTCGTCGTCCAAGCGCGGCGACGGTTTGCGTCTCGCCACGCGCGCTCACTGATCGACGAGGTATTCCGATGGCAATGAGCCCCTTCGCCAGCGACGATGACGACGGCCTGATGAACGAAATCAACATGACGCCGCTCGTCGACGTGATGTTGGTTCTCCTGATCGTCTTCATGGTGACGATTCCGGTGATTCGTCACGCGGTCAAAATCGATCTGCCGCATGCAAGCAGTCAGAAGGAAGATACCAAGCCCGCGCAAGTGACAATCGCGATCGATGCGGACGGCAACGTGTTGTGGGACGACAAGAAGGTCGACGACGCGGCGCTGAGCGCGAAGATTGCAGAGGCCGCGCAAGCGAATCCGCAGCCGGAGCTGCATCTGGATGCGGACCGCAAGGTCGCGTATGAGAAAGTGGCGCAAGTGATGTCGGCGGCGCAGGCCGGCGGCCTCACCAAGATCGGCTTCGTCACGCAGCCTAAAACGAAATAAGGGCAAGCGCTCCACGCATGGCGTCGCGCCCCTGTTAAGCAACGCCTGCCGAAAAAGCAGAATAGCCCTTGAAACAGGTGCTAAAAGTAAAAGGCCTTCATCGTCAGATGAAGGCCTTTTTTTGTGCGCACTCGGCGCCTTCGGGCGGCGGGATCACTTACCGTCAGAAGATGACTGATAGCTCGAATCACCGCATGCGACAGCCGTGGTCGACACGGACAGCGCGGTCAGCCCTATCAGGCCCACTATCATAGAGGCCATGAGTTTTCGCATAAGAGACTCCTTAGCGAAGGGATTTCACTATAGGCCCGCAGACGCGCGCATTCAAGCAAACTGCCATTGAAAGTACTCATGACAGGCGGCGCTTAAATGCTAAAAGCGATGTTGCCACCCGGAATAAGTGCTATGACGCGAGCGCGAGAGCCGGCCGCGCGGCGTCTTGTGTGTTTCGCGTCGGACACTCGCCCATGATGTGCTTGCCTTCGTCCGGATCGAGCATTTCAACCAGATAATCGACGAACGCCCGCACGGCCGGCACCATTCCCTGCCGCGACACGAATACCGCGTACAACTGCGGCGTCGGAAACGTCCAGCCCGGCATCACAGGCGACAACTGCCCCGCGCGCAACGCGCTGCCATACATCATTTCCGGCAACGCGGCGATACCCACACCGGACAGCACCGCTTCACGAATCGTCATCAGATCGGCGGTGACGAGGCGCGGCTCGTGTTCGTGCGCGTGGCGCGTGCCGTCCGGAGCAATCAGATCGAAGACGTGGCGCCCGTCGCCGGTCGGCACGTCGAGCGTTTCAAAACGGCTGAGATCGGCGGGCAACAGCGGCGGCGCATTCTGCTGCAACAGGCTCGGTGCGCCGACCAGCAGCTGCTGCGTGCGCCACAGCGGGCGCACCACGATGTTGGCGTTCTCCGGCGGATCGGAACGCACGCGCAACGCGATATCGATCGAATCGTCGAACAGATCGACCACGCGGTTCGTCACGCGCATCACGACCCGCACTTCCGGGTAGCGATGCATGAACTCCGGCAGAATCTGCGACAGGATGGTTTGCGAAACCGTCACCGGCACGCTCACGCGCACCGTGCCGCGCGGCGACGAACGCAACTGCTGCACCACGTTGACGGCCGCCTGCGCCTCGCTCAGCATCGCCTGACAGTGCTGGTAGAACAATTGACCGGCTTCAGTGAGCGCCAACTTGCGAGTGGAGCGTTGCAGCAGGCGCACGCCCAGCGACGCCTCCAGCTCGGTCAGCCGGCGCGACAGGCGCGACTTGGAAATACCCAGCACGCGCTCGGCGGCGGAAAAACCGCCATGTTCGACGACCTGCGAAAAGTACATCAGGTCATTCAGATTGTGTGAATCGATCTTCATCTCATCGTTCCAGTAATAGAACAATCCATTGCGTGAGGGCGGCTGGCACCTAGGAAAACGGTCCCTATAATAGCTCTATGTTTCAAAAATAACGCTATTCCCCATTTTTTGAGGTGACTTTGATGAGCACGACGCGCACGATCGAACGCACGTTTCCCGCCGTTCGCACGACCGAAGGTGGCGGCTTTATCGTCCACCGCCCGTTTCCGACCCGACTGCTGATGGATTTCGATCCGTTCCTGCTGCTCGACGAAATGGGTCCGATCGACTATGCGCCGGGCGAAGCCAAAGGCGCACCGGATCATCCGCATCGCGGCTTCGAAACAGTCACCTACGTGCTCGAGGGTCAGTTCGGTCACAAGGATTCGGGCGGCCATTCCGGCACGTTGCGGGCCGGCGACGTGCAATGGATGACCGCGGGCGCAGGCGTTGTGCATAGCGAAATGCCGGACCCGTCGTTCGTGCGCACCGGTGGGCGCGTACACGGCTTGCAGTTGTGGGTGAATCTGCCGCGCCGCGACAAGATGATCGAGCCGCGCTATCAGGAGATACCGTCGGCCAGCATTCCGGTGGCGACGTCCGCGGATGGCAAGGTGCGCGTCAAGGTCATCGCGGGCGAGGCGCTCGGCGTCAAGGCGGCGATTGAAACGCGTACACCGATCCTCTATCAGCATTTCTCGCTGCAACCGGGCGCGACGATCCGGCAACCCGTGCCGGCCGACTACCGGGTGTTCGCTTATAGCCTGTCGGGCAAGGGCTTTTACGGCGAAGGCGAGGCACGCCAGGAAATCGATGCGCAAAACATGGTGGTGTTCCAGAACGACGGCGAGTCGGTCACGCTGAGCGCCGGCGCCGAGCCGCTCGAAGTACTGCTGCTCGGCGGGGTGCCGCTGAAGGAGCCGGTCGTGCGTTACGGCCCGTTCGTGATGAACACCGAAGATGAGATCCGCCAGGCCGTGATCGACTATCAGGCCGGACGCATGGGCGCGATCACGCACTGATCGACCCTGCCGATGCGCGTTGCCGCTGACGATTGCGGTAACGCGGCATCGCCGCGCCGCCACGCATTGGCGCGGAGACCGGTAAATTCGTTCACAATAGTAATTTATGCCGCGCGCCATACCGTCTAACCATGATGGACTGTGGCGCGCGGCGATTTCCGTCCCTGTTCAGGAGCGCGCATGGCAGAGTCCCACGTCACCGCCCACATCGGTTCGACGAATTACCAGGTCCTTTTAGACGACGGCAAGCACACGTGGCTCGCCGACGAACCCGAGTCCGCCGGCGGCGGTGATCGCGGGCCTTCGCCGGTCACGCTGCTGCTGTCGAGCCTCGGGGCTTGCACGTCGATCACGCTGAAGATGTACGCTCAGCGCAAGGGCTGGCCGCTTGCCGACGTGCGCGTGGCGCTGTCGCTTGAAAGCGGCGACGCGGGCACGACGATCGACCGCCAGATCATGCTGGAAGGCGATCTGTCCGACGAACAGCGGGAACGGCTATTGCAAATTGCCAATGCGTGTCCGGTCCACAAGATCCTCACGCATTCGATCACGATCCGTTCGGGTCTTGCCGCTGTCGCCTGAAGCAGGAAAGGCGCGGCACCGGCAGACGGGACCGCGCCTATTGCAACGCTTTCATAGGAAGCCGTCGTTTTGAATTTCGAACACCTTATCCAGATCAACGATCCGTTGAATCCGCTTGTCGACTCAATGACCCGCGAACAACTGTGGGAAGGTCTCGTGCTCCGTGCCGAACAGCCGCAACTGTTCGTGATCGGCCTCGACAGCTGCACCATCCTTTCACGCGAAGCCGACACGCTCGAACGCGAACTGCACTATGGCCAGGCCACCGTGCGCGACCGTGTCACGCTGCGGGATCGCCAGAGCGTGCGCTACGACATTCTGCCGACGGCGGACTATGTCGGCGGCTCGCTGACCATGACGATCGAGCAGCCCGACGAACTGCAGTTGTTCCTTCGCTTCGAATACACGACCACCCTGCCGGTGTCCGACGACCAGGACGCCGTGCAGACGCAGGAAATCGTGAAGTCGGCGTATCGCGAAAACGATATCGACACGGTGCGGCTGATCCGTCAGTACGTCGTGGCCAAGCAGGAGCCCGGTTCGTTGCATTGATGTGGGTGCGGGCGCCCTGCCCGCGTCGTTGTGCCGGGCGAGGCCGCCGGATGGAAGGTGGCGTGCCTCTTTCGCCTTCGTCCTTCAGCTATCGAAACCAAGATCCGATGAATTTCTCTTTCTTGTAAATAGGAATAGTTATCATTTAGAATTAGTCCATCGAATCGACCAACAGCTAAAACGAATGACCGATCTCACGCGCTCTTCAACCCTCAGCCTGCGCCGCCCGGCGGCCGCGCTGACCAGCCGTCCGAAACCGTCGGCGGCGACGGCGGCGACAACCGCCACGAAGCCAGCAACGGATCGCGCCAACGGTGCCAGCGAAAAGTCGGATCGGGTCGTGCGCAGCGACACGCTGCTGCAAGGCCACACTCACGTCAGCATCGTGCATAACGGCGAAACCTATCAACTGCGCGCAACGCGCCTGGGCAAGCTGATCCTGACGAAGTAACGGGCAGCACCGAATCGCAGTCAGTACCGGGTATTGTGGGGACCACCTCCTCGAGAGGTGTTGGGCATTAGCCAGCCACGACGGCTTGCACGTGAGAACTAGACCCCTTCGTGCAGACACCAAGCCAGCCGTCGCAGCCAGCCAGGCCGCTTTTTTGGTTCTCACTCGATGCGGATAGACGAACGACATCGTGTATCGCAAGACAGGAAAAGAAAAAGCCGTGGGATGTTCATCTCCACGGCTTTTGTTTTGAACGGCGCCGATCAGGTTTCGACAGCACCACGAAGCGTTAGAACCTCGTTATGACCTACTTCGAAGCCCAGCCCCAGAACATCAGCCACCACGCACTATCGACCACCGCCAGCGCCGCGGCGAACCACACCATCGCGAGGGCGCGTTGAACGAAGCGCTCGCTATAACGGCGAGTGACCAGCCAGGCGAGCCACGCGCTCCACAGGTTGGCAATCGCCAGAATCGCGATACGCACATCCGACGCCCACCACAAGGGCACGTGTTCCGCGCGCAGCAGCGACAGCGTGGTCGCCGACAAGCCAAGGAACACCCCTGCGCCTGCGATCGGAATGAGGCCTTGCGTCAAATGATGCAGACGCACGGTATTGAAGCGCCCCAGCATGCGCGTCGCGCCCATCAGCAACACCAGTAGCGCGGTGCCGTACACCAGCGCGGTCGCGAGGATGTAGCCGATCACCATCGTGCCGTCGAGCCACGAGAATACGTCGTTCTGCTCAGGGTAATGCGTGAACAGGAACCACGGCGCGTTGGTGTCGAGCGGCCAGGTGATGTCGTGATCGACCAGCCAGTTGGCGAAGAACATCTTCAGGTCGATGAACCAGCGCGAAGCGGTCCAGTGGAACGCGCCGATCGCGATACCGAGCAGGCCGTACAGGATCAACGCGGTGTCCCACGGGTTCGCCTGTTTGTCGCCGAGCTGCACGACTTCCGACGACGGCGCGCGCCACGTCAGCGCGATCGCGTCGCGATGCCCGCTGCAACGGCCGCACATATGGCAGTCCGACGCGCCCTTCATATTGCGCAGCGGCACCAGCGGCGCGCAATTGATTGGAATCACGCGATGCCCGTGCTCGCCGTTCTTGTACGAACGGCGCCACGCGTCTTCATCGACCTTGTAGTGGAACGGCGCGAGACGCGCCAGCAGCGAAAAAACCCCGTTGACGGGGCACAGATACTTGCACCAGACGCGCTTCTCGCGTCCGTACAGCAAGCCGATGATCATTGCCGCGAAAGTCGAGCCGCCGAGCACCAGCAGCACCGCTTTCGGATACTGGTAGACGCTGACCATCTGGCCGTAGATGGTGGTGATGCCGAACGCGACGAATGGCCAGCCGCCCCAGCGCATCCAGCGGGGAATTGCCCGGCCGCGGCCGTACTTGCTCGCGAATTCCGCGAGCGCGCCCTCCGGACACAGCACACCGCACCAGACACGGCCGAGCATCACCATCGACAGCAGCACGAACGGCCACCAGATGCCCCAGAACACGAACTGCGCGGCAAGCGTCAGGTTGCTCCACAGATGCGCGGTATCGTCAGGTAACGGCATCACCGCCGGCACCAGAATCAGGAACGCGTACACGGCCACCACGACCCACTGAATGCCGCGGATCAAGCTGCCGTGACGCTGCATCCACTGCCCGGCCGCCGCGAGCCGGCCCGGACGTGTCATCACGGCACTCATGCTGCGCGCCCGGCGGCCTGCTGCGCAGGCTTGCGATTCGCGCGGCGCACCAGCAGATAGACGACCAGCCAGTACACGGCGTACGCGATCAGATTCATCAGCGCCGGGTGAGCGCGATAACCGGTGAGGGTCGCGACCAGCGAACCGAAGGTACTGGAATCGTCGAGGATGGCCGACGAATTCCACATCTGGCCAACGATTGTCGGCATGATTTCCTTGTCGATCAGCTTATCGACACCGGTCTGGAACAGGCCCGCGCCTAGGAACAACAGCATGATTTCCGTGACACGGAAAAAGAGCCGCCAGGAAAAGATCTTGCCGCCCAGTTGCAACACGTAGAAGGTCAGCAACGCGAGACCGAGACCGATCGCCACCGCGAGCATCTGGCTGCCGTCCACATGGCCCGATTGGCCAAAGCCGAGACCGTACAGGAAGATCACGGTTTCACTGCCTTCACGTGCGATCGCCAATGCGACCAGCAAGGCGACGCCCCACCAGTTGGAATCGCGCTTGCTCTTTTGCAGCGACTGTTCCATGTCGCGCTTGAGCGAGCGGCCATGCTGCTTCATCCACAGCACCATTTGCACGATCAGCACACAGGCGACCAGCACCATCGCGGTCTGGAAATAATCCTGCGCGTCACCGGAGAGCACTTCGGTGAAACCGACCAGCGCCGCGCCGAGTGCGACCGCGGCGATCAGACCGGCCGCGACGCCGCCCCACAGGTACGGCAAACCGCGGCGCGCATCGTCGTCGCCATTTTTCAACCATGCGTACAGGATGCCGACCACCAGCAGCGCCTCGACACTTTCGCGCCACACGATGAATAGAATCTGACCCATCCAAGCTCTCCCTCTACCTGCTACTGCTTTACCTGCCACTGCTCCGGCGAACGCGTCACCCGTTTGCTTGAGGGTCCGCGTTCGCGCCCCAAGCCGCTATTTCGCGACGATCACGCCCTGCGCCTGCTGATGAAAATCGTCGAAGAACTTGTACTCGCCCGGATCCAGCGGCGCGATCACGACGAACGAATCGCCGCCTGGCGCCAACACTTTTTCCTTGCGCAATTGCACGCTTTCGAATTCGGCCGCGCCCTTGCCCGTGTTGCGAATTGCAATCTTGATGCGCTGCCCTGCCGGCACTTCGATGCGGACGGGATTGAGCTTGCCGTCGTTCATTTCAAGATTGAAGGTGGGCAGATCCGCTGCGTGCGCGGCCCCAACTGCCAACGCAGTCATGGCGAGGATTGCGATCTTTCGGTTAATTCTCATTAGCCTTTCCGGAAAACGCGGCGCGGGAAGTGTCATCGTCCGCGCGCCGCCTGCTGCATGCATTCACTCATTCGCTCATTCACGGCCGGCCGCGCGGTCATGCGCGTGGAGCCGCGACGAGCCGCGTGCGCGGCGCTCGGCGATCAGTAACCGCCCTTCTTGCCGATGCCCGCGAACGTGAAGTCGTATTCGAGCGTGATCGGCTTGAACCACGGACCCACGCCAGTTTCCTTGTCGACGTGACGGCCGAACGCCATGTGACCGGTCTGCATCGGCGCTTCGACCATCAGCTTCAGATGGTATTTGCCCGGGCCTTGCAGCTTGACGTTGTCGCCGTAGTGCGGACCGTCGTTGGCGACCATCGCCATCATGTCGCCCTTCTGGGTCTGATTCGAACCGGCTTTCGTCAACTCATAACGGACTTGCAGATACGGCATCCAGTCGCCTTCGGCGAAACCCGTCGGATTATTCTTGACCGCGTGGATGTCGGCTTCCAGGTGGATGTCCGAATCCGACGCCTTGCGCATCATGCCTTCGGGTTCCATCGTGATCGGCTGCAGATAGACCGCGCCGATTTCCATGCCGCCCTGAATCTGGTGCTTGCCGATCGGGTATTCCGCAGCCGTTGCGGAAAGCGCCGCTACTGCGGCCACCGCTGCTGCGCCACCACGCACAAATGAAGAAATCCGCATTGAAACTCCTTGTTTTTTTCAGACTGGAATCGAGTCATTGGAACAGCGCGCGGCGCTTGTCTCGTTGCAGCACTTGCCAGTGCCCCCGCCGGCGGACATCAGCAGCGTACGCTGCAATACGAACGTTAATGCGAACCATTCTCAATATTGGTCGAGTTTATCATTGATCGGCAGGGAGAACAAACGCGGCTGCACGCAAAGCCTTACGGGAGTAGGGCCTTAAGGCAGTTTTAAGGAAAGCGCGGGACGAGGGTATCAGCGGGCCGCAAGGCGGGAAAAGACAAGGCGCGGCACATTGCCGCGCCCAGACAGGCAGGTGTTACTGGACGCCCGGCACGTGGTCGCCGACGTTCGCACCGAACACGCGCTGCCGCAACAACGCCAGTTGATCGCGAGTTTGTGCAGCCTTTTCGAATTCGAGGTTCTTGGCGTGCTCCATCATCTGCTTCTCGAGGCGCTTGAGCTCCTTGGCGAGCTGCTTCTCGGACATGTCCTCGAATTTCGCCCGAGTCTGCTGTTCCTTCAACTCGGCACGTGCGTCGTCGACGTTGTACACACCGTCGATGATGTCGCGGATCCGCTTGACCACGCCGCGCGGCGTGATGCCGTTCTCCAGGTTATAGGCGATCTGCTTGGCGCGCCGCCGCTCGGTTTCGTCGATGGCACGGCGCATCGAGTCGGTCACCCGGTCCGCGTAGAGAATCGCCTTGCCGTTCACGTTACGCGCCGCCCGGCCGATGGTCTGGATCAGCGAGCGCTCGGCGCGCAGGAAGCCCTCCTTGTCGGCGTCGAGAATCGCGACCAGCGAGACCTCCGGAATGTCGAGCCCCTCACGCAGCAGGTTGATCCCGACCAGCACGTCGAACGTGCCCAGACGCAGATCGCGGATGATTTCCACCCGCTCCACCGTATCGATGTCGCTGTGCAGGTAACGCACCTTCACGCCGTGGTCGGCCAGAAACTCGGTGAGCTGCTCGGCCATGCGCTTGGTCAGCACGGTCACCAGCACGCGGTCGCCTACCTTGACGCGCTCGTTGATCTCGGCGAGCACATCGTCGACCTGGGTGCGCGCCGGGCGCACCTCGATTTCCGGGTCGACAAGACCGGTCGGACGCACCAGCTGCTCGGCCACCTGCCCTGCCGTTTTCTGCTCGTAGTCTGCCGGCGTGGCCGACACGAACACCACCTGACGCATCTTGCGCTCGAACTCATTGAATTTGAGCGGGCGATTGTCGAGCGCCGACGGCAAACGGAAACCGTAGTCGACCAGATTTTCCTTACGCGCCCGGTCGCCGTTGTACATGCCGTTCAACTGGCCGATCAGCACGTGCGACTCGTCGAGCAGCATCAGCGCGTCGGGCGGCAAGTAGTCGACCAATGTTGGCGGCGGCTCGCCGGGCGCAGCGCCCGAAAAGTGCCGCGAATAGTTCTCGATGCCCTTGCAGAAGCCCAATTCCTGCAGCATTTCCAGATCGAAGCGGGTGCGTTGCTCAAGCCGCTGTGCTTCGACAAGCTTGCCGCTGCTGTAGAAAAACTCGAGCCGCTCGCGCAATTCGGTCTTGATCGTTTCGACCGCGCGAATCACGGTGTCGCGCGGCGTCACATAGTGCGACGACGGGTACACGGTAAAACGGCTGATCTTCTGCCGCACGCGGCCGGTGAGCGGATCGAACAGTTGCAGCGTCTCGACCTCGTCGTCGAACAACTCGATGCGCACCGCCATTTCGGCGTGCTCGGCCGGGAAGATATCGATCGTATCGCCGCGCACGCGGAACGAACCGCGCTGGAAATCGGCCTCGTTGCGGTTGTATTGCATGGCGATCAGCCGGGCGATGATGTCGCGCTGGCCCAGCTTGTCGCCGGTGCGCAGCGTCAGAATCATCTTGTGATATTCCGACGGGTTGCCGATACCGTAAATTGCCGACACCGTGCCGACGATAATCACGTCGCGCCGCTCCATCAGGCTCTTGGTGGCCGACAGCCGCATCTGCTCGATGTGCTCGTTGATCGACGAATCTTTCTCGATGAACAGGTCGCGCTGCGGCACGTACGCTTCCGGCTGGTAGTAGTCGTAGTACGAGACGAAGTACTCGACCGCGTTGCGCGGGAAGAACTCGCGGAACTCCGAATAGAGTTGCGCGGCAAGCGTCTTGTTCGGCGCGAACACGATCGCCGGCCGGCCGAGCCGCGCGATGGTGTTGGCCATCGTGAAGGTCTTGCCGGAGCCGGTCACGCCAAGCAGCGTCTGGAACGACAAGCCGTCCTGGACGCCTTCGACGAGCGTGTCGATCGCCGTCGGCTGGTCGCCGGCGGGCGGGTACGGCTGGTAAAGCTGGAACGGCGAGCCTTCGAACGTGACGAATTTGGATTCGTCGAGCGTCTCGTCGAGTTCAGTCAGATGGTGTTCGGACATGGGGAGCGGCACCGGGCCTTAGGCAAAGAACTATTCTAACGGGTTGCGGGAACCCGGGCTGAGCGGGTCTGCGTAGGGGTTCAGCGGGCTGCGCAGAGAAAGCAAATGGCGCTTTGATGCCTGTTTTTCAAGCAAAAAATTCAGTCCGCCGGCCTTTGGTGCCCGAAAATTGCCCACAAATTCGCTACAATGCCAAGTTGCGCTCGCTCGCCGATGCCCGCCCGCCGTCCGGATCGTCCGTCAGACGTCTTCGGCCGGGTTCGCCGCGAACGAAGCGGCCCTCTTTTCACTACTGCTGCCCACCCATCATGTCTCTGTTCTCCGCCGTCGAACTTGCTCCCCGCGACCCGATTCTGGGCCTGAACGAAGCTTTTAACGCCGATGCGCGCGCCACCAAGGTCAATCTTGGCGTTGGCGTCTACTTCAATGAAGAAGGCAAGATTCCGCTGCTGCGCGCCGTGCGCGACGCGGAAAAGGCACGCGTTGAAGCCGCGCTGCCGCGCGGCTATCTGCCGATCGAGGGCATCGCCGCCTATGACGCCGCTGTGCAAACGCTGCTGCTCGGCAACGATTCGCCGCTGATCGCCGCAGGCCGCGTCGTGACGGCGCAAGCACTGGGTGGCACGGGCGCGCTAAAAATCGGCGCCGACTTTCTGAAGCGTGTGAACCCGAATGCCAAGGTCGCGATCAGCGATCCGAGCTGGGAAAATCACCGCGCGTTGTTCGAAGGCGCAGGCTTCGAAGTCGTGAACTATCCGTACTACGACGCGCACACGCACGGCGTGAACTTCGAAGGCATGCTGAACGCGCTGAATAGCTACGCCGCGGGCACGATTGTCGTGCTGCACGCGTGCTGCCACAACCCGACTGGTGTCGACCTGACGGTCGACCAATGGAAGCAGATCGTCGAAGTCGTGAAAGCGCGCAATCTGGTGCCGTTCCTCGACATCGCTTACCAGGGTTTCGGCGACAACATCGAATCCGACGCCGCAGCGGTTCGTCTGTTCGCCGCATCGGAACTGAACGTATTCGTGTCGTCGTCGTTCTCGAAGTCGTTCTCGCTGTACGGCGAGCGCATCGGCGCACTGTCGATCATCACGGCAAGCAAGGAAGAATCGGCTCGCGTGCTGTCGCAACTGAAGCGCGTGATCCGCACCAATTACTCGAACCCGCCGACGCACGGCGGCTCGGTGGTCGCGGCGGTGCTCGCATCGGCTGACCTGCGCGCCACGTGGGAGACGGAACTCGCTGAAATGCGCGACCGCATCCGCGCCATGCGCAACGGTCTCGTCGAACGCCTGAAGGCAAGCGGCGTGGATCGCGATTTCAGCTTCGTGAATGCACAACGCGGCATGTTCTCGTACTCGGGCCTGACGGCGCCCCAAGTGGACCGTCTGCGCGAAGAGTTCGGCATCTACGCGGTGAGCACGGGCCGTATCTGCGTGGCTGCGCTGAATACGCGCAACCTCGACGTGGTGGCTAACGCGATTGCTCACGTGCTCAAGTAAGACATTTCAGGGCGCGGGCGTTTAGCGCGCGCGCCTTGTCTTGCTTGGCTGGCTGAAGTTGCTTGAAAAAACGGCGCCCAATTTGGGCGCCGTTTTTCATTGGTCGGCTGCTGCTGGACGTGTGACCGACCTGCCGATGCAGCTTGTTGCCGTTAGTTGCCGATCTGGCCTGTTGCCGCCATGCATGGGGAGGTCACGGGGATTTCAGCGTGCATCCCGATGAATATCGTGCGTGACAAAACCCGCGTCGTTATCAGGCATGTCGAGCCAATCGGGTTGGGCCAGCGAATGGCGGATATCTTCCAGACCGCTACTCCAATGTTCGCGCATTGTGGAGAGGCCAAACTGGAAGTCTTTGAAGTGCCCTTCGTATTCCTTTTGCCGATAGATGAGGTGGATCACGTTGTAGCGCTTCGAACACGAGAGATCCTCCGCAAGCTTGCACCACGGATCGTCGCGCTGGTCAGACGGCACGCGATCGAGCACCTCGCGCAGCACATGCCGGAAACGCTGCGAACGTTGCAGCATGTCGGTCACGAGACGCGTGCGGCTCGAGTACTGAATGTCTTTCATGCGCCCTTGAACATCAGTGATGTTGTCCGGCACCGGGCCGATCGCGCTCCATAGGTCAACCTGGAATGCGAGCGTATCGCGACGCGGCGTGGTCTGAATCACTTCATAGAGCGGCGTGTTCGACATCAGGCCACCGTCCCAGTAATACTGGCCGTCGATCTCAACTGCCGCAAAACCCGGCGGCAACGCACCTGACGCCATGAAGTGCTCCGGCCTCAGTTTGGTATGCCGGTTATCGAAGTAAGCAAAGTTGCCTGTTCCGCAATTCACCGCCCCGACTGATACGCGCATCTCGCCGGAATTGATCCGATCGAAATCGCAGAGGGCCTCCAGCGTCGCCTTGAGCGGCGTGGTGTCGTAGTAGCTTGCCAACTGCGGCGGCCCGGAGACGGTGGGCAGCGGCGGCGGAAAGCGCGGCACGAAAAAGCCCTTTTGCCCTTCCACAATCGCGCCCATGGCCTGAGTCGCCGTGAATGCCTTGCGAACAGCTTCACTGGAATTGAACAGTGCGTGCTCGATAAAGGCCGGCAACGGCGGCCCGAACGCAGGTTGGCAGATCGTTTCCCAGAATTGCAGTAGCCGCTCGACGCGCTTTTCCGGCGGATTGCCGGCAATGATGGCGGTATTCAGCGCGCCGATTGAAATACCGGCGAGCCAGTTCGGCTCGATACCGGCTTCGTAAAGTCCCTGAAAGACGCCTGCCTGATAGGCGCCCAACGCACCACCGCCTTGCAGCATCAGCGCAACGGTTTCGTAGTTGGGTAAATGGCGTTGCGGGCCAGGATGCGCGACGGGCGCCGGACCGGCGCCCTCGCCTTCCCCGCCCCCGGGCGCGCCGGCGCGCGCCCGTTTGAGATTGCGTTGCGCCATGGGCGCCTCCTTATTGCATATACCAGCCGTGGCTCACAATAAAGGACTGGCCGGTCAGCGCCGCAGTCGGGAAGGTGGACAGAAACAGCACAGTCTGCGCGACGTCTTCCACCGTGGTGAAGATGCCGTCGACCGTGCCGCCCAGCATCACGCGCTTGATCACGTCTTCTTCGCTAATGCCGAGCTCTTTGGCCTGCTCGGGAATCTGCTTGTCGACCAGCGGCGTACGCACGAAACCCGGACACACGACATGCGAGCGCACATTGTGTTTCGCGCCCTCCTTGGCCAGTACGCGTGCGAGCCCGAGCAGCGCATGCTTGGCGGTCACATAGGCCGACTTGAGCGGCGACGCTTCATGCGAATGAACCGAACCCATGTAGATCACGATGCCGCCGCGATCGTCTTTATACATGTGCTTGAGCGCGGCCTTGGTGGTGAGGAAGGCGCCGTCCACGTGGATCGCCTGCATTTTCTTCCAATCGGAAAACGAGTAGTTTTCGATTGGATTAACGATCTGAATGCCGGCGTTGGAAATCAGAATGTCGATCGAGCCCAATTCGGCCGCGACTTTGTCGATACCCTGGTTGACGGCGTCTTCGTTCGTGACGTCCATCGCAATGCCGATTGCCTTTCCGCCAGCCTGTCTGATTTCTTCAGCGACGGCGTTCGCGCCGTCCTGGTTCAGGTCGGCGATCGCGATCGCCGCGCCCGCGGCAGAAAGCGTGAGCGCAATCTGCTTGCCGATGCCGCTCGCGGCGCCCGTAACCACCGCGACCTTGCCATTCAGATTCGTGTTCAGTGACGACATCCAGAACCTCCATGCAGTTGATGAGCAATGAGACCACGGGCCGCAGGCGGCGTGAAGTCAGCCAAACGGCATAGGCCGTTTGGCCGAATGCTGCACTGCGGCCAACGCTGCTATTGTGCATGAACCATGTGAACTACATCGGTAAAACGCGCATCGGGCTTTATCTCTTTAAACTAGACGTCTCAGCGGGATTCCGGCGGCATCACTACCAAGGAGGAATGCATGAACTATCGACGTCTGGGCCGTTCCGGCCTGCAAGTCAGCGAACTGTCCATCGGCTCATGGGTCACCTACGGCAATCAGGTGGATCATCGCGCGGCACGCGAGTCGCTTGCGGCCGCCCGCGATGCGGGAGTCAACTTCTTCGACAACGCCGAGGTGTATGCCGGCGGCCAATCCGAAGAGATCATGGGCCAGGCGCTCAAGGAACTCGCGTGGCCACGCGTGAGCTATGTGGTATCCACGAAGTTTTTCTGGGGTCTCAACGAGGCGCCGAACCAGTACCACACGTTAAACCGCAAATATCTGCTGAACGCGATCGATACGTCGCTCAAACGCCTGCAGCTCGATTATGTCGATCTGGTGTTCTGTCATCGTCCTGACCCGAACACGCCGGTCGAAGAAACCGTTTGGGCGATGAGCGATATGATCACGCGCGGCAAGGCACTGTACTGGGGCACGTCGGAATGGAGCGCCGACGAAATCCGCGCGGCTTATGAGATCGCCGAACGGCATCATCTGCACAAGCCGGTCATGGAGCAGCCGCAATACAACCTGTTCCACCGCAAGCGCGTGGAACAGGAATACAAGCGGCTTTACGAGGACATTGGCCTGGGGCTGACCACATGGAGCCCGCTTGCATCCGGTCTGCTTACCGGCAAATACCGTGACGGTGTGCCTACCGACAGCCGCGCGCAGTTGCAAGGCTACGAGTGGCTGCGCAAGCAGGTCACCGACACCGGCAAGAACAACGTGGTCGGCAAGCTCGGCGAAGTGGCAGACGAACTCCACTGTACGGTCGGCCAGTTGGCGATTGGATGGATTCTGAAGAACCCGAACGTAAGCACGGTGATTACCGGCGCTTCGCGTGTCGAACAGATCGGTGAAAACATGAAATCGGCGGAGGTAGCCGAGCAGATCACCCCGGAGATCAAGCAACGGATCGAGGAAATCATCGGCGACGCCTACGACTGAGCCAACGTTCGCCGGAGCGCGCGGAACATGGCCCACGCATCATCAGGGCTGTGCCACGCGCAACGCACTGCAGGGCGCAGCGCGGCGTCGCGTACAATACGCGACCGCGCTGCACTTCTATTGTGCTGCCGCATTGCACCCGCACCGCCGAATCCGCCTTGGACCGGCACGCCCTCTTTCAGCGTCTCCTCATCATGCTTAGCTACCGCCACGCCTTTCATGCAGGCAACCACGCCGACGTTCTGAAACACGCCGTCGTGTTGCAGCTACTGCGCTACCTCGGCCAGAAGGACAAAGCCTATTGGTATATCGACACCCACGCGGGTGCCGGCGTCTATTCGCTGAAAGAAGGCTACGCGACCAAGACCGGCGAATTCCAGACCGGCATCGCCAAACTTTGGGGACGCAACGACCTGCCGTCGGTCTTCGCGGATTACGTCGATGAAGTGAGCGCGCTGAATCCAGACGGCCAGTTGCGCTTCTACCCGGGCTCGCCCTATATCGCGTGGCGGCAGATGCGCGAACAGGACCGCATGCGCCTGTTCGAACTGCACACCACTGAAATCGACGTACTACGCCATAACTTCCGCGATGCGGGGCGCCGGGCAATGCTTTATGCAGGCGACGGCTTCGACGGCATTCTCGCGTTACTGCCTCCGGCACCGCGCCGCGCGCTGGTACTGCTCGATCCGTCGTACGAAGACAAGCGCGACTACACGCGCACCCTACGCTGCGTCGAAGAAAGCCTGAAGCGCTTTCCGACCGGTACCTATGCAGTCTGGTACCCGCAGGTCAGACGGCTTGAATCGCAGCGCTTCCCCGATCAGTTGAAGAAGCTGCAGGAGCGTAACTGGTTGCATGTGAGCCTGACCGTCAGCAATCCGCCGACCGACGGCTTCGGATTATTCGGCAGTGGCATGTTCATCCTGAATCCGCCGTATACGCTGGCAAAAACGCTGAAAGACCAGATGCCCTGGCTGGTTCAGGCGCTCGGCGAGGACAAGGCCGCACAGTTCAAGGTGGAGTATCGCGGCGATTGAGCTTATTGCCCGCGAGGCATGGGACGTGGTTGCGGATAGGGTTGTGGAGACGGCGTGCCGCCGCCGGCAGGCACCGGGATGTAGGGTGCGACAATGAATGGCGGCGACGAATTCGGCGCCAACTCCGTGGGCGTGGCGATGGGCTGCGCCTCTACGATCGGCTGTCGCGAAAGCGGTGCGGTTTGCAGCACCGTGCCGCTTTGGCCGTCGTTGATACCGCTCTGTGAGTCGAGTATCACCGGTTTGCGGGTGTTGCTGCTTGTCGCTGCGAAACTCGCCGGTACTGCGAAAACCGATGTCAGCGAAGTCGCGGCGGTTATGACCAGAATGGACTTGAGTAGGCGGACAGGAAACATGGGCAGACCGGTTGAGTTTTGAAAATGCCGGATAGCGTGGAAAACGCCTTACCTTACCGCTACGGCGGCCGCCAGGCTAGTCGTTATCGGCCATGGATCGACTTGAAGCGCCATTTGCGGTGAAATTTTCGCGGTCCAGATGTGACAAAGCCCCGTCTATACGGGGCTCAACACTTTACTGCAATGGCCGCGCACGAGCGCTGCCGGATCAAACTTGATGCAGTTGAAACTTACAGCGAGTAGCCATTGGTTTCGAGCGAGCGGATGCGCTGTTCGAGCTGAACGATATCCGACGACGACGCCAGATAGGCTTCACGACGGCTGCGTTCTGCGGTTTCAAACCAGGTGCTCAGCTTTTCAAGTACGTATGCAAACATGATGTTCTCCAAGGATCAGATTGAATCCCCGGTGAGTTCTGCATCAGGGATTTCCCGTAAAAGGGTTAACCCGAATTATAGCCCTATGGTGCAACCTTGCTAGTGAAATGCCCGCATGACGTGCATTCCGTTTTGGAATGGTGCACGCTTGCGGTGCGCTTAAGTCATTGATTTGTCTGAATTCAAGACGACTGCCTCGAGACAATCGATAGCGCCCCCAATTATTTTGCACCGCCGTGGTGCTTTCTTACGTTCCGTTGCGACAAATCCCACAACGGGTTGCACCGACGCGTTTAAATCGGATGACAGCCCTTCCCGGACACCAGATCAGTGTCGGCTAGCCGCTCGATAATCGGGCAATCTGGGCGCTCATCGCCGTGGCAATGGTCCGCCAGATGCGCCAATGTGTCGCGCATGTCGGTCAGTTCGGCAATGCGTCGATCGAGTTCCGCGACGTGCTCCAGCGCAATCGCCTTTACTTCGGCGCTGGCGCGCGACCGGTCATGCCAGAGCGCCAACAACCGGCGGATGTCTTCGACCAGAAAACCCAGGCGGCGCGCCTGGCGGATAAAACGCAGCGAATGGACCTCTTGCGGCCCGTATACGCGGTAGCCAGCGCTCGTGCGCGCCTTCGCTGCCAGCAGACCCACACTTTCGTAATAGCGAATCATCTTCGCCGTGACGCCCGACGCGCGGGCCGCTTCACCGATATTCATGACTGTTTCCTCAGTGTGTACGTCGATCGTACACCTTCCCATTGTGGGAAGGTCAGCCACCCAATTGCGCACCGGCAGGCATAATTCAACCGTCGCAACATTCATTTTTTCGAGGCAATCCCGATGACGATCGAATTCCAGGTAGAAGGTATGAGCTGCCAGCATTGCGTGGCAGCGGTTACGAATGCGATCCGTGAACACGATGACACCGCTCAGGTTCGGGTCGATCTGGCAACCGGGCGCGTGGCGATCGAGTCGACGCAACCGGCCGGCACATTAAAGAGCGCCATCGACGAAGCCGGTTATACGGTGACCGGCGTAATCAGCGGCCCGGGCCGTTAAGCGAGCGACCTTCATGTTCAAAGTTGCCGTCATTGGTGCTTCCGGGCTGCTCGGCCGGGCGCTCGTCAACGAACTGGCGCAGCAGGCCAGTTGGCAAGTTGTCGCCACGGCGTTCAGCCGACCGGGCCCGAACACCGTTGCACTGGACATTCGCGATGCGCGCGCGGTCGAGCAATTCATCGAGCGCGAAGCGCCGGACGCACTCGTGATTGCGGCGGCGGAACGTCGGCCGGATGTGTGCGAGCACGATCCGGCGCTCGCCCGGGCATTGAACGTCGACGCAGTGCGCACTCTGGCTACGGCAGCCGGACGTCGCGGTGCATGGACGCTCTCGATCTCGACCGATTACGTATTCGACGGCACCCACCCACCCTATCAGCACGATTCCGTGCCCGCGCCGCTCAATGCCTATGGGCGGAGCAAACTCGAAGGCGAGCGCGCGCTGACGGAATCCACCGATCTCGGCTGCGTGCTGCGTTTACCGCTACTGTATGGGCCGATCGTCGATTGGGCAGAATCCGCGGTGACGAGCCTCGTGCCGGCGATTGCCGCGTCGGCTTCACGCGATGGCAAGGCCGCCGTCATGGACGCATGGGCGATTCGTTACCCGACCTTCACACCGGACGTCGCGTTTGTGATCCGGCAGATGCTCGAATGGCAAGCACGTGGCGAGGCGATCCGCGGCATCGTGCAATGGTCGGGCGACGAGCCGATGAACAAATATGAAATCGCCGTGCGGTTGGCCGCCGCGTTGCAACTCGATGCACAAATAACGCCGCAGCACACGCCCGCGGACGCGACGCCGCGTCCGCATAACTGTCATCTGTCCTCGGACCGGCTCGAGGCGCTTGGTATCGGCCGCCGCACACCCTTCGACGTGGCGATCCGGCAAGTGCTGGCCGAATTTCCATGGCGGGATGAGACGGCAGCATAGCGCCCGGCAACGCGCTCGACCACGGCAGGTCCGCATCAATGAAAATCGCGGCTTGCCGTGGCCAGTTCGCCGAGCCACTCGCTGTGATCTTCAAGCCGATGCGCGACAAGATGGATCACTTCACCCTTCTGTTTCCGTTTCGCCTTACCTGCCTGGTTCATGTCCGCCGCGTTGCCAGCGCTGTCACCGCCGGTGGAAACACCGTCATCACGCTGCAGGACGCCATACACCGCCAGCAACGATGAACCCAGCAACACCTTGCGCTGCTTTTCCACCAGCGATGGCCAGACGATCACGTTGATCGAACCGGTTTCGTCTTCGATGGAAACAAACACGGTGCCGTTTGCCGTGCCGGGCCGCTGCCGCACGGTGACAATGCCGCAGGCCCGCGCCACCGTACCGTGCCGGCACACCGCCAGCTCAGCCGCTGTGCGAAAACGCTGTCGGGCAAGACGTTCGCGCAATAAGGCTAGCGGATGACGATTGAGCGTGAGACCGATGCTCGCGTAATCGTCGACGATCTCGCGACTCTCGGTTGCCTGCGGCAATGCCAACGGCGTTTCCGCGATCGGCGCATCGCGCAGCAGCCTGGGCACCGCGTGCTGCGCGGTCACCGCCCACCATGCTTCGCGCCGATGGCCCGCGATGCTCACCAGCGCATTCGCCGCGGCGAGCGCTTCGAGATCACGCCGCGTTAATGCCGCGCGACGCGTCAGATCGTCGACGTCGGTAAACTGCGCGTCGCAGCGAGCCGCCATGATGCGTTCGGCGGCCACCTGCGAAAGACCTTTGATCAGATGCATGCCGATGCGCACGGCCGGGCCGCGTGCACCATAGGTTTTCGACGCTTGAAATACGCGTGCGGTCAGCTGTTTCGCCGCGCGCCGGATCGTCCGGGCCACAGTGAAGCGCCGCAACGACAGATCACGAAATTGCTGTGCGGACAACACGCCCTGCTGACGGCGCAAATAGGTCTCGCTCGATGAAATCCGCTGCCCCTCATGGCCACGTTGTTCGAAGGTCGACTCCCAATCGCTCAAGGTCACGTCAGGCGGTAATACCTGGACACCGTGACGCCTGGCATCCTGCACGAGTTGAGACGGCGAATAAAATCCCAACGGCTGACTGTTCAGTAATCCTGCCAGAAAAGCAGCCGGCTCATAACGTTTCAACCACGCGCTGAGGTAGACGAGCAACGCAAAGCTCGCGGCATGGCTTTCAGGAAAACCATATTCGCCGAAGCCCTCGATCTGTTTGCAAATGCGGTCGATGAACTCTTTTTCGTAACCGCGCGCGGACATACGGTCAGTCAGATCCTTCTGATGCTTCGTCAGATTGCCGCTGCGCCGCCACGCGGCCATCGCGCGCCGCAATTGATCAGCCTGCTCCCCGGTGTATTTCGCCGCAACCATCGCGAGGTGCATCACCTGTTCCTGAAAGATCGGCACGCCGAGCGTGCGTTCGAGCACGGGACGCAATTCCTCCTTCGCGTAATCCACCGCTTCCAGACCCTGTTTGCGGCGCAGATACGGATGCACCATGCCGCCCTGGATCGGCCCGGGTCGCACGATCGCGACTTCGATCACAAGATCGTAGTACTTGTTTGGCTTCAGGCGCGGCAACATGCTTTGTTGCGCACGCGATTCGATCTGGAATACACCGATCGTATCGGCATGACCGCACATTTCGTAGACGGCCCGGTCCTCGCGCGGAATATCCTGCATCCTGAATTTCGGCAAGCCGCGGCGCAAGGCGACGAATTCCAGCGAGCGCCGGATAGCCGACAACATGCCTAGCGCCAACACGTCGACTTTTAACAGCTTGAGCGCATCGATATCGTCCTTGTCCCACTCGATCACGCTACGATCTTTCATCGTTGCGTTCTCGATAGGTACGAGCCGTGACAGCTTGTCTTTCGCGATCACAAAGCCACCGACGTGCTGCGATAGATGACGCGGGAAGTTACGCAACTCTTTGGTGAGACGAATCAGATTCTGCGTGATGTGCGAGTTGGCAGCGAAACCCGCTTCAGCAAGATATTTGGCGACCGCATCCGTGCCGTCCCACCACTGCTGCGATTTGCTGATTCGCTCGATCAGCGACGCTTCGAGTCCCAACGCCTTGCCGACGTCCTTCAGCGCACTGCGTGCGCGATAGGTGATCAGCGTTGCAGTGAGCGCGGCGCGATGACGGCCGTATTTTCCATAGATATATTGAATCACCTCTTCCCGACGCTGATGCTCGAAATCGATGTCAATATCAGGCGGTTCATTACGCGCGCGCGAGATGAACCGTTCGATCAGCATGTTCATGTTTACCGGATCGATCTCCGTCACATGAAGGCAGTAGCACACGATCGAATTTGCCGCCGAGCCTCGTCCCTGACACAAGATGTTTCTGGAGCGCGCGAAGCTCACGATATCCTGCACCGTCAGGAAGTACTTTTCGTACTTCAGGTCGGCGATCAATTGCAGTTCTTTCTCGATCTGATTGATCCGCTTGAGATCCATCCCTTTCGGCCAACGCTCCATCGCGCCGGCCATCACCAGTTTGCGCAGATAGCTTGATGGCGATTCACCAGAGGGCACCAGTTCTTCTGGATACTCGTACTGGAGCTCGTCGAGCGAAAAGCGACACAGGGCTGCAATACGCAGCGTTTCTTCGAGTGTGTCGCGTGGATACAGTTTGCCGAGCCGCACGCGAGTGCGCATATGTCGTTCGGCATTGGCCTCAAGCGCGTGACCGCACGCCGATAGCGGCGTGACGAGGCCAATCGCGGTCAGGGTGTCCTGCAACGGCTTGCGCGATCGCACATGCATCAGGACACCTCCTGCTGCTACCAGTGGCAAACCACTCGCTTTTGAAATCATTCGCAATGCGTCAATCTGAAGATCGTCGCTGCCGGTTTGCCAGAGTTCGAGTGCGATCCATGAGCGTTGCGGCGCGAAAGATGCCAGCCAGTGCGCACAATGCAAGGTGTGCGAGAGCGTCGCCGTGCGCTGCGGCACGAGGATCAGGACGCAATCGGGCAAAGCTTTGAGATGTTCGAGATGGGGTAGCGAATCGGTGAAGTCGGACGGACTGAGGCGATAGCTGCCTTTGTCCGCACGAGAACGAGCGAGCGTGATCAACTCGGAAAGATTGCCGTAACCATTGCGGTTCGTTGCGAGCGCAATCAGGGTGCAGAATGGTTCGCCTGCATCGTCAGTCAGATTGAGTTCGCTGCCGATGATGAGGTGAGGGATTGGTTTTAACGCCTCTTGCTCTGCGGTTTCTTGTTGGGTGGTTTCTTGTTGGGAATCCGCTGGCTTTATGGCCGTCGACTTTGCTGCTTCCTCTAGAGACGCTCCGGTTTGCGCGGCTTTCGCCTTGTCATCGCGCTCCTTCTGTTGACGCTCCCGCTCCTGTTCGATTTCTTTCACCGCCATATGTGCGCGCACCACGCCCGCCAGTGAACATTCGTCGGTGATCGCGAGCGCGCTATAACCGCACGACATCGCCTGCTCGACCAGTTCATGCGGGTGCGAAGCGCCACGCAGAAACGAGAAATTAGTCAGGCAGTGCAGTTCTGCATAGGGTGGCAATTGGGCTGCAAACGCCTGCTCCAATAAACCTGAGGCCTGGGAATCCGCCATGATGCTCAGCCGAACAAACCTTGCAAATACCACCCATCGCCAAGACGTTCCCGGTACACCCAGAACATATGGCCACGATCATCCGCCGCAATGTAGTAATCCCGCTCGACGAGGTTGCCGTCCCACCACCCTGCTTCAATCCGTTCGGTGCGCGTGAGCATTTTCAGTGGCCGACGATAGATCGGCCGCTGGTCGCGCATCATCAGGCGCAGCGGTTTATCGAGCATCCAGACTGGACGAGGCTGCGACGGCAATGCACTGTCGGGCAGATCGAGTGAAGCCTGGACATCGGCTGATTGCGTGACGAATAGGCTACTGTTTTTAGCGTCGCCCAATTTGCCAGACTGCCGGGATGGGTGCGCTGGGTGTGATGTGCCTGCTACCTGTTCTATCTGTTTCGCTTGCTTCATCGCATCGTTGTCTGCACGCATGCTCTCCAATGCAGCGTTCTGCAATTCATCGGTCAGCCAGGTTTTATCCGCTTTGATTTTTGTCTTCGTAGACGAACGCTTCTTGCGCGAAAACGCTTGCGCCTGGTAGGCCTCGACGCGCATTGCCCGCTCGGGCCGATGATCGTCCTGCTCCGACATCTGCAGCACGTTCTCCGGCCCCAAACGCGCGCTCAAGCGTTCGAGCAGACGTGCGATCGAATCGCCGTCTGATTCAGGCATAGGAAACAAGGTGTCCGACCGCCCTGCACACTCGCTGATCTGATCCGCGACCAGCTTCAACTCGATCACGGGCGCCGCCAGAACCGTCTGATTCAACTTCTCACGCAACAGCCAGATCAAATGCTCGGCGTCACGCGACGGTATGGCCCACGCGACCTTCAGACTCGACGTCTTCGGCGCATGACGGGATGCCAATTCATGTTCAAGCAATAACGTATAAGCACTAAGCGCGGCATGATGCGCGCTCAACCATCCAGCCAGTTGCACAATCAGCCGACGCGCGGCGAACAGTAGTGCATCAGCGTTATCAACCCGCGACGGCAACTCCAACTGAGCATGAAACGATGCCGGCGCACGAAACGATTCGCGCGGATCCGGACGGGTGCCATATGCTTGTGCCAGCAGATCCAGAATGCCGCTGCCGAAACGCCGCACGACGCCGTGCCTTGGTAACTGACGCAAATCGGCCAGCGTCGTGCAACCGACATGCGTAAACGCATCGCGATTCGCCTGCGAAACCGGCAGCAACAACACGGATAAACGATCGAGAACCCGTGCAAGCGACGCTTCCTTTACCACATGCCAACGACGATGCCCCTCCCGACTGGCGCGCGCCTGCGCCAACAGCCACGCACCCCAAGCTGTCGGTGCACACGCGATGCGAGCCGTATAACCGAATTCGGCCACCGTCGCGGATACCCGTGACAACAACGTGCGCAACCCGCCGAACAATCGCAAACCGGAGCCGACGTCCAGCAACAAGGTGTGCGCATGCGCGAGCGACACCTTTGGCGTGTATGTCAGTAAAGCGAGCGCCATTGCTTCGAACGCCTGGGTTTCGCGGGACGTGTCCGCGGCAAGCATCTTGAGACCGGGGGCCAAAGCCAATGCGTACGAGCGCGAATGACCCGCATGCACACCGGCACGCAGTGCGTCAAAATCCGGCATCAGGATGTGCGCGTGATCGGCCAGCGCATAGCAGCGCTCCCCGGTAACGTATCCAGCGCCTGAGGATTGGCTTGTCTCGTCGCCGGACTCACACGGATTCGGCTTCGCGAGTGAACCACCCTGGAGCGACTCGAGAGGCTTCACCGCTTCTAGCGACAAGAGTGGCAATGTGACTGCGATCCACAACATGTTTGATTTCTCGTCCTTGATTGCTGCCGCTTCCGCCTTCCGGCAACACGACGCTTTGTAACGGCAAAACAAGGCGCAGGGGCTCCGCTAGCGGCGGGCCGCGGCGTTTGAAGATGTCGATCGAAATACCAATCTCCTGCAGCCATTGACGACGATTGATCGTCTGCGCATTGGCCGGCAAAAGCGGTTCGCAAATCATTCGCAAAGGCGCTGGCGAAGATTGCGTTGCTGCCTCGACAGGCCGAATCAAAAATGCGAGTGAAGCCGATTCCTGGGCCGCGACCTGCAGACGTCGAACCTTATCGATGCGCGCATTCGGCAGCCATACCAGCACGGCGCCCATACCATCCTGCTTCAATG
This sequence comes from Paraburkholderia sp. BGA-UO-ETr-F12, assembly GCF_059567945.1. Lineage (NCBI taxonomy): Bacteria > Pseudomonadati > Pseudomonadota > Betaproteobacteria > Burkholderiales > Burkholderiaceae > Paraburkholderia > Paraburkholderia sp. BGA-UO-ETr-F12. The sequence continues at coordinate 953 of NZ_JCAQOZ010000003.1, read as the reverse complement.
CCTGAGCTGCGGCCCAAAGAGCCTGATCCTCACTCGAACGCACCCATAAGACACGCTCGACATCGACACCCCAGGCCCTCAGAGCCGAAGCACTGGGTTGGTAAGGCGGCGCCACGAGCATGACGTGCCGCTCGGCTTGTGCCGTGAGATGCTTGAGCGCACGAGCCAGTAGACGCAACTCGCCAACTCCTTCGTGTTCAATCAATAATTCCGTCAGACCGCCAGCCGACCAGCCTTGCCCGGGCAGCAGCTGATCCAGCGCGGCATAACCGCTGGAAATCACCCGCGAGTCCGCCTCGGCAAGCTCATTGCCCTGCCACACCTGACGCCGCAATTGCGACGACAGCTCTGTTGTCGCCAAATGAATCGCTGCTGCCATAGACACGCTCATTCCATAGGAAATACTCCGCCCTGCCCGGCATCAAACAAGCATGGAGCGACGACTTTTACTGTATATTTATACAGTATTTTGAGGGGAATGTTAAGAAAACAAAGCAAGGCGAAGAAGCGCCCGCAGGGGGGAAATGACGAGGGGTGAAGCTGTTTGGCCGCAGGTTTTTCACCCGCGGGAGCAGTTGCTCTTTGGCGTAACAACTACGTTAGCAAGCCTGGAGTTTCCATGTTCCAGAAGGAACGGAGCGAAAGTTCACGCATGTATGCTGCAGATACGCGCAAGAACTGACGGCTCATGCTGCGCCTCGATCCATTGATGGACGATCAGGAACTTGATTCGCGCGAGTCGACCGGCGCGGTGTACTGGGAAGGTGCAGTGCGGGTGAGCCGCAACGGTGCGGACGTGGGCCGGGCGTATCTGGAACTGACGGGTTACGCGAACGCGCTGCGGATCGGCAAGGAGTGAGCGGCGTGCCTGCCGGTATTTCCGGGGTGCGTAAACGCAGAAACCCCACCTTTGTGGGGTGGGGTTTCTGATGCTGCAGGGGAGCCTGACGATT
>NZ_JCAQOZ010000002.1:0-29855 GCF_059567945.1 Paraburkholderia sp. BGA-UO-ETr-F12 | reverse complement strand
TGTCGGTGGTCATCACCGGCCTGCCAGTGGTCGTGATCACGATGGCGCTCGTGTCGGGCCGCAAGCGCCTCGCGCAGTTTGGCGAGGCCCGGTTCGCAACCCGTAACGACATTGTGAAAGCCGGTCTGCTGGAGAAGAAATAACCATGACGACCTCACAACATCTGTATCCGCCGTTCATTGTCGGCAAGTACAAGGGCGAATACCTGAAGTATTACGGCCAGGATTTCCTGATGACGGCTGCCGGCACCCGCTCCGGCAAGGGCACGTCGCTCGTGATCCCGAATCTTCTCACCTATCCCGATTCGGTCGTCGTTGAGGACATCAAGGAAGAGAACTACCACTATACGTCCGGCTACCGGCGGGCATGCGGTCACGAAACCTATCTGTGGGCGCCGTTCTCGGAAGACGGACGCTCGCACGCGTACAACCCGCTCGAATACATCGCCGGCCGACCCGCCTATGCGCGCGTGGGCGACGTGATGACGATCGGCGAACACCTGTATCCGTCCAACGTCGACGCACGTCTGAAGTACTGGAACGACAATGCCCGCAACCTGTTCATCGGGATCGTGCTGTATCTGCTGGAAACGCCCTCGCTGCCGTGCACATTCGGCGAGGTGCTGCGGCAGGCCTCCGGCAAGGGCAGGGCGATCCGTGAACACATCGCGTCGATCGTCAGCACGCGCGCCGATGCAGCGCATGCGACTGAGGGACTGCCGGCGCTCACGTTCGAATGTCTCGACGCGCTGAACCGCTTCCTGTCGCAATCGAAGGAAGCCTTCGCGAACATCGTATCGACGATGACCGCGCCGCTGAACGTTTTCAGCAATCCGGTTGTTGACGCGGCAACCAGCCGCTCGGACTTCGATCTGGCCGATGTGCGCAAAAAGCGTATGTCGATCTATGTGGGCATCAAGCCGGGCGACCTGAAGGCCGGTGCGCTGCTGGTCAATCTCTTTTTCTCGCAGCTGATCGACCTGAACACGCGTGAGCTGCCTGCCGAGAATCCTGCGCTCAAATACCAGTGCGCGCTGATCCTAGACGAGTTTGCAGCGCCCGGCAAGATCGACATCATCGATACGGCCAACCCGTTCATTGCTGGCTACAACCTCAGACTGATGCTGATCTTTCAGGGCATGTCCCAGCTCGAGGATCCGAAGCTGTACGGCAAGCACGGCACTGAAACGCTGGCGATCAACTGCAAGATGCGCAGCCTGTATGCGCCGCGCACGGTCAAGGAGTCAGAAGAATATTCGAAGATGCTGGGGACCTTCACGCTGATGGCGCGCTCGCGCAGCCGCAGTCGCGGCCGCAGTTCGTCGACCAGCACGAACGAGTCGGAACACGGCAGGGCACTGATGATGCCGCAGGAGCTGCGTGCACTGAAGCACAACAAACAGATCATCACGATGGAGGGGTGTGAGCCGATCCTGTGCGAGAAGGCGTTTTTCTATGAAGACGCCGATCTCGTCGACCGGCTCGTGCGGCAAAGCCCCTACCTGCAGGGGGTGATGGCGAAGCTGGAAACGACCAACCGCCGGCGTGCCTGGTTCGGTTTCGGTCCGAAGTTTCCGGACGAAACACAGATGAAACACGCTGCGTTCGTCGCGCGCGAACTGTGCGCACCCGTGCCAAAGATCGACGTCGAGCAGTGGTGGCAGACGCAGAACGCGGCCCGCCGCGCGCAGCAGGCCGCTGCAGCCGCGGACGCAGCCAGACAGTCGGCCGGTCCGGCGCGTGACGTCCGCGAGCACGAGATCGGTGTCCTCGCGCCTGTGCACCTGGCCAACCGTAACAGCATCCGCGCATCTCTATTCCAGTTGATGCCTTATCTGCGAGAAGTCCTGCCGGACGCGGCCGCCGCCGTGTCGGCGCAAACCGCAGCACCTCAATCACAGCCTGAACCGCAAGGAGTGACCGTATGAACGAGATCGAATTTCCCGCCGACCGGATCGACTACCGCGAACGCGACGCGGCAAACGCCGACGATGCTTCGACCATCCGCGCGCGCGTCACGCCGCCGGCGAACGAGCCGGACGCGGGCGCCGTGCCCGGCAGTCCGGAAACACCGGTCGATGACGCAACCGAAGAGCGCCTGAAGAAGATCCGTGCGGCAGATCGCGAGAAGGTCGAGAAGCTGCTCAAGCGCGACTCATCGACCGACGCAGCGACCAGCACAGCCACCGACGAGTCGGTGAAGCCGGCCGCCGGCACCGGCAAGCCGCTCGGGAAGAAGGGGAACGATGCGGAGAACACGATCCGCCCGAAACCGGTTTTCGAGAAGACTGGCTATGACGTGCCAAAGTCGGTCACTAACCAGTATGTGGCGCATGAAGGAAAGTTTCTCGATCGCAAAAGCGAGACGGTGCACTTCGAGGACAAGGGCCGCTCGCTGTCGACGGCCAGCGAGGACCGCGACGTGATCGCACACATGGTCGAAGTCGCGAAGGCGAAGAACTGGGGTGAGCTGCAGCTTAAGGGCAGCGAAGAGTTTCGTCGGCAGGCGTGGATCGCGGCCGAACTCGCCGGCGTTCCGACGCGTGGCTTCAAGCCTGGTGCGCAGGATCGGGCGGTACTGACTGCTGCGCGCGAGGCGATGCGCATCGGCGCCGGCGACAGATCCAATGATACGGACAAGGCGCGCACGAATGAGATGGAGGCAACAGACGCAGCGGGGCAAAAGCAGCCCGCCGCGCCGGAATCGGCGAAAGCCGCCACACCGGGGCGTGAAAACGGCGCGCCCGGAGGCGCCCGGACGAACGCCGCGCAACCTTCCGCGGCTGCGCCGGCGAGCCCCGTTCAGGGCACGCCAACGCCGGCCGGTGTCACGGCGGGAGTACTGGTGGCACAAGGGCCAGCCCCGTTCAACCATGATGAAAAGCAGAACGACAGCTACTACGCCACCGTACGGACGCAGGACGGCGAGCGCACCGTCTGGGGACTGGACCTCGAGCGCGCGATCGGCGAAAGCGGTGTGCAGCCCGGTCAGCGGATCGAGCTGGAAAAGGGAGGCAGCAAGACGGTAACAGCGCTGCAGCGCCAGTTCGACGAGAAGGGTACCGAACTCGCTCCAAAGTCAGTCGAGAGCCGGCGCAACGAATGGCTGGTGTCCTCGCCGGATGTACCGGGTCTGCCCACGCGTGAGCAGCGCGAGGCGCTGGCCAGTGTCCGCCGGGAAGTAGATGATCGCCGTCGGATCAATGAGGCACGCGAGCGGTTCCTGAGCGGAGACTGGAAATACTCGAAGGAACAGCAGAAGACGCTCGATGAAGCACGCGAGCGCATCAAGGCGCAGGCCGCGCGCGAGGTGCTGCGTGACGAGATCAAGGGTCTGCCGGAGCAGCAGCAGGAGAAGCTGATGGGGGAGTTCGAAAGCGCCGTGGCCGAGGCGCGCGCGGCTAACCGGCCACTGGACGTGCCCATGCCTCAGGTAAGCGAAGCAACGATCGAGGCTGTGCGCGAGCAGATCGAGCGCGAACGCGCTCGGCAGGGCAGAGATGGGCAGCAACCGTCACGTGAACAGGCACAGCCCGCAGCGCAAACCCAGGAGGCCGGCCATGACGCGCCAACGCTCGAGATCGAACCGTAACGAACACGTGACCGACGCTGCGCGCACGGTCGCGACTCAACTCACACAACAAACGGAGAGACGCACCATGAAAATCGCCGTCATCAATTTCTCGGGCAACGTCGGCAAAACTACCATTGCTCATCACCTTCTAGCGCCTCGACTGGAAGGCGCTGAGGTTATATCGATCGAGTCGATCAACTCGGATGGTACCGAGAGGGCCGCCTTGCGCGGCAAACAGTTCGATGAATTGCAGGACCGGATGATGACCATGCGACACGTTGTCGTCGATGTGGGGGCATCCAACGTCGAAGACTTTGTCGCGTTGATGCAAAGCTACGACGGGTCACACGAGGACTTCGACATGTTCATTGTTCCGACCGTGCCGCCTCTGAAGCAACAGCTCGATACGATAGCCACGCTTGATCAGTTGAGCGCCTTGGGCATAGCGTCCGACCGGATCAGATTGCTGTTCAATTGCGTTGATCCGAAGAGCAATCTGGATAAGGTTTTTGGTCGCCTGTTTACGCGTCATGCGGCAGTGGGTGGCTTTGTTCTCGATCCGTCCGCAGTCATTTATGAAAATCCGATTTACGAAAAGATAAAGACGATCGGCAAGACTATTACTGACGTCAACAGCGACACAACTGATTATGTTGCGTGGAACGCACGGTCAATGGAGGACGATACGCCGGAGCCCCAGCGAGCCCATATTCGTCAGATGGTCGCCATCAAACGACTGGCCACGCGCGTAACACGCGAGCATGACGACGCGTTCCGGCTTCTGGTGCACTGATGGGCGCGCCGGAAGATTCGATCCGTGAGGAACTGATCGGCGCGGTGCTGGGCGAACTCTCGCTTTTGCGCCGCGACGTGAAGGACTTGTCGCAACTCCTCGAGGCGAGCGGCAAGCAGTTCAAGGACGACGGCGAGCTGACGCTGCTGCGATTCACGTCGCGTTATGAACGGTTCCTCAACCAGTTCGCAGCATCGAGCACCGATGTGCTGGCCGAAGCGGGACGGTTTTCGGAGGCCCGCGATCAACTGCTTGGCGAGATCTCGCTCAGGCAGTACGACGAAGCCAACGGACGAAGCCGCGATCTGCTACGCGACGTTTTGCGCGAGGAGCGCGGCCGCCGTCCTGGTATCGGCCGGATCGAACTGGCCGCATGGACCGTGTGCGCCATGCTTGGCTCGGCGGCGCTCACGGTCGGAGCCCTTGCGGCGCTGCGCCTTCTGACCACCTGACAGGAGATCTCATGAAACGACTGATCGCAATATTGATCTGCGGCGCGGTCGCCACCCAGACGGTGGCGCTGGCCGACGACGACAACCCGTCCGCCTGCGGTGCCGTCCTGTGTCTCGCCGGCCTGATCGCCGGTGGCAGCGCCGGCGGGGACTGCAAAAACTATATGACCGGTTACTTTTCCATCGTGAAATTCCACCACGGCCACTTCGATGAGACAGGCACGACGAATGCCCGTCGCGATTTCACCAACCAGTGCAAGAGCGTCGGACCGGATACGAAGAAAGGTGTGAACGACAGATACGGAAACGTTCAATCTGGTCCGTGACGCGCAGCCGCTCTCTCAGGTCTTGACGAAGATTTGCCCTCGGAAGTCAGGACTTTTTACGGTGCGGGCTGCGGCCCGCACCCTTTTTCAAGTTGTTCACAGATGGACCATACGAGCATTTTATGGAGAACCGACGATGCCCCCGACAGATGAAACATGGCGCAAAGACCACGCTGCACTTCGCCTCGCGATTGAACTGCTTGGCTTTGACTGCAATCGCGTGATCGCGCATTTGCAGGTCGCCCGCGAGCCGATGTGGAGAGAACTACCGTTCCAGTTCGCGTCCGTCACGTTCGATTCGAGGAAGGCTGCCGCGTCCGGACTGAGCGAGCACGGTCAGCGGGACGTCAACCGTGTCTTCAACGCCTTGCGTAACTGTGCGTGACAGATGTAGATAGTCAATCGAGAACGACGGAAGTACACTTCCCGATGCTGTGAAAATGGTGGACCACGATGAGACTGACGTCAGGAAAACTGCTGCGGTCGATGGACCCCGGCCGCGAATATCGCGCGAGCGAGCTGGCCGAATGGTTCGACACGTCGACCGCGCAGATGAACGACATGCTATGCACACTGGTTGAAGACGGGCTCGTGCGCATGAGCAGCCATGCAACGCGCATTATCCGGTTTGAGCGTCTGGCATTTCAGCCTGCGCAACCCGTGCCTCGTTTCGTGCCGCCCCCGACGACGAGCCGGGCACGGATGTTGATGACGCACCGCCCGGCACGCACAATCCCTTTAAGGGCGGTTTCAAGAGCGAAGCGCAACACCGGGATCAATGGCCGGGGTGAGGATTGACTGGGCGGTTTCAAGAGTGAAGCGCAACAGGGGGCTAATGAATGGAAGCTGAGGTTATCGACGCGGTTGCAAGCATACGTTCGAAGACCTCGAATGGCGAATGAAATGCATGGGTAGCGCGAGGTCGGCTGTTGAGGCTGTCGGCGATGGCGTCGAGTTCGTCCTGACTGTAGATCGAGAGGTCAGTGCCCTTCGGCAGATACTGCCGCAGCAGCCCGTTGGTGTTCTCGCAGGTACCGCGTTGCCATGGACTGTGCGGATCGCAGAAGTACACGCGCACGCCGGTGGCGGCGCTGAGTTCCTGATGCCGGGTCATTTCCTTACCCTGATCGTAGGTGAAGCTCTGGCGCAGTGGGGCGGCGATCGAATTCAGTTTGGCAGTGAAGCCCGCCAGTGCCGAGGCGGCGGTGGCGTCTTCCATCTTCGCCAGCAGCACCAGGCGACTGCTGCGCTCAACCAGCACGCCGACGGAAGAGTGATTGCCGGCGCCCTTGATGAAGTCGCCTTCCCAATGGCCTGGCATCACCCGGTCGTCGACCTCAGGCGGACGCACATGGATGCTCACCATGTCGGGGATCTGGCCGCGCCGGTCAGTGCCCCGCTTGCGTGACATACGCGTGCTGTGGCCGTGGCGCAGACAGGCGATCAGCTGGCGGCGCAGCTCGCCGCGTGGCTGCGCATAGATGGCGGTGTAGATGGTCTCGTGCGAGACGTGCTGGGTCGGATCGTTGGGCCACATGCGCTTGAGGGTACCTGAGATCTGCTGGGGCGACCACTTCCATTCCAGCAGGGTGAGTACGACGCGCCACGACACGCTTTGCGGGTGCAGCTTGGGACATGGGCGCGCAGCCTCGCGTCGGCTCGTGCTGAGCGACTGCGCCGGCGCAGACGCATAGCCCACGGCAGAACAAGTGTTTCTGGTCAGCTCGCGGCTCACAGTTGATGCCGGGCGCCCGAGTGTTCGGGCCATGGCCCGAACACTCGAACCCTGCTGCTTCATGCTTGCAATGGTCATGCGCTCTTCAGGCTGAAGCTGTTGATACGTTCTTCTTTTTTGCATGTGCGCACCTTACACGAGGAAGGTGTTGCACTTCAGATTTGATCGCGCCCTGGTTTTTGGTACGAGTATGGCGAGCGTCTTATAGATAGTCGTTTGCCGTTCTCGCACAATGTGGTTCCTGGCCGATGTAATCGGGCCGTTCTCAATTAAAGTGGGTCCGTTCTCACGCAATGTGGTCCCGAATTCATCGATGTAATCGGTCCCGGCGAATTATGCAATCGGGCCGCTACACCTAGCACTACAATGCGAGAGTAATGACCAAACAGCCATGGGATCGTAAACAATGAAAGGTTTGCCGCCGTTTACCCATAGCATCGCAAGCGATTCATTTGCTCTTGAATACGAGACATGCAATCAATACATCAAGCCGGCTAGCACGGCTAAGAGCTTCGATGTTTTGCCGAACGGCTCGCAGACCGCCGAAAAAGTAATCATTTTTTCGGCTGGCCAGCGGATCATTACCGAACCGATCCATGTTTCGAGCGAACACGTCCTGGAACTGGCCTTTTCCTTGCCTACGGGGATGGATGACGGTTCGGGGGCCGCAATCGAGTTGCGGCTCAGCAATGGGGGATCCGGTATTTCGACGTGGTATACGCATCGTATTTCAGAACTAAAGCCCCTTTGCCGACAGACAATCAGGCTTGGACTATCCCAGTTTGCAGGAGAGACACGTTGGTTTGAGCTTGCCCTCGTTTCGTCGTCGGGGATCAACGCAACGGTAGGCATTTCGCGGTTCGTTATCTGTGAACAGGGCCTTCTATCTCGCGTCAATGCCCTGTCGAATTATGACCAACGCTTGAAAAATGAGATTTCACATTTCTCGGGGACGGCCTATACGCACACGATGTACGGGAGCCAAAAAAGTCGATCTGAAAAAATGGAGCTGGAGCGGCATCAGGCGCAGCTGCATACCCAACCGCGCTTCCTCCTGGAGCAGGAAGCGTCTCTCAGAAAGGCTGTATCCCTAGTCCAACCAGAGGCCGGTGAGCCGGTGTTTGGTTTCGCGCAGCGCTGCCTTGGCAGTGTGATTCCATTGACGCCTCCGGATTTCTACTCGAGAGCCTCAAACCTCGGCCGAGGTCGTACGCTTCGTATCCTTTCTCTCTGTGCGGGCGCGGCGCGAATCGAAGAGGAGATGACTAAACACTGCCAGACGCAAGTCGAACTCACTTTACTTGATGCTAGTGAGGACCTTATCCAGCGTGCGGCGGCCAGATTCTCAGAAGGCGGTCACAAAGTACGATGTCTGGTCGGGGATATTAACAATGGGCTTCCCGGTGATGAATCATTCAACATTATTGTCTGTGTATCGGCCCTCCACCATGTAGCTAATCTTGAGCTAGTTCTATCACAAATCAATGAGCGCCTTACGCCGGACGGGGAATTTTGGAGCATCGGCGAGCAAATTGGAAGGAACGGAAATCGACTGTGGCCAGAAGCAATGTCTGCAGCAAACGATGCCTTCAAAAAGCTGCCGGAACGGTACAGAAAGAACGCCCATACCAACAAAATTGATAAGACTGTACCGGATGATGATTTTTCGACTGGCTGCTTCGAGGGCATTAGAAGCGAAGAACTCAGCACAATGCTCGAGAGCTACCTAGTGCCGGTTGACGTCTACAAACGTAACTGCTTCCTTTGGCGCTTGTCCGATGCAACCTACTGCGACAATTTCAACCTATCTTTTCCTGAAGACTTGCAGCACCTCCGTGAATTGGTTATCGCAGAGGCGATGCACTGGGTCAGAGGAGGAAGAGGCACTGAAATGCATGGGGTGTTCCGGCGCAAACAGTTCTGACGTTAGGATGCGAAGCATTGGACGATGCATAACGTAGTCGGCATCACCATCCGACAATGTCCCGTTCCGCTGATTCGCATACAAAGTCTTTGTAGGTTGGTGAGGATCGAATCGGCGGAAGCGGTCCACACGAAAGGTTTGCAGTTTTCGTTGTAGTGGGAGACGAATTGGTCGATACGCCTGATCAACTGCTTGACCGAACCGAAGGAGCCACGAGCTATAGGTGGGGATGAAATGCATGTGCCATAGAGGGCGCGCTGTCAGCCACGCCTTGACCTTGGGATGTTTGTGTGGCTGCTGTAATTGTCGACGATGCAGTGCACGTCGAGATCGGCCGGCACCGCCTTGTCGATTTCGCGCAGAAACGACAGGAATTCCTGGTGTCGGTGACGCGGCTTGCAAGTAGCGAGAACGGCGCCGTTGCGCACGTTCAGCGCCGCAAACAATGTGGTGGTGCCGTGACGAACATAGTCGTGTGTGACACCTTCAACATAGCCGAAACCCATCGGCAGCATGGGCTGAGTGCGCTCGAGTGCCTGACACTGGCTCTTCTCGTCCACGCACAGCACCAGCGCATTCTCGGGCGGGCTCAGATGCAGGCCAACCACGTCACGCAGCTTCTTGGTCGTCGCTGCTGCGCAATGCCTCCACTGTTGACGCGCATCGCCCGTACGATCGGCATGGATCTGCAGGGCACTACTATCAGTCTGGACGGCGTCTACGATTACCGTGCTAACCGTAAGGCAATCTTCAATCGCGGCATGATTCCCAACATCAATCAGAACCCGCGCGGGCGTAAAACGCCGAAACGAGGCCGCAAGCCAAGCCATTCTTCGACCCGGCCGGGACGGCGCACATCATCGCATCTTCCGCGTCGCCGTGCCCATTCTGCGCGATCGTTTAGCAGCGCCGCGCCGATTCTGGGCGAAACCCGCAACCAATTGTGCCTTTTGATCCGTGACCGCGTCGGTTGGTGTCAGAACCCCTTCCGACCTCGCAAAGCGCACTGCCACGGATACGGCTTCGAGCGCCAGCAAACAGCATCCTTGTCACACGCTGAATTGCCGTGCACAAGGCGATTCAGTTGGTTGCAACTCTTTCGGGGTCGCTTGCGAAAACGGAAAATAAAGCACGTTAGCGGCGGACGAACGTTGCCAGACGACCCCTTGGAGTCATTCAAAATCGAATCTCGAACGGCCGCTTCCGCCCTTGCATGAGCCGATCGTCGACGGCTGATTGACCTGCGCAGCGCTATCGTTCACGGTGGTCGCCGCGGCAAACCGCGCAAAGCAGGTCAAGAAATTCCAGTAGCAGTGAAACCATACCGCTGGCCCCGCGATGAATGGACGGACGCGGGGCAAGAGACCGACCCCGATAATCGCAAAATGCGAACTTTGTATAGTTCAAATGCAGTTTGATTGATCCAGATGAACCAACTGGCAGATTTAGGCTGCCCTACCAGGCTGCAAAGCCTCATAGTTTGTGCTTGAGTTCGCCGCCCCCTTGCTGCCAGACGCTATTGAGCGTCCTGCGATGCTGTATGGCCTCTGCGGGGGAGGGGCGGGACACGGAGGCCATCCTATGGAATCGTTTCTGAGTGCGCATGAACTGTCAGCGCTCATGCTTATAGAACAAGCTCCCTCGCACGCTGATCTTGACCGGCGCGAGGTCGAACAGCTTATAGGCCGGCAATTGGTTGAGCGCGCCGCAGGCGCATCCGGTGCGTCTGAATTTAAGGTAACAGACAATGGAAGCGCAGTCCTGACACGGATATTCGCCTTCGATATACGGGCGCAGAAAGTTGATCCGCCTGCGTAACCCGCAACACCAAAACTCCGATGCGGCATGATGCGTGTCAGTGTGACATCGACACGCTCCAGGGGCGACTTAGAGCAGCTCGGCACCGTCATCTTCAAGAAGGTCGTGGCGCACAGCGTAGCGCACAAGCGCCGCGTCGTTCGCGAGGCCGGACTTTTCCAGAATGTTCGTCCTATGTGTGCTGACCGTCTTGGCACTCAAACCCAGCTTTCCTGCGATCACTGCAATAGATTCGCCTGCCGCAATCAGGAGAAGTATCTGGAATTCGCGGGCGGACAGGCGCTGGTGGGGAAATGAAGAATCGACTTCAGCAAAACCGTGGGCGATCTGGTCCGCCATCATAAGACTTACATAGATGCCTCCGGACGCAACCTTTCGGGCCGCCGCTATAAAGTCTTTGCCAGGCGTATCTTTCGTAACGTATCCGGACGCTCCGGCCTTGAACGCACGAACTGCGTACGCCTGCTCAGGATGCATCGTCACCACCAGAATGCGCAACGAAGGATTTTCGATCTTGATCAGGGGGATCAGATCGAGGCCATGGAGGCCGGGCATTGAGAGGCCGAGAGTAAGCAAGGCTGCATCGGTCGCTCTCGCAAGTGCCAGCGTGCTTGCTCCGTCGGCCGCTTCACCTGCAAACTCGAACTCCCCTGTGCTGCACAGCAGCGCACGCAGCCCCTCACGCATGACACCATGCGCGTCAGAAATTGCCACCTTCGTCATGGATCACTCTCATGGAAAGAGGCGAGATTGCCTTTTGTCATGATGGACCGTTGGCCATGCAGATCGAGGTTACTTTGTAACAGCACACATCGTGGAGTTTCGGTCAAAATTCCGGCGTTTACCTCCATTTAAGTTCCCAAACACGGGTTAATTTGCCGTTTCGCCGCTGTAGATCCCCAAGAGGCCAATGTGCTACGGGACTCCAGGTCCACGAGCAGCGCTCGGAGCGTTCTCTTTGTGTGCTTGCACGTGGCAGTCGGCTGTTCTTCGTATTTCAGCCGCTCGAGAGAACATCACCAAAGTCTCTTCATGGCCGCACTGCGCCGCTCCGCCAGCTTACTTAGGACAGTTGCCGCGCACAACACCCCCAACAGGAAAGGCTAACGCTAGTGGTCCCGGGCGGGACGCAGTGGCCGGAATCCACCGCGCCGCACGTTCTGGTCCTCGCGCCACACGTAATCGCCNTCAGCCGCTCGAGAGAACATCACCAAAGTCTCTTCATGGCCGCACTGCGCCGCTCCGCCAGCTTACTTAGGACAGTTGCCGCGCACAACACCCCCAACAGGAAAGGCTAACGCTAGTGGTCCCGGGCGGGACGCAGTGGCCGGAATCCACCGCGCCGCACGTTCTGGTCCTCGCGCCACACGTAATCGCCCGTCAGGTTGATGTGCTCCCAGCCAAGCGGTGAGAGATACGGTAGCAAAACTGCATCGGGCGGGGTACCGCGTGCGACCATCGCGTGGACAGCCCGGTCGAGGTAGACGGTGTTCCACAGCACGATTGCGGCAGTGACCAGATTCAGGCCGCTGGCGCGATAGCGCTGCGACTCAAAGCTGCGATCGCGGATTTCCCCAAGGCGGTAGAAGAAGACCGAACGTGCAAGCGCATTGCGGGCCTCGCCCTTGTTCAGGCCGACGTGAACGCGGCGGCGCAGTTCGACGTTCTGCAGCCAGTCGAGGATGAACAGCGTACGCTCGATACGACCGATCTCGCGTAGCGCAACGGCGAGGCCGTTCTGCCGCGGATAGCTGCCGAGCTTGCGCAGCATCAGTGAAGCGGTGACGGTACCCTGCCGGATCGACGTCGCCAGGCGCAGGATCTCGTCCCAGTTCCGCCGGATTGCCTTCTCGTTGTACGTGTCACCAATCATCGACTGGAGCGCCGGATAGTCCTTCACGCTGCCAGGCACGTACAGCTTCATGTCGTGGAGATCGCGGATGCGGGGCGCGAACCGGAAGCCCAGCAGGTGCATCAATGCAAAAACGTGGTCGGTGAAACCGTTGGTGTCGGTGTAATGTTCCTGAATGCGCAGATCCGACTCATGGTATAGCAGGCCGTCGAGCACGTAGGTCGAATCGCGCACGCCGACGTTCACGAGGTTCGGGTAGAACGGCGCGTATTGGTCGGAGATGTGCGTGTAGAACATCCGGCCTGGTTCGGCGCCATACTTCGGGTTCACATGTCCGGTACTCTCGGCGCGTCCGCCGGCCCGGAAACGCTGCCCGTCCGATGACGAAGTGCTGCCGTCACCCCAATGGGTAGCGAACGGCTGGGCGAACTGTGCGTTGACCAGTTCGCCCAGCGCCTGCGAATAAGTCTCGTCACGGATGTGCCACGCCTGCAGCCACGAGAGTTTCGCGTAGGTGGTCCCCGGGCATGCTTCTGCCATCTTTGTCAGTCCGAGGTTTATCGCATCGGCCAGGACCGTCGTGAGCAGCAATGTCTTGTCTTTTGCGCTCTCTCCGGTCTTCAGGTGCATGAAATGGCGAGTGAATCCGGTCCACGCATCGACCTCCATCAGCAGTTCGGTGATCTTCACGCGCGGCAGCATGACCGACGTCTGGTCGATCAGCGTCTGGGCAGCCTCGGGCACTGCTGCATCGAGTGGCGTGATTTTCAGGCCCGATTCCGTAATGATCGCATCGGGCAGTCCGTTTTCGGCCGCGAGCCGGTTGACGGTTGCCAGCCGCTCCTCCAGCAACTGCCGCCGCTCGTTCAGGTAACGGTCGCAGTCGGTGGTGATGGGTATTGGCAGCGCATTGTCCCGCCTGATCGCCTGGAAATTTTCCGCCGGAAGCAGATAGTCGTCGAAGTCCTTGAACTGGCGTGAGCCCTGCACCCAGATGTCGCCTGATCGCAGCGCATTCTTCAACTCGGCCAGCGCACACAACTCGTAGTAACGACGATCAATACCGGTGTCGGTCAAGACCAGTTGTTTCCACCGCGGCTTGACGAAGGCGGTCGGCGCGTCCGCCGGCATCTTGCGCACGCCATCATTGTCCATGGCCTTGATCATGTTGACGGCGTTGAGCACATCGGTCGCCGCCGGCGCCGCGCGCAGTTTCAGGATTTCGAGGAAAGCCGGTACGTAGCGACGCAGCGTCGCGTAATGGTCGCCGATCTGATGCAGGAAATCGAACGCTTCGGGCTGGGCCAGTTGCTCGGCCTCGCTGACACTTTTCGTGAATACCTCCCACGACATGACGGACTCGATCGCCTTGAAGGCATCGCCGCCATTTTCCCTGGCCTTCAGCAGGGCGCGGCCGAGCTTCCCGTACAGTCTCACCTTGTCGTTGATCGCCTTGCCCGAGCGGTGGAACTGCTGCTGATGTTTCTTTTTCGCGGCATTGAAAAGCCGACCGATGATGCGGTCGTGCAGGTCGACGATTTCATCGGTGACTGTCGCTGTCGCTTCCATGACGATGGCCGCCAAGGTCGCGTGACGACGCTGTGTTTCGAACTTCCCGAGGTCGTGTGGCGTCATCTGCGCGCCTTCGCGCGCAATCTTGAGCAAACGGTTTCTGTGCACCAGCCGGTCGAGGCCCGCGGGCAGGTCGACGGCGTGAAGGATTTTCAGGCGGTCGATGTGCTGCAGCATCTGTCGCGAACTCGCCTTGCCCGGCGGCAGCCGCAACCATGCCAGCCACGTCATGCGGCCGTCGTCCCGACGCTTCAGTAACTCGTCGAGTCTTCGCCGATGACCGTCCGACAGCAATTCCGTGAGCACGTCGTGGATGCGACGCGTCGCGCGGGTGACCGCTTCAGCACAGATCCGCTCGATCACGTTCGAACCCGGCAACAGGATTGCCTGCCGGCGCAGATATTCGAGCAGCGCCTGCGCGAGTACGAAGCCCTTGTCGGTCTGCATTGCCAGGTCGACGAGTGCCAGTACCGCCGGATGGTAGTCGGCCACCGTAAGCGGACGCAGTTGCAGCGCCGCCTGCAGTTCGAGCAGATGCTCACGGCGCGTCTGGTCCCGCTGCGCGTACGCCTCCCAGTGCGACGGTGCAATGCCGAGTTGCCCGGCAACGTACCGCAGCAGCGCGGGCGGAGGCTCGACACCAGCGCTCAAAGCGAAGCCCGGAAAACGCAAGCAGCAGAACTGGACGGCAAATCCGAGGCGATTGGCCGTTCCTCGATGCTGCCTGATCAGCGACATGTCCTGCTCGCTAAACGTGTAGTGGCGAATTAGATCATCGTGGCTGTCAGGGAACGAAAACAGGCTGTCTCGCTCGGCCGGCGAGAGAATGGAACGACGGGGCATGGTGGGCTCGACAGAGGATGGGGATGGCGCTGACGGCGGGTTGCAGCACCGATTCCACTGGACTGACGGTTCAGAAAAACAGCAGTGTAATACGATCCATTGCCATAATCCTTCTTATCGCAATGGATGCCTTTTTTCACTAAACTGACAAACATGAAAACGCGTCAGTCCTGGCCTGCCTCGCACCCGGCCTCCACCGAACCGCTGGCGTTTCCGGATGCCGACCAGCTTGCGGCGCTGCGCGGCTGGTATGCCGGCCTGTCTTCGCGGGCCGCCGTGGACCGCTACCTGTCTCACGCACGCGCGCCGGGCGCATCGGCGCGCGGCATCATCGGCGCGATCCGCCGTCAGCTTGTCAACCTTGCCGTTGAACGCCAGCGCGCCGATCTTGCTGATCTGCTGCAACATCCTGTTGGTGACCGGCTCGCCCGGGCAGGCGCGGTCGCACACGCGATCGAAATCCTGCGTGCGTTGCCGATGCCACAACCGCAGATCGCCGATGACATCGGCCTGTGGCTGACGCCGCGCGCGGCGCGCGTGCTGCGTGCGCATGGCATCGCGACCCTCGCGGACCTGACCGTGCGGGTGCCGCGTCGACGCCGCTGGTGGAGCACGGTGCGCGGACTTGGCCAGACCAGTGCCCGGCAGATCGAGGCATTCTTTGCCGCCCATCCGCAACTGACGGAACGCGCTCACGCGCTGGTTGCCGTGACCACGTCGGGCGTCGTCGTCCCATGGGAGCAGTTGAGGGTGCCGCACGAGGTGGATGGTTCGCACGGCAGCTTCCGGGCGCCCAGGCGGGCCTGCGCGCTTGACGCGAACAACGACTATGACGCGGTTCACGCGTGGCTCGCGTTGCACGAAACTCCTGCCACGCAGCGTGCCTACCGCAAGGAGGCTGAACGCCTGATTCTCTGGGCCATCGTCGAACGTGGACGGGCGCTGTCCTCGCTCACAACAGAGGATGCGATCGCGTATCGGAGCTTTCTGCGGCATCCCGGTCCGCGCGAGCGGTGGGTCGGGCCGCCGCGGCCGCGCAGCGCCCCAGACTGGCGCCCGTTCTCTGGAAACCTGTCGGGCCGCTCGACCGCCTACGCACTCTCCGTGCTGGGCGCCCTGTTTCGCTGGCTGATCGAGCAACGCTACGTGCTTACCAATCCGTTTGCCGGTATCAAGGTGCGTGGCAAAACGCGTGTCGCGCCACTTGACACGGCGCGCGGCTTCACGGAAGGCGAATGGGGGCTGCTTCGCACGATCGCCAACGGACTGGAATGGTCCTACGGCTGGGAAGCACCCGCCGCGCAGCGGCTGCGCTTCCTGCTCGACTTTTCCTACGCAACCGGTCTGCGTGCGAGCGAACTTGTCGGCGCGAGGCTTGGCGACATCCGGATAGATGAACGCGGTGCCCACTGGCTCAATCTCGTGGGCAAGGGAGGCAAGCCCGGCAAGGTGGCTTTGCCGCCACTCGCGCGCGTTGCACTCGAACAGTACCTCGTCCAGAGGCATCTGCCAGTGACACCGCGGCGCTGGGATCCGAAAGCCCCGCTACTGGCGAGTTTTGATGGGGAAGGAGCAACGGGCATCACCCGTTCCCGTCTGTGGTTCGTGATGCGCGGTTTTTTCCGCCTGGCCGCCGATGTCATCGGCACCGATTATCCCGTACTAGCTGAAAAGTTGCATCGCGCCAGCCCCCACTGGACGCGCCATACCCACGCCACCCATGCGCTTGCTCGCGGCGCGGAGCTGACGACCGTGCGGGACAACCTGCGCCACGCCTCTATCGCAACGACCTCGATCTACCTGCTAAGCGACGAGGCTAAACGCTCCCGCCAGATGGACGAAGCGTTCGCCGCGCCGTAGCCCACGCCCTTTCCGACAGGGCGTCGCCGGCTAAACGTGCTTTATTTTCCGTTTTCTCAAGCGACCCCCTTTCGAAATCTTACGTAGAATGCCGAATGCCTCGGGCTCGGCTCGGCAATTTTTACCGGAGAGGGCTTTATCAATGAAAAAAAAAGTAGCTGTGGTTTTCGGTACTCGTCCCGAGGCGATCAAAATGGCGCCATTGGTACGCGCCCTCAGTGAATCCTCGCAACTCGAACCCGTCGTTATCGCAACGGCGCAGCACCGAGAAATGCTTGATCAGGTTCTGCAAATATTTGCAATCAAGCCTGACTACGACTTGGATCTGATGCGCCCCAACCAGACACTGCCGGGTCTCACCTCTCGCTTGATCACATCGCTCGATGAAGTCGTAAAGAAGATCGCGCCGAGTGCGATGCTTGTTCAGGGGGACACGACCAGCGTTCTTGCGGCATCCCTGGTCTCCTTCTACAACAACATTCCCGTCGGTCACGTCGAGGCGGGCCTCAGAACCAACGACATGCGCAATCCGTTTCCTGAGGAAATGAATCGCGTTGTCACCGGCCGCCTGGCCCACTGGCATTTCGCACCCACCCAGTCATCAGCACAGAACCTTCTGGATGAGCGAGTGCCGGCTGATGCCGTGTTTATGACGGGCAATACCGTGATCGATGCGCTGTTCGAAGCGCGCCAACATGCAGACAAGGTGCAGCGGCAAGTGGCCGATGGCCGCCAGATGATTCTGGTCACCACACATCGCCGCGAAAATTTCGGCGAGCCGCTCAAGCGTATTTGTGCTGCCATCCTTGAATTACTGGAACGCAATCCGGCACTCGATGTGCTGTTCCCGGTGCATCCCAACCCGAATGTGTCATCCGTCGTGCGCGATATGCTTGGCAACCATCCACGAGTCGATCTGTGCGCACCGCTCGACTATCTGTCGTTCATTGCTGCCATGGAAGCAGCACATATCATCCTGAGCGATTCGGGTGGCGTGCAGGAAGAGGCGCCCGCGCTCGGCAAGCCCGTATTCGTGCTACGCGAGGAAACCGAGCGTCCCGAGGCAGTGTCCTTCGGCGTGGCGGATCTGGTCGGCACCGATACCGCACGTATCGTCGAGAAAGTTCAGCGCCTTCTGACTGATCCGGCCGCTTACAGAGAGATGGCACGAGGCGCATCTCCTTATGGCGATGGTCTAGCCGCGCGACGCATCGTTGGGATACTTGAGGATGCACTGACCGGAGACGGTTCCGTTCCAGCCGGCTCCTCGACGTTCGCATCAAGCGGTCAGCCAGCATGAACGCGCGCGTGGATGGGGACAGCAGCCGCGGCGTCGCGTCGCACGGCCGACGTTTGATTTATTTTTCATCCATACCTTATGCCAGCTATGCGCAGCGTCCGCACTTCATGGTCGCTGAGTTCGCGAACAGCGGGTTCGACTCAGTGCTATGGATCGATCCCTATCCCACGCGTCTGCCGACAATCGCAGACTTGAAGCGGGTTCGCCCCGGGAAG
This sequence comes from Paraburkholderia sp. BGA-UO-ETr-F12, assembly GCF_059567945.1. Taxonomy (NCBI): domain Bacteria; kingdom Pseudomonadati; phylum Pseudomonadota; class Betaproteobacteria; order Burkholderiales; family Burkholderiaceae; genus Paraburkholderia; species Paraburkholderia sp. BGA-UO-ETr-F12. The sequence continues at coordinate 11,592 of NZ_JCAQOZ010000002.1, read as the reverse complement.
GCGGCGATGGTGCACGCCGGCGATGCGCGCGTCCGGGTCTTGCGGCCCGCCGCTCTGCCCATCGAACCGCTTCCGATGAGCGCCTTCGTCAATCATGTCGTTGCGTGGCGAACGGTGCGTGCCCAGTTGCTGGAATTCGCGCGCGGAACTGATCATTGTGTGCTCGCCATTGGCCGGCCCAGCAAGCTCGCAGAATGGGCGCTGAAACGAGTTCCGCATGAACGCTCGTTCGTCGACGTCCTCGACAACTTTCCGGCGTTTTACCGCGGACTATCGCGAATCTCGATGAAAGCCCGCCTGCGCGCCGTCTGTCAAAACGTCACGGATGTGTATTGTTCCTCGTCGCAGCTCGCGTCGGACGTGAGCAGGATGAGGCGCGATGCGATCATCGTGCTTAACGGCTATCCAACGAGCCGCCTCCCCGAGCTGTCGAACGCGGGCCCACGGCGATACGTCGGCTACATCGGTACAATTGCGGAGTGGTTTGACTGGCCCCTGGTACACTCGCTGGCGCTCGCGCTGCCCGACGTGACGATCCGACTGATCGGACCTGAGTTCGTCGCCCGCCCCGCAAATCTGCCTGCCAATATCGAGTTGCTTGGCGAGTTGCCGCAAGACGAGATGGCGAATATGGTCCGCGAGTTTGCCGTTGGGCTAATTCCCTTCCGGATCACAGACCTGACGTCCGGTGTCGACCCGATCAAGTTCTATGAATATCGGAGCATGGGCGTACCGGTCTGGTCGACTGCCTTTGGTGAAATGAAATCTCGCGAGCATACGGAAGGCGTGACGCACATTTCGCGGGAATCCGACTGGCCGCGCTTGTGGGAACAGGCCCGGGCAACCACCGTCAACCCGGAGGCAATTGCGTCATTCCGTGCCGAAGTAGACTGGAACAGGCGCTTTGAGCCTATCCTGATCCGTTCGCGGATGGTAGCCATCGCACCGGCCACGCGACACGCGCACGATAAGGCTGTCGCTCCTTCACTTCAATCCACGCCGGACCGCCCAATCCTACCGAATCAATGAGCCAAATCAGCTTTATCAAGAACGGCGCTGAATTCAAGCATCGCGCGGCCCTCAGCAGAGTACTGCTTGACCTGTTCACTCATCGCCAGCTACTGCTCCAGCTCGTGCGCCGCGATATTGCGGGCCGCTACCGCGGTTCCCTGTTCGGCACGGTCTGGGCATTTTTGAACCCCCTCCTGATGCTGTCCCTGTACACCGTGGTGTTCGGGATATTCCTGCATGCGCGATGGTCCGGCGCGGCGAACAGCCTCCAGTTTTCCGTCGTGCTGTTTGCCGGTCTCATCGTATTCAATTTTTTTTCCGAGTGCCTCAACCGCGCACCCATGCTCATTGGCGGCCATGTGAACTATGTCAAGAAAGTGGCCTTTCCGCTGGAGCTGCTTCCATGGATGACTGTTGGAACCTCACTCTTTCATGCGGGCATCAGCCTCGTAGTCTGGACGGTTTTTTCCGCGTTCGTTTATGGCACGGTTCACTGGACGCTCATCTTCGTACCGTTGATCTTCGTGCCCCTGATCTTCATGGCGGTCGGCGTCAGCTGGATCATCAGTTCGCTCGGCGTGTATGTGCGCGATATCGGTCAGGTCATCGGTGTATTGACCTCCGTCATCATGTTCCTGTGCCCGATTTTTTACGCAATCGAGTCGCTACCCAAGCCGTTTCAGGCGTTGCTGCTCATCAACCCTCTAACGCTCATCATTCAGCAAGCCCGTAGAGTCATGATTGACGGCGCCATGCCAGACTTCGGAACGCTTGCAATGTACACAGCGGCAAGCATGGCTTTCGCATGGCTGTCGCTGGCCTGGTTCCAACGCGCACGGGATGGATTTGCCGATGTACTCTGAGTCAAATACGACACATACCGGCAGCGTGGTCAATGACGATGTGGCAATTCGAATTGAGGGTCTATCGAAGCGTTACGCTGTTTACCACACACCGTTGGAACGTTTGAAGCATGTGATCGCGCCGCGCCGACAAAAAGGATTCAGCGAGTTCTGGGCACTCACCGATATCGATCTGACGATCCGGCGCGGCGAGACCTGTGCGATTGTCGGCCGCAACGGTTCAGGCAAATCGACGCTCCTGCAGATTCTGTGTGGCACCCTTCGCGGGACGTCGGGCCGCATTGAGGTGAACGGGCGGGTCGCAGCGCTTCTGGAATTGGGCGCCGGGTTCAACGGCGACTTCACTGGGCGCGAGAACGTCTATATGAACGGCGCCGTGCTGGGTCTTTCACGCGCTGAGATCGATGAGCGTTTTCCAGAGATCGAGGCGTTCGCGGAAATCGGCGACTTCATCGACCAGCCCGTGAAAACCTACTCCAGCGGCATGTATGTGCGCCTCGCGTTCGCCGTCGCGATTCACGTCGATCCGCAGATCCTGATTGTCGACGAGGCCCTCGCGGTCGGCGACTCGCGCTTCCAGGCCAAGTGTCTGAACCGCATCAAGAAGATGCAGGCAAAAGGCGTCACGATCCTGTTCGTGTCGCACGACGTGGGGGCGGTTCGAACGCTGTGCGAACGCGCTCTCTGGCTGGATAAGGGTGAGGTCCGGATGCTGGGCGACGCGTTTTCCGTGACGGCCCAGTACAACCAGTATCTGTTCGAGGTCGAAGAAAGCGACGACGTCAATGACACGGCGCCCGCACAGGAAAGCCCGGTCGCGGTAAGCGAGAAGCCATCCCTGCAACCGGAGCAGGACGCCACCACGAACGACGCCCTGGAATTGATGGCGATGCATCACCCGATCAATCATTGGGGTAGTCACATCGGATCGATCCTAGAAGCGGGTATCTACAACGCCCGTGGCGAACGCGCGTCAACCTTCATGGCCCGCGAGGATATCGAAGTGAGGGTCAGGGTCCGTCCGCCGGCGAATGCAGACCGAACGACCCTGAGTGTCGCTTTCTCGCTGAAGGATTTGCGAGGTACGGATCTGATCGTGTCGACCACCTGGGATCAAAAGGCGATCGACTTCGCGCAGGCGGCCGACGTTGCCTTTGTGCGATTCCGATTGAAAAACAGACTCAATAGCGGCAACTACCTCCTGGCCGTCGCACTAGAAGATCGGACCAGCGTCATGCCCCAGTACTACGAGTACATCGAAGGTGCTCACTACTTCACGTCGCTCGTCGAGGAAAAGCTGTATGGGACGTTCCTACTGGATGTGGAGCAGGTCATCGATTCCGCGCAAGCGGCACCGCTAGCAAAACGGACATTCGCATGAGCCACCAAGAAAATATGAATAGCAATCCCTACTGGGACCGACGCTTCGTGACAGACTGGGAAGCGAACGGAGGCAGAGAGCAGAGCCGCTTCTTCGCACGCGTCGCGATCGAGGCGATGCCCGAATGGCTCGTGCATGCGGTGCGCTGGAATAATCTGACCGTCTGCGACTGGGGCTGCGCGCAGGGTGACGGTACGGAAATGCTTGCGCAGATGCTGTCATGGGACATTACCGGCATCGATTTCTCCAGCCCCGCCATCGAGAGCGCGCAACAGCAATACAACAGCATCAAGTTCTCTCACGAAAACCTGCTCGACGCGCCGAACCGCCCGGCTTTCGACGTTCTTTTTTCGTCGAACACGCTTGAACATTTCGCGGACCCATGGAATGTCTTTAACAAAATCGCGGACTACGCGTCCAAGTTCATCGTGTTGCTGCTTCCGTACCGCGAGTTCGAGCGGCATGCCGAGCACGAGGTGACGTTCGACGCGATCAACATTCCGGTCTCGCCCAATGCCGCCTGGTCGCTCGTGCACCGTTCAGTCGTCAATACGCGGTTCAGGGATCCGAGCTACTGGCCGGGCGACCAGATTCTGCTGGTGTACGCGCGTACCACGCAGCTCGCCACTCAACGCTTCACGCTCGCGGACGCCAGCTTATACGACGCGGATCATTCCGATGAGACTGCGGCGTTGCGACAGCAGCTTGCACTGGCAGAAGCGCGCCATGCCAGCGAGCTCGAAGCAGCGCGCGAGGAATGCCGGCTGGCACAGTCGCATGCAGAATCGATGCAAGCTCGGCTCGACGACGAAAAGTCTCGTGCGGATACTGCGACAGCGCAGTTAGCTGCTTCAGAAGCGCACCATGCCAGCGAGCTCAAAGCAGCGCGCGAGGAATGCCGGCTGGCACAGTCGCACGCAGAATCGATGCAAGCTCGGCTCGACGACGAAAAGTCTCGTGCGGATACTTCGACGGCGCAGTTAACTGCTTCAGAAGCGCGCGTGGTCATGTCCGAGGCCAAAACAGCTGCGCTACTGGTCGAGCTCGACGAAGAGCTTGGCAAGGTACGACAACTCACTAAACAAAACGCGATGCTGGTTGCAGCCGCCCATCAGGATAGCGAACGCGTTCATTTCCTTCAGTACCGCGAGCAGGCACTGATGACCGAGGTCAAGACCTTGCTTGCGACCAAGAGCTGGCGGATGACTGCCCCGCTGCGAGCGATTCGTGGCACCCCTGACTGGATGAAAGGCCGCCTTCGGGATGTGAACTACGCCTACGTGCATGGCGGCGTCCGCAGCGTCGCTTACCGGTCGCTGACGTATATCCCCAAGCATCTGAAGCGGCGGGCGGTTCTCCCGTTAAGCACGACATCGTTCCCTGACGGAATCGCAAGCGCACCCGCCAACGCGGTCGTGGTTGCGCATGCACCACGGGTGCAACGTGCCCTGGCAGACGTGTTCGTATTCAGCATTATCGACTGGCATTTCAGAATTCAGCGGCCGCAGCACCTTGCGCGTGAATTCGCGCGGGCGGGTCACCGCGTGTACTTTTTCTCCAATCACTTCGAAGACTCGAAGGAGCCTGGCTTCTCGGTCGAGCATCTGGACGACACTCTGCCGCTGTATCAGGTCAAGCTGAAGGTCAGCGGTGCGCCGGCGATTTATTTTGCAGCGCCGACGGCTAAAGCCACCACGCAGATCCTGGCTGGGATCAAGCTCTTCCGTCAATGGAGCGGCACTGATCGCTCGTATTCGCTTGTGCAGCACGGCTACTGGTATCCGATCGCTACGCAAATGCAGTCTGAATGTGTGACGTACGACTGCATGGACCATCACGAAGGATTCGGCAATGTACCGCAGGAGCTGCTCGACCTCGAAGAGCGGATGATGAGGCGCGCCGATCTGCTGGTCGCGACCTCGTCGTGGCTCGAGGATCACGCCCGCAAATACAATCAGCATGTCAAGGTGATCCGGAACGCGGGGCAATACGCCGATTTCTGCAATGCGCCATCCGAACGCTATATTGACCCGCGTGGCCGTCAGATAATCGGCTATTACGGTGCCATTGCAGAATGGTTCGATGCCGATCTCGTCGCGCGCGTCGCGCAGGCCTTTCCCGACGCACTGGTGCTGCTGGTCGGAGCCGACACCGCCGGTGCGGGCGCACGCCTAAGCGCGTTCGCGAACGTCGAAATGACCGGCGAAGTGCCTTACGCGCGGCTGCCTTACTACCTGTACGCGTTCGACATTTGCATGTTGCCCTTCAGGGTCATTCCGCTAACGCTCGCGACCAATCCAGTCAAGGTCTATGAGTATCTGGGGGCTGGGCGTTCCGTCGTCTCGATCGATTTGCCGGAAATGGCACAATTTGGCGAACGCGTCAGGCTGGCCGACACCCACGAAGGCTTTGTCGAAAAGTTGCGTGAGGCGATGACGGTGCTGCCCGATAGCACCGAAGTGATCGATCGCCGCAAGGCTTTCGCTGCGGGACAGACCTGGGCGCACCGCGTTCAAACATTCCGGCAGGCAATCGAAGCGTTACCTCGTCCGAAAGTCAGCGCGATCGTGTTGACCTACAACAATCTCGCGTTGACGAAGGACTGCCTCGACAGTCTGGAGACGTACAGCGACGATGTCGATCTGGAGATCGTCGTTGTCGACAACGCGTCGAGCGATGGTTCGCCTGCGTATCTGTCGTCGTGGGCTGCATCTCGCCCGAACGTCAAGTTGGTTCTCAATAGCGACAATCGCGGCTTCGCGGCCGGCAACAACCAGGGCCTCGCGGCAGCGAGCGGTGACTATCTGGTCATTCTGAACAACGATACGGTCGTCACGCGTGGCTGGGCCCGGCGCATGGTCAATCACTTCCGGAATGCGCCTGAAATCGGTATCCTGGGACCGCTGACCAACAACATTGGCAACGAGGCGCGGGTCGACACGCGCTATACCACGCTGGACGCAATGCACCACGAGGCTGAGGAAATCACCCAGTCGAATCTGGGCAGGTGGTTCGAGCTCAATACGGTCGCCTTCTTCTGCGCAATGTTGCCGCGTTCCACCTATGAACGCTGCGGTCCAATCTGCGAAGACTACGGCGTCGGTTTCTTTGAAGACGATGACTATTGCCGGTGCGTCCAGGCAGCGGGCCTTGTCGTCGCGTGCGCCGAAGATGTGTTCGTGCACCACCATTTGTCCGCTTCATTTAATAAGCTCGGCCAGGAAAGGAAGCGGATGTTGTTCGAGACCAATCGGGCTATCTACGAAGCGAAATGGGGATCGTGGACGCCTCATCGCTATCGCGTGCGCATCGATGATGCGCAGACGGCACAATCGCTTGTTTAAGGAACGTCACGCCCCTGTGACCGCTTCGGCAAGCGTTGCCGACCACACGCGAATCCGCTCGACTACCGGCGTGCGCGTACAGCGATGTCGTGTTTGGCTTGTTCCGCTTGCGGGCTGTCTGTCTGTCATTTTCCGAAGACGACTGAACGGAATGTCAGAAGTCGATTGCACCGGCTGTTCTGGCGGCTGCCCAAATGGATGGTGGGGGAAAAATCGCGGTTGTCTTAACCGATGCTCAGTATCGAGTCCTTGCGTGTGCCATGAAAAAAGCCCGCCGAGGCGAGCTGATGCCATATTGGATAGACCCTATCAAAGCCGGACTACTGAGTTCGGCGCACACAGGCCAGACCACTCAAACGTTGAGCTTTTGCGGGGGCGGCTGGTGAGCCTTTTCAGGAGCCTCAACCGATGACTACTTCTCACAAAGGCGCTCATGGCACCGTCAATCTGTTGGTCGACAGCGATGCTCTGACTGAGTGCGTGCGTCGCACCGTGCGGCTCGAAGCCGCGCCCGACGGCAGGAGCGTGCTGCTCATCGACGTGGATTCGCGCAAGCCAGGCATCCATCGTGAGGTACGCTATGAGATCACGCCAGCAGAGTTGATCGCTGCGATCCGTGCACACGGCGCTGAGTTGCGCGGAGAAAGTCACGCAAATGATGCTACCGTTTGCGACAGTCGGTAGACGGCCAACAACCGCCATTCACGGGCACGCCATCGTTGGGTAGCGCCGGAGGTGGATGCTCGAAAAGCCCTTCCAAAGGGCACGTGCTTGGCGGCGGAATAATATAACGAGAGCGACAAGTGGACGTTCCAGCACAACGGGGAAGCCGGCGGGTCGACCCTCTTCGGCTTATCGAGCAGAAGAACGAACTGATCCCCATCGCCGATATCGACGCGATCCCAAGAGGGCTGCGAGGAATCTATGTGTTATATCGGACAGCGGACTCGGGCAACCCTCGGAAGCCGTATAGGCACGTGGTCTATGTCGGCATGTCGGCCACTGGCATCAAGGGGCGCTTGCGTGCTCACCGTCGGCGCAAGAGCGATTACTGGGATTGTTGTTCAGTATTCGTTGTATGGCCCAACGTCCGCGCGGAGGAAATTCGCGAACTTGAAGGTATTCTTCGGCATATCTATCGCTTCGATCCGAACGCTCAACAGCTCAACGCGCAGGGTTCTTACAAGAAGTTGGCCCGGACACCCAAAGTCACGCTATCCGAGGCCTTCCGGCGCCAACCAGAGTACAGCGAACGCGACGATGTAGATGCCGAATAGAAAAGTCGTAGCCTCAGAGATTGAGGATCGGCCGCTTCTCGTCGCCATGCTGACCTGCTGTCAGTGAGTTGCAGATAATGTGAGCACGCGGCGATGGAATGCAAGCCCGCACGGCCGAATGCAAGCACGGTTGCAGATAATCCGAGCACGCGCGCTCCGTCAGTTGCAGTTATTGCGAGCAGGAAATCGCGTCGATTGCAAGCAAGGCCGGATTCAAACGCAAGTCGTTACACTTATCCGCAAGCTGTGCACCTACACCGCGCCGAATCCGACACGGCGCGCGATCTTCGAGTTCGACAAGCTCATCCGCAGCATCTACACGTTGCGCTACCTGCGCGATCCGCAACTGGAACGGAACGTACATCGCTCACAGAACCGTAGTCAGACGCGACCCATGTTTACTTCGCGAACGCCCTTGATATCGCGCAGCGCGATCGCGGCGCGGTTCAGCTCGTCGCGTAGCTGCTCGGCGTGCTTCATGCCCGGCAGACGCCACACCGGGTTATTCGAATCGCTCGTCATCACGACCACCCCGCCGATACCGAACAGGCGTTGCCACCACGGATGAACTGACGTGACATCCTGTATCCGGAACAGCTCGATGCTCGACACACGGCGGTTCAGGATGCCCTGCCGGCACGTGATGCGCTCGGTATCGATGATGATCTCGGTAAAGGCCGTTTGCAGGTACACCAGCAGCACGCTAAGACCGACAAGCAGCAGCGCGATCGCCGGCGCGAACCACGGCACCGGCCAGCGGTTCAGCGCGAACACGTAGCCAGCGACAATCAGTGCGGCCACAACGAGCCACTTGATGAATGCCGGCAGGTTCACGACCTGTGACGGCGTCCCGCTGAAGATGACTTGCCGTGCGATCTCCGCCCGGGCAACGATGCCATACCGCGCCATGATTTGTTTCCTCCTTATCGGTCGATGTCAGGCCCACGCTCCGGAGCATCCGGACCGTCTGGTACCTCAGGGTCCTCGCGATCGTCATTGCCGGGTCCGGCGTCGGCCCCGCCCGGTTCTGGTTCTGGCGCGCGCAGTATATCGCGCAGCCGTTCACGCTCATGAGCGTCACGCTCGCGATCGGTATCGCGCTGCGCCGCCCGACGCTCAGCCGCCTCGGCATCGAGCTCCGCTCGCCGGATCTGCCGGATACGCTCGAGCTCGGGATCGGCAAACTCGACGTGCATCCGGGTTTCGGCTGCCACGCGCGCGGCGGCCGCCTGAAATGCCTCCGGACCGGTGAGCGTCAGCGACGAGCCAAACTTTTGCTGTGCGAACCGCAGCGCGATCTCCAGCGCGTCACGCTCCTGATCCCACAGGCGCAGCGTTCGCCCCTCGTCGACGAACAGCGCGGCGCCATCCTTGCGGTAATCCACGTTACCGTTGACGAGCACTTCATAAGTGATCGACGGTCCACGATAGATGAGTTCGTTCGGCTCGCCGGCATCTGCCGGTCGGAACGCCACCGTGCGTGTCTCGTCTGCCGTCCTCGCGAGTTCCGACCGCAGCCGTTGCATGCGCCGCAGCTCGCGCAACGCGCGTTCGTCGCCCGCCTGCGCGCGCTCCTGCAGGAAGTCGCGATACTGGTCCGTCAACGACCGCCGGGCGGCGCCCTTCAACGCGTCGCGCTCGCGGGCGACCTGCTCCCGCAACGCCGCCTCGGCTTCAAGCCGTCCAACGCGTGCAGCAGAGAGCGCGTCCTTGCGTTGCGCCGGCGATAGATCTGTCCGGTCGGCAATCGCGCTGCGTTTCCCGTAGAACGCTGACTTGATGGCCGTCCGTCGCTCCGTCTCGTGCCGGCCCTGCGTGGTCCATTCGCTGCGCAATGCATCGCGGTACGCCGCGCGCCACGCCTGAAACTCCGCCCACAGATCGCGCTCCGGTGTGCGCCGCGGAGCATGCGCCGGATCCCGTCCGGTTTGCGCGCGATAGGTATCGCGCAGCAGCTGCGCCGCGTCGGTCCACGACAGATTCATTTCCTTCGTCAGGAAGTCCGAGACATTGAGATTGCGCGAGCCTGCCTTGATCCGGTCGGCACCGTCGCGGCCCTTGCCGACCTGGTATTTCTCGACGATCAGACCGTGCGAGTGCGCAAGGGCTGCGAGCAGCCGGCTCGCATCGAGCGTCGCGCGGATTTCCGCAAACTCGGCCCGCTCGCGGTCCGCCCGAACGGATCTCGTTTCGTCCAGATCACGCGCGAACTGGTCGAGCACCGTATCGGCTTCGCGTCCGGTCGATGCTCTCGCGCGGGCATTGAACGACTGCCCCGCAGACCTGCCAGCATCTGGCCAGTTGCGCGGCGCCTCCATCGTTCCGGGCGGTTGTCCATAGGTATCGGACAGCCCGTCGCCAGCGTCGAATGGATACAGTGGCCGCTCAAACGCGTCGATGCCTGGCAATGTGATCCGGTCACGACCCGCCGCCAACGTCACGGACCCGAACGGCATCGACGCGATCGCGTCGAACGACTGGATATCCGAAATACTTCGAGGCGACCGGTCCTGTTTGAACTCTCGCGGCATCCTGCCACCGCCGAGCGCCCGATTCATTCCGAAGGTCTTGCGCTCGAACTTCTCCGCGCTGGTCGCTACAAGTCTCGCCCTCTCAGCCGGATCAGCCTGCTGATACGCCGTGTACATCCGCGCCGCGATGGATCTCCAGCTCGGCGCATCGCGCTCCCCTGTCAGTCCTCCTTCTCGCTCGCGATCGCCAGACCATCGCAATGCGTCAACTCGTTCGGCTTGCTGGTTTCCCAGCTCCAGTAATGCATCAGGCGGCAGAAGCATTTGACGTCGAGCGGCGTCGCCATCCAGACCGCTGCCGGGCACACCTCGCACACGGTCGAAGGATTGGGGCGCCGGGCCGGATCGATCGAAACGAGCGTCAAAGTCACGATCCGCTCCGGCTCGCCACCGCCTGGTGATTTCTTCGTGTTCGCGTTCGAGCGCTTCCCAGCTGGTTTGCCCCCGCTCTGACGCTCCTCCGGCTCCGGGTTCCCGCCCGTGGCCGCGAGCTCTTCCCAGCCCCCGCCAATCTCGCCAGTTTCCGGGTCCACGGCTGCTGCGTCGTTCGCTACGTTCTTCGATTCCGCGTTCATCCAGTCCTCCAGTGCGTTGATAGAAGCGCGTCTCACGGTGGGCGAGCAGGTGCCGCTGCTCGTCCGGCGATGCCTTCCGGTAGGTTTCGTAAAAGCTGCTGCCGCTGTTCAGATACTTGATTTCCCGCGCCCGCACCGCATGCCACTCGTTCAGCAGTTCAACATACGCGGCCGGCGTCTCGCGCGGCACGCCGGGTTCGATGTACTTGGCGTGGATGTCCGATGCGAGCGCGTCGCGCTTGGCGTCCGCATCGAGCTCGATAAACTCGCGCGAAAACACGTACTCTTTCAGATTGACGCCCTTTGCCGCGTCGTGCGGCTTGACGTTTTCATACTCGACTTCACGCCCGGCGTTGCGCGTGCGCGTGTCGCCGTACTCGGCCAGCAGCGCCCTGAAGTCGTCATGGCGCGTGATGTTGCGTGTGAGTATCGCCTCGAGGATCGATGCCTTCAACTCCCGGTTCGCGCCGGCGAACGCATCGCCCTTGTAGGCCCCTGACCAAGATTCGGTCGAATTGCGATCATAAGCCTTGAGGTTATAAGGGTGACGAGGTTTCCGTTGGTTTTGGAATAACGGAATCAGTCAGTAAAGGCCTGCGCAAACTGCCTC
>NZ_JCAQOZ010000001.1:0-2850 GCF_059567945.1 Paraburkholderia sp. BGA-UO-ETr-F12 | reverse complement strand
TTGCCAGTCAATGACCCGGACGAGCAGCAGAAACGCCTGCGTTACAACGACCTGATGGCTTCGGCCGCGATCCTGCAGAACACGGTGGACATGATGCAGGCGTTGCGATCGATGGTGAATGAGGGCATTGAGGTCAATCCCGACGACATTGGATTCCTCAGTCCCTACCTCACCAGCAACCTGAAACGTTTTGGCAGGTACGAACTGGATTTTGGACACGTCGAGGGGTGGATACACGATCACCTGTTCGCCGGCCCGGTCCGTTCCCTGCGGAGATCCCGATCCCATGCCCGACCTTGAGACTCCCTATGGCATCGTCGATGCCGACGCGCTGGAATCATTGCAGCAGCGATACGACACGACCGTCATCCAGCAGGCCGTGGATCTTTTCGACACCATCCGCGCCCGCTGCGAGCCCGATGGTTTGCGTGACGATCTTCTGCGCCTGCACGCCATGGCGCATACCGTTATCAATGGCGCGAGCCTGTCGTGCTCGACGGATGACCTTACGCTGGTCGAACAGGCTGATTGCACCATCGAGGAACTCGAGGACTGGATCATGGTGCTCGAAAAAATGATTCTCGCCTTGCGCCCCCTGCAGGATCTGCGATCCGAAACGGACGAACCACTGTGAAGCCTGCCTCGTACAAGTGGCAGTTCGCCCAGCGTTTCCGGCGCCACGCTTTCGGCTGGCGCTCGGACGTACCGATCCAGCGTATCAAGGAAGCGCTCGCGGAGATCCGGCAGGTGGCGCGCGGCGATACAGTGCTTGCGGCAGAGGGCGCTGTGAAATTTCTGGAGAAAGTTTCGCCCGCGCTGGAACACGTCGACGGGTCGTCAGGTGCGATCGGCACGGCCGTGAATCGTGCGATCGAAACACTGGTCCCGGTCATTGCTGGCGCACAGGTCGACACAGTCACGCGCCAGGCCTGGCTCGAGCGGCTATGGGAAGCCATTCAGGATCAGGGCGTCCCCTATATCGAAGGTCTGTCGGACGAATGGGACACACTCTGCGTGACGCCCGAAATCGCCAGCGAGTGGGCCGACAGGTTTATTGATCTCGTCGAGCACGTCTGGTCCGAGGGGCCCGGGGGATATTTTGCGGGGACACCGATCTGTCTGGCTTCGCTATATGCAGCTGGGCGACATGCGCAGCTGATCGCACTGGTGGACCGCGCTCCGTTCAAGATGTGGCACTACCGACGCTGGGGCGTCAAGGCACTGCTTGCGATGGGCAGAAAGGCTGAAGCCGTGGCCTACGCGGAAAACACGCGCGGCCTCAACAGCCCGGACGGGCAGATTGCGAAAGCTTGCGAGGCGATCCTGCTGTCATCGGGTCTTGCCGACGAGGCATACCGGCGCTATGCATGCGAAGCGAACCAGGGCACCACCTACCTGGCAACTTTCCGTGCCATCGCAAAGAAGTATCCGCACATCGCGCAAGAGACCATCCTGAGCGACCTGGTTGCTGCGTCGCCGGGCGAGCCAGGGAAGTGGTTCGCGGCAGCCAAGGACGCAGGCCTGTTCAACCAGGCCATCAAGCTGGCCAATGCCAGCCCGACCGACCCCCGGACGTTGACGCGCGCGGCCAGGGACTTTGCGCAGAAGCAGCCGGGATTCGCCATGGCCGCCGGTCTCGCGGCGTTGCACTGGATCTCGATGGGCTACGGCTACGAGATCACAGGTGTCGATGTGCTCGATGCAAGCCGCGCCACGCTGCAGGCAGCGGAACACGCTGGCGTCGATCCCGAATCCGTGCGGCAGCAGATTCGCTTTCTGGCCTCCGGAACCTCTGTGCACGCGGACTTTTTGAGTCGCGCCCTGCAGGCGATCTAAGCCGGAAAATCATCGTGAAAAATCCTGGCGGGACGTCTTTCGTGATCGGTACAGAGATAACAGTTATTATCTCTGTATTGACATTTCTGGACTAAACTCCATGTCATGAAAACGCGTCTCCCGAACCCGGTCGCCGCCGACATGCCGAACGATTTTCCCGATGCCGACGCGCTTGCCGCGCTGCGCGCCTGGTACGAAGGCGCATCTTCGCGTGACGCGGCCAGCCGGTACCTGCGGGACCGGCTCGGTCAGGGGCAGTCTGCACGCGGCGTCATCGGCCAGATCCGCCGGCAGCTTGCGCTTTACGCCCGCAGCCGGCAGCGGGCGGATCTGGCGACGCTGTTCGAATGCCAGGCCCACAAGCGCAGACATCATGCCCGTGCCACCACGCAGGCAGTCGAAACGTTGCGCACGCTGCCTTTACCGACGCCGCATATCGGGGATGACATTACGCGCTGGTTGCCGGATCGCGCTGTCCGTGTCCTGCACGCGGCGGGCATCCGGACCCTGGCTGATCTCACGGTAAGGATTCCCCGCCGTCGTCAGTGGTGGAGTGCCGTTCCGGGGCTCGGCCCGGCCAGTGCAAAGCGGATCGAGGCATTCTTTGTCGCGCATCCAGCACTCACGGAGCGGGCTCGCGCACTGATCGTCGCCGACCGGCAGTCAGTCGTGACGCCATGGGAGCAACTCCGGCTACCGCATGAGGTTGACGGATCCGCAGGCGTGTTCCGCGCACCGCTGTCGACCTGTATCCTGGGCGTCGACAACGATTACGACGCCGTCCAGGCATGGCTTGCGTTGCACGAATCCCCGGCCACGCAGCGCGCCTACCGTAAGGAAGCCGAACGGCTGATCCTCTGGGCCATTGTTGCCCGCGGCAAGGCCCTGTCGTCCCTGACCACGCGGGATGCAACTGACTACAGGGCATTTCTGCGCAGACCCACCCCGCGCGAGCGCTGGGTTGGACCGCCGCGGCCGCGCACATCAACAGACTGGAGACCGTTTGTCGACAAC